>PMIX01000437.1:25078-34040 GCA_003158395.1 Myxococcales bacterium | reverse complement strand
CCCACCGAGAAGCTGGTGCCCACGAAGATGAACAGCTCGGCGTCGTTAGCGGCGGCGCAAACGCCATCCCACTGATAGTCGGCGTGGCTGTCGTAGCACTCGTCGAACCACAGCACATGCTGGCGGAGCAGAGAACCGCAGGCGGGGCAGAGGGGCAGATTCTCCACCACCGGGTCACGCACAAACGCGGCGAGATCCACATCCGCGCGCGCCAGCGATCCTTTGGGCGCCCCGAAGCGGCAGCCTTCACTCACGCAGCGCACCCGGTCGGCGCTGCCATGTACCTTGACCAAGTCGAGCGACCCGGCTTGCTCGTGCAGGGTATCGATGTTCTGGGTGATGAGGAGGAAGCTGCCGCCTGCGGCGCGCTGCCAGGTTTGCAGCGCTGCCAGGGCCAGGTGCGCAGCATTGGGGCGCGCAGCGAACACAAGATCGAAACGGCTTATGTACCAGCGCCATGAGCCAGCCGGATCTTCGCGGAAATAGCGAAACGTGCCCAGTTCGGTCACATCGCGCTTCCACACTGCGCCGGGATCCTGACCGCGAAAGGTCGGGATGCCGCTGGCCAGGCTGATTCCCGCGCCGGTCGTAACCACGATCGACGACTCGCGCGCGGCTTGCAGCGCCTTCACGAGCGCATCGGCGGAACCTGACATGGGTTGTGTCTACCTGGCAGGGCCGTGGTCGGCAATTGGCACCTGCCGAGGTCGAAGACTGGGCGCGCGACGGAGAGCAGCGTCGCAAGCCTGCGGCTAGGTGTCATCTATCAGGCCGTCGAAGTCAAAGAGAATGGCCTCGATCATCGGTACTAGCCAGGGGACGGCGAGAAGTGGTCCGCGACCAGCCACCAGTGGCCGCCGCGTTTTTCCAGGGTCATGAGATCGCGGCTGCTCATCCGCTGGGCCAAGCTGTAGACGAAGCCTTGGCGGCGTCGGATAAGCTGTTCCAGCGCGCTTCGGTCCCCTTGGAGGGCAGCGTGGACCAGGGTCGCATCGGATTTGTCGCTATCGTGGGTGGCGGCGAGCGGTCTTGTCATGACTGGGTCACTCATGCCTGCTTGGAGCGATTCTTCAAGTCGAGTGTGACAGATGCAGGACTGCAGAGGCCGATGGGGACGAGAAAGTCGGGGTCAGCCAGACCATGAGAATGCGGGCGCTCATTCAGCGCTGGCGCAAGTTGCAGCGCGAGCTGTACAGCCAACCGAGCGACGCCCCAGGGGTGCCGGGCAACGCCACATACCGAACCGCGCGAGATCATTGCGCGTGCGCTGGATAGCGCCCGTTTCGCACCCTCGGGGATCAATCGTCAGCCGGTGGCCTGGATTGTGGTGAGCGGCTTTGATGCCGTCCACAGGCTTGCGGCGGGCGTGCTGGAATGGGCACGCACGCTGGTGGAGCAGAAACACCCGTTGGCCGAGCGTTTCGGTTTCGCCCGCTTTCTTGTGGCCTGGGAAAAGGGCGAGGATCTGATCCTGCGCCACGCTCCTCACGTGGTTTTGGCCCACACGCCTGCCTCGGATCCCACTGGCCCGGGCGCGGCCACCATTGCGGTCACCTATATTCAGATCGCCGCCGAGGCCTTGGGACTCGGCACCTGCTGGGCCGGGTATCTTCAAATCGCGCTCAGCATGTCCCCCTCCGTAGTCAAGCTGGCCGGCATCCCCGAGGGGCGCCAGGCCCACGCCGCCACGCTGCTCGGCTATGCGAAACACGAGTACGCAGCCATTCCACCTCGCAAGGCCCTCGACGTCACGTGGACGTAGCGACTCCGGACTTGGAGAAGTTGGGGTTGGGGTAGGCACGTGGGATTCTCCAAGCCCCGCGAGTCGTGGCGCAGCCGGACGGACGCCGCCCAAATGTACCTGTCGGTCATGGCCCTGCACGCGGCGGACCTGGAGGCGTCCCACCTGGTCGAGCCGCGAGAGGGACAGCGGGTGCGCACCGTCTCGATCGCTGGAAGCGCGCCGTCAATGCAATCATGGAGCCGGACCTATGATTCCCAAGGACTTCATCACCGCAGCTGTCACGCCGTTGCTCGCGAGCGGTCGAACTTGGGATTTCGACGTGTCTTTCGATCTTGTGTGGCGCGAACTTATCGGACGTCTTCCGGGCGATCCCTGGAAGGGTAGGTGAACGCAACATGCGCCTGATCGCGCCCACCGCTTTCAAGGGAACCATGAGCCCCTTGCAAGCTGCCCAGCGCCTCGCCGGTCCCGGCGATCGCCTGCTCCCGCTCAGCGATGGTGGCGACGGCTTCATCGAATGTGTACAGCAGGGGTTGGGCGGCGACATCAATCATGTGCCGGCTGCGGACCCGTTTGGCCGCATCCGAAGTGTGCCAGTGCTGCTGTTTGCGGATGGCACCGTGGCACTGGAATGCGCCAAGGTGATCGGCCTGGCAGGGCTGGATAGGCTGGATCCGCTCAAGGCTTCCAGTCGCGGACTGGGCGATCTGCTGGCGCGCCATAGGAATGCGTCTCGCATCTGGCTGGGGCTGGGGGGCAGCGCCACCGTGGACGGCGGACGTGACTGGCCCGCGTTGACCTTGCCGCCCACCACGGTTTTCTGCGACGTCACCACCGATCTGCTCGATGCCGCGCGTATCTACGGTCCCCAGAAGGGTGCGCGACCCGAGGACATCCCGGTGCTCACCCAGCGGCTATCCCTGCTCGGCCTGCCACGCGGACCCAGAACTGGTGCGGCCGGCGGGCTGGGGGCGAAGCTGGCGTCGCTGGGTGCCGAGTTGGTAGAGGGCGCCGAGCGGATCCTTGACGTGCTGGGCTTCGAGGACGCGTGTCGCGGCTGCGAGGCCGTGGTCACGGGCGAGGGCCGCCTGGATGCCTCCTCCTTGGAAGGCAAGCTGCCGGTGGTAGTGGCACGCAGGGCGCACGCACTCGGCTTGCCAGTCGTCGGCCACTTCGGCTGCAAGGGCGAAGGCTGGGAACGCGCGGCCGGGCTTTTCGATCAAGTCAGCTTCGAGGCGTGAGGCTTCCGTCATCGTGCTCGGTCCGTGCAGGGTCAGGCGGCATGAAGCACGCGGCCCTCACGCAGAACAATACCCGGCAGCGAGGCCTGAAGGTCGACCCGCGCCTCGAAGTAGCCATGTGTGCAGACCACGACGTCGGCGGCAATTCCGGTCCCGCGCAGAGCCCGGTAGCCGATCTTGCTGGCCCGTGCCTGCGGGGCGACGCTATCTGGGACCACAACCAGCAGGTCGTAGTCGCTATCCGGACCGTCGTCGCCGCGCGCCTTGGAACCGAACAGGTAGATGCGCTCGGGAGCGTAGGCATCCCGCAGGCGGCGTACCGCCTCAGCGAGTCTCTGGTCGGAAAGGATCGGATCGACACTCATGCTGGCGCCGCCAGCGGCCAGGTTCTCCTGCTCCTGGTCGACCCTCGCTAGGCTGACGATGGCGCGGGCACGTTCGGCGAGGCACGCCGAGGCGCCACCGCCAGCAGGATGCCGCCGACCGTGATGTAGATGTCCGCCATGTTGAAGACGGGCCAGTGAACCACGTGGACGAAGTCGACGACGTGGCCATGGATCAGGCGATCCAGGCCGTTGCCAAGTGCCCCGCCTGCGAGCAACAAGAGAGCGAGGCATGCCGGCCGGGACACCCGGCGTTGAAGGCTCAGAAGAAGGAACGCCAGTCCGCCGGCGAGTTGCATTGTGGTCAGCAGAGGAGTTCGGACGGAGGACGACGCCCAACGCAAGAGGCCGAACCCCGAGTCGGTGTTCTCGGTGTAGCGCAAATCCAGGATGCCTGCCGCAAGGCCATGTGGTGGGCGGCCTTCGAGATCCATCTTGGCCACGTGCTTGGTGACATGGTCGCAGCCAACCAGCAGCAGGACGGCTGCCAACAACGCCGGCCGAAGCCGATGGGAACGCATACGAAGAGAAACCGAGCGGCCCAAGGGAGTATTCCTTCAAGCTGCGCTTCCGAGTCGCAAAGAGATCCTGGTCACCATGACCCACAACCCGCGCGCGGAAACCATCGACATGTACACAACCTTCACCTGGGAGGCGAAGTGCAGGGAGGTTTTGAAGCTGAAGCTGGACCTACCACCCCACGATGAGCCGGCCGGTCCTGATGGCGTCATCGAGCCCGTCACCTCCACGGCCATGGTGAGGACGCAGCCAGCGGGAGTTCTTGCTACATCGTTTGCTACACGAGCCGAAAAAAGCGAACAAATAAGAGCTGTTGCGTTGTGGAGGCGCCGGGTACTGCCCCCGGGTCCGAAGGCGCGCTGCTCAAGCCACTACGTGCGTGTCCGGCGAATTGAGTCTCGTTTCCGGGTTGGCCCGCCGGCCGGGCGTCCCGCAAACCAGCCTTCCCTGTGTGTCGCGACCAGGCCGGAAGACTCTGCCCGGTCACCAAGCCCGCTAAATGGCCACTTCCCTAGGTCGCAGGCAATCCCTGGGGTCGTGGTATGGTCCGTTTTTTAGGCGGCCATAGCGAACGAGTTGTCGTTCGCGTTTCTTTGTTGCCCGTTTTTACGAGGCCTCGGGCGTCCTCGGCACGCGACCTGAGTTTTGCTACCTCCGTCGAAACTATTTCGCCCCCTTGCTGATGTTTGTACGGCGATGATAGCGCCTGTCCAGGCGGGTGGCCACGCCCGGGTCGAGCCCTCGGCAATCGGTACTACTCTCGACGGCCATCTTGACCGTGCTCGTCGCGGCAGCGCCCGCCTTGGCGCTCCTCACGTGGTCGCAGAGGGGAGGCGGCTCAGTCAGTCACTCGTTCGGGTTCGTGGGCGGACAGATACCCACACCACAGGATGGACTACGACCATCCTGCCTCCATCCGCCCGCCGCCCTGTCGGGCCCGGGAGAAGTCTACTTGGCCTGCCGGTCTTCCAGGTAGAAGACGGTGATGGCGAGGCAGTGGAACGCTTCGTCTGAAGACTGGGTCACGATGGTGTCGACCACCTGGCACTGCGGGTGTTCGCGAATCCAGGCGGTAACCTTTTCGCCAAGGTTCTCTCGCTCTTGGGCCATCGTGGCCGAAAAAACTTTGACTCCATTGAAGCGTGCCGTCGTGTGCGTCTGACTTTGGGCCATCATTCTTATTCTTCCTCTCCGGACTTCTCGGTGCTACTAGCAGTACGGACAAGGCCAGTTCTGCCCTGCTGCGGCCCCGGAGCGCTCCGCATTTTCCCCCCTAACAGCCTGCCTTTGTTCACCCTATAACAGGGTTTAGGGGCCAGGGACAATCATTACGAGCAGAGTCGCGAGAAACAAGGCCTAGTTTTTCAAAGACGCTTTGCGCAATCGGGCGCGCGAAGCCCGAGGCTCGGGGAGGGTGGGTGGTCCATCCCGAAGTCCCCGCAGCCGGTACTAGGCACTGCCGGCGCGGATCTCTTCGCAAATGTCCAGATGCTCGAGCGATAGAGAGAACGCCAGCAGGTCCTCGAGAGCAGCCTGGCCCTCCTCTTGGGCGGTTGCGTGTCCAACTCGCAGCAAATCGGCGCAGATCACCAGCGACAGGCGTGAGGCCATCCCGCTCAGGCCCCTGGCCCAGGCAGTCAGGTTGATGGACCCGTATCTGCGCGCCAATCGCTGGCTGACTTCCGCGATGCGTATGCGCGCAGCTACATCGAGACCGGCGATGGCATCTTGCGCGCTCTCCAAGCCTGGTCCCTCGAGGCGCGGCGACCCGCGGCCCGTGGCGAGAGCGGCCACGACATAGGCGTGCAACTGGCTACCCGAACGCGCCGAGCCGGCGAGCCGTCCTGCCCTGGCCAGTGCCAGGGCGCGGCCTAGCCTGAACCCGAGCTCCACGGAGTCGGTGTGTTCAAGAAGCATCGGGCCGCAAAGAAGGGCAGGCGGTTGCAGGTAGGCCATGCGTGCATCACCCAGCAGAGCCTGGTGGCGCAGAACGGGGGGCTCCTGCATCTGAAGAAGGTCGCAGATGTAGAGCAGAACACGACGGAACGGCGCCGGCTGCTGGTTGGGCGGAACCGGTGCCTCGCTATCGAGGCCCATCTCTGCGGTCGTGACGGGTGGGAGAACCCCGGAATCGGCCAAAAGAGCGACCAGCGATTCAGCCCCCGCGAACTCGGGGTTGTAGCCGATGCGGCTAGGCCAATCGGCCGGGAGCCCGGTCGAGATCCGACGCAAGACCGTGGGACGGTTTTGGCTGGCCAGCTTCGCAATTTTGTCGTCACCCAACCCGCGTAGCACCATGGCCGCTGCCGCGATCTCAGCCGCGTCCTGCAGTCCCTGCTCCAGGTACAGGTCCACCAGCCGTTCTCCCGCGCGGCCGTCTTCGGGATGGAGCTGCCACTCCGCCGTCATCGCACGCGCTATTTCGCGCCAGCGCGTGGGATCCTCCGCGTTCGTCTCAGGCGACTTTCGCAAGATGTCGATGTCGTTCGGAGCGAGGCGCGCCGCCGTGTCATACGCGATGCGGGCGGAGAACTGATCGCCCAGTTGATTCTCGTAGACATTGCCCAGCTCGCGCCACAGGCGTCGCCGCAAGGGCGGGGCACGATCACCAAGGGCGGCGACGAGCTTGCGTAGGAAGGCCTCCGCGCCCCTAGGGTCGTTGAGTCGCTGATAGGCCTGCAACAGCAGCCGAACGCTGTCAGGCTGGATTGGCTGCAGTTCCAGGCTTCGCTCCAGATGCCTGCAGGCCATGGCGGCATCATCTTCCGCTGCTGCCAGCTGGCCTAGCATGGCGTGCGCTTCAGCCAAGTCGGGGTCGAGCGCAAGGGCGTACTGGAGGGCGTCGCGGGCCCGGCCGGCCCACGGCCGACCGAAAGTGACAAATTGAGCCCAGCCCAGATAGGCGTGATAGAGCGCCTGGTCCGGCCGGGCGCGCACCGCCGCCTCGAACTTCGGCAGGGATTCGGCGGCCTTCTCCACCTTGAAGAGACGCAGGCCCTCGCCGAAAGCCAGCTCGGCACCGAAAGGATCCGTCTCGGCCGACGAGGAAGGCGCCAGGGTTCGGTCGTAGGCCTGCCGCAGTTGCGGATTGGCGAGAACCTCGGCGGCGTGCTCGATGGCTGTGCGCAGAGCATCGAGCCTGGCCCGATCAGCGGCACCAAGATCGAGCTCCGCCACGGCGGCAGGTGAGAACTCGGCGGACTTGGCCGCGCAGGCGGCAAGAATCTCCGCGGTCTGGGCTTCGCGGGACACGCCCAACGCTTCATAGAGGTTCTGGCCACGGATTGTCAGGTAGGTGCGCTGGATGGCCTGTCGGAAAGCCTCGCCGGGTGGGTTGCGGTCAGCCGACAGGGAGCCGCTGCCCGCCCTTTCCTTTTCCGGCGCGATGGTGGTCGCACGTGAGGCGAGGTTCAGGGCGCCGGAGTCTCGTTGGGTGGCAGCCTCAGAGAAGCCATCTCGCGCCTCTGGCGCGGACGTTGCGGTTTGCGGCACCTGACTGAACAGCTCATCGGGGGTGTCAATGCGGATGGCGTCGATGCGCTTGCCGATCTCGTTCCCTAGCTTCTCCAACGAGAGTGAGGACTGCCACGCGTTGGGCACGGGAGCTTCTTCGGGCTCTCCGGTCGGGTCGCTCAGTTCAGCGAGGCCGGTTTCCAGCAGCGAGTCGATGGCGGCAATGACCAGATGGGCGTCGTCGCGCAACGCCAGCGAGCCCACGCTCGCCCCGGCTGCCAGAACTTGCGTGATATCGGCTCCGAACACCGCCTCGAAGCCCGCGCGATGATTGGCAAAACGATTCGCGAGCCTTACCTCGCGGGCACCGTTCTCGTCAAAGCGGCCCACCAGCTTCTCGGGCGTGGCGGTGCGGAGCAGCCCCGTGAAGATGATGCGTTCGACGTCCAGATCATGCTCGATGATTCGGTCACTGAAGGTGTCGCCGGAAACCAAAGTCCAGCTTCCCTCGTCCCAGCGCAGGCAGTCGGAGATACGCTTGCGAACCTGCGCAGCCAGACACTGCAGCACCTCCTCGGGCGTCAGCCAGCCGAGCTCGATGAGCACCGCTCCCATCCTATGGCCGCGGGCCTTGGTCTCCGCGAGCAAGTAAGCGAGCTGCCGCTGGTCGATGATTCCCTTGGCACAGAGCAGGGTTCCCAGGGCCTCCTGACGCAGATTCGAGTCGGCTGCAACAGCCTTCCCTTCGCGAAAGTAAATTTCCTTCCGCACCTTGCCGCGTGCCAGAGCGAGCGTTCCGGTCTGGCCCCCGTGCACCAGGTCCAAGAGTAGCTTGGGAATCCCTCGATCAGCCAGTGATCCTGACGTCGCTTGCGCCGGTCGCAAGGAAGGAGCAGGGGGAAAAAGGCGCACGGTTTCCGTGGCATTCGTCACGGCTGCCGGGGGCGCCGCAGGTATCGGCGTGGGATGTGCGCTCGGGCCGCGCGTGGGGATGCGCGCAGAGCCGGCTGCAAGGTGAAGAATGGGTCCGGGTGTCGGCGAGCGGGGGACCGTGACGACCGGTCGCGGAGTGTTTCCCAACGAGACGGCCCGGCCTTCGGAGACGGGCGGTGACGTCGCAAGCAGTGGCTGAGGCGTGGCGTGCACCCCTGAGGCCGTGGCTCGGCCCGGCACGCCCAGACAAGCGAGCATCGCCTCCACAAGTTCAGTCCGGGAAAACGGCTTCGACAAGAAGGTTGCGCGGACGTCCTTGTTAAGGCTCAGCGCCAAAGAGGGATCTTTGTAGATGCCGGACATCACGATAAGCGCGACATCTTTTCCAAAGGGGGCTTCGCGCACCGACCGACAGAACGCGAAGCCGTCCATGCCAGGCATGATGAGATCGGTCACAACGATCTCCGGGCGCTCGTTTACGAACATGGCGAGGCCTTGCTCGCCACTCGCCGCGTGCACCACCCTGGGCCCGAAGGGTCTCAGCCTGGCATCATCGAGGATGGCCCGCTCCATGGTACTCCGAGCCATCGGGTCATCGTCGACCAGCAGGACCGTGAGTGCCATGGCCTAAATACTCGGCTGGTATGGGTTTTTTTTCAGGGTTTTTGTCGCGTGGGGAGCCCGCCGGC
>PMIX01000437.1:0-25038 GCA_003158395.1 Myxococcales bacterium | reverse complement strand
AAGGCCCATCTTGGCCTTCAACTCAGCCAACGCTGTGTCGGTGCCGGTGCTGCCAGATTCCAAGGCCTTGAATTTCTGTTGCAGGGTGTCCCCCGTCAGCTCGTTGCCCAACTCCACCGAGGCGTCAGACTCGGCCTCGATCTGATCCACCTTCTGCGCCATGCGCTCGAAGGTGTCGAAGGCGCTGGTGTCCGACAGACCTTGCATGGTGTCTTGGATCGCCTTCTGCGCCTCGGCGCGCTTCTGGCGCGCGATGAGTATGTTCTTCTTCCGCTTGGCCTCCTCGATCTTGTCGTTGAGGGTTCGCAGTTGGTCCTTCAGCTTCTCCACTGCGTCCTTCTGTAGCTGCGTCTGCTTCGTGAACTCCGCCGCCTGGGCCGCATGCTCGCTTTGGCGCTTGAGTGCCTCCCGCGCAAGGTTGTCGTCGGCGGCGCGCACCGCCAGCATGGCCTTGCGTTCCCACTCCTGGACCAGCTCCGTTTGCTCATCGCGTTGTTTTTCCAGGCGCTTCTGGTCCGCGATGGAGACCGCCACCTGCTTCTTCGCTTCGACAAGCTGGTTTTGCATGTCGGCGACGAGCTGGTTCAGCATCTTCTGCGGATCTTCCGCCTTGGAGATGAGATCGTTGAGGTTCGATTTGATGAGAGTTCCGAGCCGCGAGAATATTCCCATGACTGATTCTTCCTTGACGGGCGCTTGCTAGGGTTCAGGCTGCCGCCCGAAACTTCGACAGCGTCGGATAGTGCTTGCTGATGGCCATTCCCATGTCGTCCACGACTGCTTGAAGCTCGCTGAAGTCCAGATCCTCCAACGGCAACGAATCCGTGAGCACCACCGCGTTGCCGTCGACGCCGAAGGTGGCGTAGACCATTTCCTTGGCGTTGAGCCTGAGCAGGGTTTCGAAGAGGGCTTCCCGCCCGGCCCGGGGCAGTTCCATCACCTTGAGCCGAAACACCACTACGGGGCCGGCCAAGGAGACCAGGAGGTTCTCGAAGCCGTTGTCCTTGATGCGCCAGACGTTGTTGCCCATGTCCTCATGGGTGACGCCAAGCTTGAGCAGGTAAGACTCGATATCTTCACGCGTTTTCATGGCAATCACCTTCCTGTGGCTTCGTCGAGCCCTGTGGTTCGCAAGAGGATTTCTTGCCGAAGGGTAGACGATTCCGTGGCAGCCTACAAACCCGTTTTCTTACCGCAGACTTGCGCGGGAGGTTGAAGCAAGCCCATTCCTGTGGTACCCGGAATCGTCTATGCCTATCGATCCTACTGCCTTGCCGCGACACGTTGCAATTATTATGGACGGAAACGGCCGATGGGCGCAGGACAAGGGGCTGCCGCGCATCGAGGGCCACCGTCGGGGAGCGAACGCAGTACACGAGGTGGTGCGAACCGCGCGCGAGATCGGGGTCAAGGCCCTGACGCTGTACGCATTCTCGGCGCAGAACTGGCTTCGTCCGCCCGAGGAAGTCGCGATGTTGATGCGACTTCTGCGCGAATACGTCATCACGGAACGCGCCGAGATCATGGACAACTCCATCCGGCTGGTCACCATCGGAGATGTGAACCGGCTGCCCGGCTTGGTGCGCGAGCCGCTTGATGCTTTGGTCCGCGATTCCGTTGGCAACCAAGCCATGACCCTGTGCCTCGCGCTCTCGTACGGTGGCCGCGAATCAATCATCGCCACCACCCGCGCCCTGTGCGAGTCGGTCAAGCGGGGCGCGCTTTCGCCCAGTGATGTCAACGAGGAGTGCTTCCAGTCGGCCATGCAGACCGCTGGTCTACCCCAGCTCGACCTGCTGATCCGCACCTCCGGGGAGGTTCGGCTGTCGAACTTCTTGCTTTGGGAATCGGCCTACGCGGAATTGTATTTCACCGACACCTATTGGCCCGAGTTTGGGCGTGACGAGTTTGTGCGTGCCCTCGAATCGTACCGAGGACGCGAGCGCCGCTTCGGCCGCACGGGAGAGCAGCTTCGGCGCCTCGGGTGAGGTCTAGGGTGTGAAGCCGGACCAGAAGAACCTGCTCGTCCGGATCGCCTCGGCCTTGGTGGCGCTGCCCGTGGTCGGCGTGCTCGTGTTCTGGCGCGAGCCCCTCGGCATCGCGGCTCTGTGTCTGGTGGTGGCTGTTCAGGCCCTACGCGAGTTCACAGCCATGACCATGGCCGGTCGGCCTGGGGCCGAGCGCACGGGTGTCGTGCTGGTCGGTGCGGGGTTGTATCTGGCGCTCTATTTCCGGCCTGAGTTGGGTGCGCTGTGGTTCTTGGCCGCCACGCTGGCCGTAGCCATGTTGATACTGGTACGCGCGGTTGACCTTCCAGCCGCAGGGGCCCGGCTCTATGCCGCGGAATTTGGCGTCTTCTACATCGGTGGACTGCTCGCAGCCTTGCCTCTCCTGCACCGCAATTTTGGCTCGGCTTGGGTCGCGCTGGCCATCGCGGTGACATTCGCCAACGACACAGGTGCCTATTTCGTGGGCCGGGCGTTTGGGCGGCACAAGATGGCGCCGACCCTTTCTCCGGGTAAGACCGTGGAAGGCGGTGTGGGAGGACTCGCAGCTGGTCTCACTGTGACATTCGTGGCAGGGTGGGTCTTCATGCCTGCGCTTTCGATCGGTGACCGTGTGGCAATCGGTCTTGTCTCCGGCGTACTTGGGCCGGCGGGCGATCTGGTCGAGTCCCTCATCAAGCGCGCGGCGGGGGTCAAAGACTCTGGCCGGTCCATTCCCGGCCACGGCGGCATCCTCGATCGCATCGATGCGCTGCTTTTCGTAGGCGCCTATGTCTACCTGCACGTCAGCCTTTTTCGCTAACGTGTGCAGCGGTGACTCTGAAAGGGGAACCCTGAAGGGGTTCGCTCCTCACAGGCCCAAAACGGCAAAGCCCCCGTGGTTGTCCACGAGGGCTGCCAAAACTGGTAAGCGAGGCTGGCTAAGCTTGGCTAGATATGTTAAGCGGTTGAAGAATCTCAACCGCGAGTACAGGTCACACCGACTTGCGCCGGTGTGTTGGGAGGAGGAGCAACTCTCGGAGTTTGTGCCGCCGTTCGTTGCCTGCCGAACACGGTTAGCAACCCTCGTGCCGCCCCGGACAGGAACCCCTTCTTGCTTCGGAACTATTTGAATCTTTTGATGGTTTCATGCTATACGCACTACGACGACGAGACACCAATGGTCTCATTCCCTGACATTCACGTCATGGTTGTCGAACCTAGATGCCGGTTTTTCACAGTCCCTAAATGACTGACAGCTTTCTTGTCATCAACGCGGACGGACCCGAGACTCGCGTTGCACTGGTGGAGGACGGCCTGCTGGCTGAACTCTACATCGAGCGCAAACAAGAACGGGGCATCGCGGGGAACATCTACAAAGGCCGGGTGGATAGGGTCCTGCCGGGGATGCAGGCCGCTTTCGTCAACATCGGCTTGGAGAAGTCTGCCTACCTGCACGTCTCGGACGTGCGCGGGACGCCCGACGACCTTCGCCGGTTGGTTTCCGCGGGTGAGGGACGAGGCAGAGGTGCTGCCCAGGACGACGACGAAGACAACGAGCCGGCGGGGCCGCCGGGCGGGGCGCGCATCGAAGATCTGTTGCGAGAGGGTCAGGAGATTGTGGTTCAGGTGACCAAGGAACCCATCAGCACCAAGGGCGCCCGGACAACACGCTATGTCTCCCTGCCGGGCCGGCACTTGGTGTTCATGCCGACGGTTGAACATGTGGGAATCTCGCGGCGTATTTCCTCGGACAAGGAACGGCGCCGCCTGCGCGAGATCATCGATCAGATGCGGCCCCCGGGGACGGGCTTTATCGTGCGCACCGTGGCGGAGAACGTGCCGGAGAAAGATCTTCGCGCGGACATGGATTTCCTCATCAAGNNGCTGTGGAACGAGATTGTTCGCCGTACCGGGAACAGCCGCTGTCCCGCGCTCATCTACAACGATCTCGATCTTCTGCTGCGCACGGTACGCGACATGTTCACGCCCGAGGTGGCCAAGCTCATCATCGATTCCCGCGCCGAATACGACAAGATCAGGAAGTTCATTGCGGCGTTCATGCCGGACTTCACCGGGCAGATCGATCTCTACGACGGACCGGAGCCCATCTTCGACGGCTACGGCATCGAGATCGAGATCGACCGGGCGCTCGAGCGCAAGGTGTGGCTCAAGTCAGGCGGCTACCTCATCGTCGACGAGATGGAGGCCTTGACGGCCATCGACGTCAACACTGGCCGCTTCGTTGGCAAGAAGAACCTGGAAGATACGATAACCCAGACCAACCTGGAAGCCTGTCGCGAGGTCGCTGAGCAACTGCGCATTCGGTCCCTGGGCGGCATGATCGTGGTCGACTTCATCGACATGGATCGCGCGTCCAACCGCGAGCGAGTCACGCGTGCTTTCAATGATCATTTGCGTCGCGACCGATCGAAGGCGGCGGTCACCCGCATTTCCGAGTTGGGCTTGATAGAAATGACGCGCAAGCGAACGCGGGAGTCGCTCCTGCACGCCCTGACCGAGCCCTGCGAACACTGCGAAGGCAAGGGATACACCAAGTCCCGTCGGACCGTGACCTACGAGCTTCTGCGCGAGCTGAGGCGCCAGGGCAACCTGATCGAAGGGGACACGGTGCTGGTCGAAGTGCACCCGGATGTCGCGGAGGTACTGGCCACCAAGGACCACGCCTACCTGGAGGACATGGAGAAGCGCCTGCAGAAGCGCATCATCGTCAAGGCGCGTGGCTCGTTCGCGCTCGAAGATTTCGAGTTGCGTTCCCCCAGCCAGAAAGTACCGCTTGACCGATCAGATGCGGATCGCGAGGGCGATCGCGCCGATCGACGGAGGCGCCGCCGCAAGAAGCTCGGCCCGCCGGCCGAGGTCGCCGCCATGCTGGAAGAGGAAGAACGCAGCAACGCGGCCGACCGCGACGCGGTTCGAGAGGACCGCACGCCGGAGCCCCGAACCGAAGAGCGCGGCCGAGAGGGTCGAGGCGTAGGCGCGGACCCGGCCGCGGGCGATGCCGTGCCGGATGCCGCCGACAGCCGCCGACAACCGAGGATAGGCGAAGTCTCCGCAGGGGCAGAAGAGGCTGCAGCGCCAGGCTCGGCGGGCGGCCCTGCGCCGTCCGAGACTCGGCAGGTCGTGCCCGAAACGACCCCGCTTCCCAACACCACCGACGCGCACAAGCCGTAGGGCTGGTCGTCGCGCTGGTTCGGCAGACGACGGCGATCTGTTTGCCCTACAAGGTAGGACAATGTCTTACTTGTACGTCGAAATAGTTATCAACAGGAAAAGTCAAATAACTTCAAAGTGATAGAATTTTGATCCACAGCTTGGGGGTTGCTACGATCGCGGAGTCAAAAGCTGAAACAGAACCTTCTGGAATGAGACGAGGACACATTTGAGCAAGATGTTCTTTCACGGCGACGACCCCACGCCCGCGGACGCTGGCTCGGCTTCGGTGGATCCGCGGCAGTTGACCCTCCGCTTTGCGGATTCGGACCAGGAACGGGCTAGTTCTTCGGCCCCTATGTCGCGTTGGGCCGCCCGGGCAAGGAACCCGGGTCGGGTCGTCAGGCTCCCCGCTGGCGGCCGCCCACTGGAGGAGATTCGCCTGGAGCAGGCCGTAGCTGCCTATCTGCCGCCGGGCCACGATTTGCGCCTCACATTAACCAACAATCGCTACAGTATCGTGGCGGTGCGGCGCGGGCCCGCGGCCTACGTGGTTAGGATTCACCGCATATTCCTCGGCGCCGAGCCTCGGCTTGCGCGGGCCGTTGCGCGCTACGTGGTCCACAACGACCGGCGCGCTTCCGCAGTTCTTGGGGAGTTCATCGAGCGTCACGAGCACATCATCTCTCAAGCGCCGCGCCGGCCGCGCCTGGTTAGGCTACGGCCGGCTGGACGCGTCCACGATCTACAGGACATTTTCGATCGCCTGAACCGGCGGTACTTCGAAGGGATGCTGCAGGCGCGCATCACTTGGGGGCCGGCGGTCTTCCGAGCACAGCAGCGGTCCATCAAGATGGGCAGTTTTTCGGTCGAGGACCGCATCATTCGCGTGCATCCCGCGCTCGACCGTGCCGAGGTGCCGCTCTTCTTCGTCGAATGGATTGTGTTCCACGAGATGCTTCACGGCAGACATGAGATCCGTCGGAGTGGAAGAAGACGCTGCTTCCATCCGCGCGAGTTTCTCTCCCAGGAACGCGAGTTTTCCGACTACGCGCGAGCCTCTGCTTGGGAGAAGGAGAACGTCGATCGCCTGTTTCAGCGATAGGCTGGTCGCTGTCATCTTGGCAGCGCGGCGGATCATTTCTGGCCAGAGAGTCGCATGTGGGTCCGGGCGCGGCGAAGGACGGGCACCGTCGTGGGCCTTTTCTGCTGGAACGATTGATGCTAATCCCCTCCAAGAACGCATGACAACCTCAAGACTCGGTGCGCTGGCTGGCGTGGTTATAGCAGCCATGGCTGGATGCGGTCACACGCGGTACCTAGCCGGAACGACTATCCCTGCTACTGAGGACAACCTAGCTGTCGTCGAGACAATCGAGCAATATCGGGAACTCCTCATCGAGAAGAACATTGAAGGACTGCTGCTGTTGGCGTCGAAGGAGTACTTCGAGGACGGAGGCACGCCTCAGGCGAACGATGACTACGGCTACGACGGCCTGCGTGAGGTTCTGACGAGGCACCTCGGGCGCGTGCAGTCTCTGCGCTACGACATCGAATACCAGCGGGTGACCATGCGGGGCGATCGGGCCGAGGTCGATGCATTCCTAAACGGCGCATTCGAACTGCAGAGTGAAACCGGCGAACGCTACCGCCGCGTCAACGATCGCCATAGGTTCGTGTTGGAACGAACGTCCAACAACAAGTGGCGCTTCTTGAGCGGAATGTAGCCTACAGCCGGTACACGAGCAGGCGCGCTTCAAGAGGGCCATTCCACAGACGGTGCGAGATTTCATGCTTGCGCTGGAGGATGCGTGCAAGCAGCGGGTTGCCGCACAGGATGACCGCGCTCCACCCGCGCATCAGGTCTAGGGTGTGGGCGATGGTGGCGTAGAGCTGGTCCAGCGGCGGCTCGGGCGCCGGCCCCGGCAGCCGCTCGCCGTAGGGCGGGTTTATGCAGATGGTTCCGGCGGGGTTGCGCGACACTGGTGTCGCGACATCGGCGACCTCGAACAGGATGTCCTCGGCCACGCCGGCGGCGCGGGCATTCCGGCGCGCCGACTGAATCGCCGTGGTCGAGACGTCGCGGGCCAGGATAGAGCAGGGGGCCTTGGGCAGTCGGGCTTCTTGCGCCGCCTGTTTGAGTCGCGCGAACACGGGCAGATGGCCCTTGTCAGCCCATCGTTCGAAGCCGAAGGCGCGACGTAGGCCCGGGGCAATGTTGCGGCTTGCCAGCGCATGCTCGATGGCCAGGGTCCCCGTGCCCGTCATGGGATCGACAAAGGGCTGCTCCGCCCGCACGCCGCCCAGGGCAAGCACCGCCGCAGCCAAGGATTCTTTGAGGGGGGCCTCGCCCATGGCCACCCGGTAGCCGCGTCGATGGAGCGGCTCGCCAGCCAGATCGACAAACAGGCGTGCGTCACTTCCGCGCAAGTGCAGGACGAGGCAAACGTCGGGGTTCTTCACGTCCACGTTGGGGCGGTGGCCGAGGCGGTCGCGGAGAGCATCGACCACGGCGTCCTTCACCTTTAGGGCGGCGAACCCTGAGTGGTGCAGCTCGGGACTTTCGTGGGTGGTGGCGGTGACCGCGAGAGTGGTTTTGCTGTCGAGAAAGCGGCTGAGGTCCGCCGCGCGCGTGCCGGCGTACAGGGTGCGGCCATCGGAAGCGGGAAAGCGGCCGACTTCGAGCAGGACGCGCATGGCCACGCGTGACCACAGACACACCTTGATCCCATCTTCTAGGGTGCCTTCGAAGGAAACGCCCCCGGCAGCGCCGCGGGGGGCGTGGATGCGCTGGACGACCAGCTCGCGGCGGAGAGCACCCTCGGTGCCCCTGGCGCAGGTCACGAAGAACTTCATCCCCCCAGGACCTACCAGGTGGCATCGGGCGCGTCGAGGCCAGGTTTTCGTCGTGAGTCATGCCCGCGCGTCGACGATGATGCGAATTCTCCGAGGGACTAGCTTGGCCATCGCGTCACTCAAGTTGGGGGCGAGAACACCGAAGAAGGGGCTGTCGAAGAGCTTGGAGGCGCGTGCGTGGAATCGATCAAGTCGAGTGAGGTATCCGAGACTACAGTAGCCATTCCTGGTGCAAGGATTTCGGGTGAAGCAAGAAATCGTGTGGAACAGATCGGAGCGACCGCCATGAAGAGTCAGGCAGACGGAGCGCGCGGAGGCGAGGCGGGTGTGGCGCCTGGCGCCACTCCCATCGTCCCGACTATGTCGCGCCTGTCCCGCTCGTGTCTGTGGTTGGGCCACGCTCGCAGCCTATTGACTTGGGACGCCCATCGTGCAAGAAAGCTGCGTGATCGACAGTGGGCCGGTTGTTCCTTTCTCTGGCGAGAACGGTGTCGGCTTCTTTCTTCTGACTCCTTGGAGCTATCCTCGCAAATCCACGAGCTCTCCGATCTCTCACACCTGAGCCGTCACCCCCGCCGCCATCACGCCAGTCTCTCGCAGTGTCTGGTGTGCTCTCAAACTGGGACACTCAGCCCGCCGCCAAGCTGAACTTGGAACATGAATGCGCGGGAGAGTGCCCACCAGCGGGGGTACGTGACTTGGTGACAATCAATAGTTGAGAAACCTGAAGGATGGAAACTCTCTTCGCTTTCGGGGAGGCAGTTACCGAACGACAGACAGATGGCTAGACGGCGTCCCAAAGTTCTCGTGGTGAACGGGGAGAGCGAGGCGGCCCTTGCCCTTCACCGCGCTCTCTATTCCGGAAACGAGCGTTTCGACGTGCTGGTTACCAGCAGCGCAGAAGTGGCTCGCGAGATTGTTCGCGACATCGGGATCGACGTGCTGGTCTGTGACGCCGATCTGCCGGGGATGAGCGGGGTTGATTTCGTCTGCTGGGCCGCCATCGAGTTTCCTGAGATGCTTTTCGTCGTGCTCACGGGCCAGGACGTGCAGAAGGTACAGGAGAAGATGCAAGGCCTCGGCTGTCTCCGCCTGGTGCGCAAACCATTTGAGCAGCACGACGTCCTAAAGATCGTCCACGAAACGCTCGATTGTCGTCATCGACTTTCGGGAACCTTCGCCGCCCTCTCCGCGGCGGATCTGATTCAAATGCTCTGTCTTGCCCAGCGAACCTCGTCCTTGCGAATCACAGCCCACGGGATGCAGGGCACAGTCGTAGTCAAAGGGGGCAAGTTGCTCCATGCGTCCTGGGGTCCGCTGGTTGGGCAAGACGCCTTGCGCGAGATCATCGCGGCGGAGGACGGTGTGTTCCGCACGGCCCCACTCCCCGTCGAAATCGAAACCACGATCAGCAACGATTGGCAATATGCCCTGATGGAAGCGGTCCGTTCGCTCGATGAACGTGCCCAGGGAAAGCATCGCCGCTCGGGATCGTTTCCGGCCATCCGCATCGACGACTCTGTGTTCGACAATATGCAACGCGCGCAGCCCTCCCAAGATTCAAAGCATGCGCACGTCCAAAGCGGCCGCAGCGACGCGCGCAGCATGCCCCGCTCGCCCGGCGCATCTTCGGCACTGGTGGACAAGGGGTTCGCGGCCCTGCGCGCGGGNNTGGAAAAGAAGACTTCCCACTAGGCGCGCAGGCAATTGGGGGGGAGTCCAGATTGGAGGTTCGCATGGGTCCGGCTGAGACAAGAGACGAACTGCAAGGCTTGTTGGTCGTCATGGGATCGCTGTCGCACGGTTTGGAGCAGGTCCTGGGCCGTGGGGCGGAGTCCGTGACCTTTCGGGCGGGAAGAACGGTGGGGCTCAAGAGCTCCGTCAGCCGGCAGGAGCCAGAGATTCTTGCCGCTCTGGCCGTGGTGAGTGAAGAGCTCAGGGCCAAGGGAATCATCTGGCCGTTCGAGGCGTGGAAACCAGCGGCGGCGCCGGGCTTCGTCTATGAAAAGGACGGCAAGCAGGCCGTCAAGTTGGTGTTTCGCAACTGCATGGTCCGTTGCTCGCTGTTCCGCTACGGCCACGAACAGAAACAGTCACTATGCATGATGAACCACGGACTGTTCTGTGGGTACGTGCAGAAGATCACGGGCAAGCGCGCCGAACTGGAAATCCTCCACGCGGGGGAGAACGCCTGCCTCAAAGAACTGGTGTTGCAGGGCTAGGAGGACGCCATGGCCAAGGTCAGGGTCTCATTTGAATGGCTGTCCGGCTGCTCGGGCTGCGAGCTCTCCATCGTGGATCTGCACGAGCGCCTGCTCAAGGTGCTGGAGGAAATCGACATCGTCCGGCTGCCCATTTTGATGGACGTGAAAGACTACCCCAAGGCGGCGTTGGGTATCGTCACCGGCGCCCTCCGGACGCACCATGACGTTGAATGCGCCAAGAAGATGCGCGCCAGCTGTGACGCCATCTTGGCTTTTGGCACCTGCAGCGTGTACGGCGGACCGCAGGGATCGGGCTACGCCCACACGCAGAGCGAACTGGCGGAAAGCGCCTTCGTCAAGAACCCCACCACCTCCACCCATTTCGTGCCCGACCAGGATGTCCCGGCCTTGCTGGGGGAGGGCGTTTTGCCGCTGGATGCAGCCATCACCGTCGACCTGTACCTGCCCGGCTGTCCCCCCCACGCCTTCTACGTGTTCGAGGCCCTGTCCGCTGTTCTACACAAGAGCAAACCTGACTTCGGCCGCCACAACGTGTGCTTCCACTGCGATCGTCGCATGAAACATACTGAGGTGGCGAAACTGCGACGCGTGCATGAAGGCGCGATGGAAAAGGATACCTGCTTTCTTTCGCAGGGAATCTTGTGCATGGGCAGCGCCACCCTGGATCGCTGTCGCGGCGCTTGCCCCACCCGAGGCATGCCCTGCTCGGGATGCACGGGCCCGTCCGAATCCATCGTGCTGGAGCCCTACCGGGACATTCGCACCGAGATCGCCACGCGCATGTCCATGATGACCAAGATTCCCAAGCCCGACATCACGGCAGAAATCGAGAAGCGCGCCAAGACCTACTACGCCTACGCCATGGCTTCGCCGGTCTTCCGCCAAAAACCCACGTTTCTCCTTCGGCGCTGGATTTCCCAGCAAGGAGCCGCCCGATGAGCCGCACCCTGTCTATCGATCCGGTGACCCGCATCGAGGGTCACGCCAAAGTGCGCATCGATATCGGCGACGACGGCAAAGTCAGCGCTGCGACCATGCACGTGCTCGAATTCCGCGGGTTCGAGCGTTTCGTGCAGGGCATGCAGGCCGAGCTGATGCCCACCCTTACCACGCGCATTTGCGGCACCTGCCCCCATGCCCATCACTTGGTCTCGGCCAAGTGTCTGGACAAGCTATTCTCGGCACCCCCACCTAGGACGGCCCTGCTGCTGCGCCAGCTGCTCAACTGTGGCAGCATGATCCACTCGCACGCTATTCACTTCTTCGCACTGGCGGGTCCGGACATCTTTCTCGGTCAATCCAGCCCGGTGGCCAAGAGAAATCTCATGGGCCTGCTCGAGGTCGCGCCCGATCTGGCTAAGAAGGCGCTGCGCCTGCGCAGCATCGGGCAGAAGATCGCCGAGGTCGTGGGCGGCCGTGGCACCCACCCCGTCACCGCCGTGGCCGGCGGGATGTCCTGCGGCCTGTCCAAGGATGACGTTGAGACGCTCAAGGCCTTGACCAGCGAAGGACTGGACCTGGCCAAGTTGGTGCTCGACGCCGGCAAACAGGCCTTACTCAAGGATCCCAGTCTCCTCGCCCGTCTGCCGCTCGCAGTCTATGACATGGGTACTTTACAGGGCAACGCGCTCGATCTGTACGACGGAACCCTGCGCGTGCGAAGGCCGGATGGCAGCGTCGCGCTGGATTTTCCGGCCGAGGACTACGCGAAACACATGACCGAGGAGGCCCTGCCGTACAGCTACGGCAAGCAGGTCCTGTTGCGCGAGGGGGACGCGACCCGGAGCTATCGCGTGGGCCCTCTCGCCCGTTTGAATTGCGCCGAGGTCACGGGTACCCCGCTGGCGGACCAGGCCCTGGCCGAATTCAAGGCAACCTGCGGAAATCCCACGCGGCAGACCGTGGCAGGACACTGGGCTCGTTTGGTGGAACTGCTTCATTGCGCAGAAAAGGCAACGCTCCTGCTGCACGACGAAGCCATTGCATCGGACGAGGTCCGCAGCAAGACGGGTGCGCTCAAACGGCACGCGGTCGCCCACGTGGAGGCCCCGCGCGGCGTGCTGATTCACGACTACCAGGTGGATGCGAACGCCGTGATCGAGTCTGCCAATTTCGTCGTGGCGACCCAACACAACATCTCCAGCATCAATGCCAGTATCAAGGATGCGGCGAGCAGCCTGCTGGGCAAGAGCGATCAAGAATTGCTCGATGGGGTCGAGTTCGCCATCCGTTGCTACGACCCCTGCTTGTCTTGCTCGACCCATCGGGTGGGCCAGATGCCCATGGACATTGGTGTGAACCAGAATGGCACATGCGTGCGCAACGTGAGGAGATAGCCATGCCCACAGTGCAAATCGACGAGCCTGGTTGCCGGGACTGCAGTCTGTGTGTGGACATCTGTCCCACGGATGTGTTCGAGCACAACGACGCGGAAAACATCGCCAAAGTGGCGCGTCCAGACGATTGCATCGGCTGCACCTCGTGCGCGTATCTTTGCCCCTCCCGCTGTCTCACGGTCAGCGACGCCATCGAACAACGCCCGTTCCACCGCATCGAAAAGAATGCCGCCTTGATCGCCCACTTCCTGCAACAGACGCCCGCGGTGGCTCAGCTTTCGCAGGCGGACTATGACGAGGCTCTGCAGGACACGCATGTGCGCCTCAAGGCGCTGGCCGATGCTTTGAAAGAAATCATGGGGCGCGGGCAAAGGGCGGTCGGTCGCTCGGCCGGCACGTTGGCTGCAGCCCACATGCCCGAGATGTACGAGGCCGGCAGCACAGCCGATCTTTTGGCAGCGCTGCGCCGCCGCTTCGTCAATGCCTTCGACTTCGATGCGAAGGTTGAGCAGGAGGGCAACACCATCGCCCTCACCTTCCCCAACTGCGCTCTTCGCAAGGTGGTGTCCAAGCAGGGTGAGGTCGCTGGCACCGCCAACCTGTGTGACCTGTTCCACGAATACTGGGCAGGCCTCATGAGCGCCTTTTCCGGCCGCAACTACGGGGTGACCACGCTGTCCGCGGTCGGCCAGTGCTCAGTCAGATTTCAAATCCGCGACGAGAACCGATAACACCAACCATCTAGGAGGATAGGACATGGCTTCGCGTACTGAGAAAATGCAAGACATCTTGCGCGGCCTTCGAGGGGCCTCGCCCGACATCATTGGTGCCGCCGTCGTCAGTTTTGACGGCTTCATCGTCGCCTCCGTGTTACCCAGCGAGGTCGATGAGGAATTGGTTTCAGGCATGACCGCAGCCATGCTGGGTGTAGGCGAGCGTATCTCAACCGAACTGATGGCATCAACCATGGAACAGGTCTACGTGCGCAGTGAGAAAGGCTACGTCGTTCTCAATGCCGTGGGCCCGGATGCCGTTTTGGTGGTGCTGACCACCAAGGATGCCAAGCTCGGTTTGGTGTTCATCGAGGTCAAGCGGCGCTGCACGGAAGTGGCCAAGGCGCTCCAAGCCGCAGCGTAATGACCTCCGCGGGCGTACCCATGGCAGGCGTGACTGCTGACGATCGCCTGCCCGGGGCCTCACCCTCACGTCTGTCGCCCGTCGCCCGAACGGCCATCGTTGCTATGCTTTTGCTTGTCGGAATGGCCGATCTGGTGGTGTTGGACGCGATCGTGTTGCCCCGCACCCTCGCCCATGAGGTGAGGCCTGCGCCTGTGGTGCCCGCGCCAAGCGCGCCCGCGTTGCCGTCCGCTGTTCCTGTGGGGCTGGCTCCCGCGCCGGCCCCAGTTGCGCAGGAGCTCCCAACCCCGGTCGAACCCGCGGCCAACCCCCCCGAGGCTCTGCCGGCCCTGCTCTTTCGGCGGAACGCCGCGGTTCTCCGCAAGGACGCCCGAGCAACCCTGGAACGCTTGCTCGCTGTTATGACGGCACGGCCCGGATTCCACGTCCGTCTGAATGGGCACACCGACGATATCGGAACCGAACGCTTCAACAACCTCCTGTCTTGGCAGCGGGCGCGCGCCGCACAGGAGTGGCTGGTGGCCCAGGGTGTCGATCGGGCGCGCATCGAGGCTCAAGGCTTCGGCGCCAGCAAACCTCTTGGTGGCGCCATCATCCCGTCTGCCCGGCCGCAGAACCGACGGGTCGAGATTGAATTTCGCTAAAGGACGCATCGATGTCGCCCTTGTACCTTCTCATCCTCCTCAGCGCCGTAGGCGCCGTGGCGTTTTTCCTGGCCGGCTGGTTGGCCGTGCCCAGCCGTGGGACCGACCCCGCGCTGGCAAAAGAGGCGCGTCTCCGTCGCGAGGCACAGGAGTCGCAAGCGCTCGCGCAGAAGGCGTGTGACGGGGCGCGCGCCCAAGTGGATGCGCTCCAGAGGACGTTGAATGAAACCCAGGCCCGGCTGATTGCCGAGCAGCAGGGTGCAGAGGTCCGTGAAGCAATCAGTGCGGCGGAGCGCCAACGCGACACCGCGCGCGCAGACGTCCAACGATTGACCAGCGAAGCAAAGACCCTGAGCGACCGATTGCGCGCCGCCGAAACAAACAATCGAGAGGCGTTTGAGCGCGAAGAAAAGACCGCCGAGGCCTGGGAGCAGCAGCTACAAGGGCAGCGCGCCGAGCAGCTTCGACAGAAGGATCTCGCCGACCTCGAGCTGCGGCGGCTGCAACAGGCATTGGACGAGCAGAAGGCCGATGGACTCCGTCTCGCGGAACGAGACCGAGCGTTCCAGGAGACGCAGGCTGCAACCGCGCGTGAGCTCGCGCAAGCCCGTGATGAGCGTCAGCGCTGTGAAGCCGAGGTCAAAGCCTTGGCCGAATCCCTACGTCAGGCCGAGGAGGGGAAGAGCCTTGCTGCGGTCTTGCAAGCCAAGAATGAGGCAGCCTGGCAGCAAAAGCTGGAAGCCGTCGTGGCAGAGAGCGAGGCCCGGGCATCAGCATCGCAGGCCACCTGGGCGGCCGAGCAGGTGGCCCTACGCGCCGATCTCCAGCGCTTGACAGAGGCGCTGTCCCGATGCAAGGCCGAGTGTGATGAGCTGGTGGCGCAGAGTCGGGACCTGGAGACCAAGCATCGCGTGGTCAGCGAGGCCCTCGCGGCCGTAGAGTCGAGTGCGGCCACGGCGCGCGAAGCATGGCAGGAGGCCCAGGTCCGGTTGCGGGAGTTGGACCAGCTACGCCAAGAGAATGCGATGTTGCGTGAGGAGAAGGTCCACGCGGAGGCTTCGGCTCGCGAGCTGGCCACGCGCGAGGATGATGCGCGCGAGGCGCGGGTACAACTCGCAGCCGCGCAAGCTAAGCTGTCGGACCTGGAGCAACTCCTCGAGGAAAACCGCAAGCTGCGCGATGAGGTGGCGGACCTCCGGTTGCATGACGAAGCCGCGGGGGAGTTGGAACGACTCATGGCTGAGCACAAGAGCCTGCGCTTGGACGCGGAGCTGATGGCTCGCCGGCTGCGGGAGCTCCTGCAAGATCAGGCGGAACTGGCGGACCTGCGGGCCCGGGTCCATGACTTGGTGGCGCTGACCGAAGAAGTGGCCTATTTGCGTCGGCGAGAGAAGGATCTGGAGGCGCAGCTCTATGCCAGTGGTTGTCCGAGCAAAGACGATGCGGCTGCGACGCCCGGCGTACAAGCATTGCACACAGTGGGGACCGACATGGAGGCGAGCCTGCGCACCCTGGTTCAACCCGACGGAGCCCGCACCGCCGTGTTGGCCGATACACAGGGCTTTCTCATCGCGAGTGCCGGCGAACCCATGCCGCAGGAAGGGTTGGCCGCTTTCGCCGCCATCGCCAGCGACATGGTTGCGCGGACACGCGTCTTGTTGCCGCTGGCCGATGTGGATGCCATACGGCTTAGCGACACCAACCGGGTCATCCTATCCTGCCGGCTTTTCGAAACCGGCGGGCAAGGCCTGGGGGTCGCCACCCTGGGGCCCGGCGAACCCAGTGCCCAGGATGCCGATCGGGTCGTGAACGAATTGGCGGTCGCGGTTGCCGGCAGGTTTACCGATTCCGATGAGTGAATCCCCAACCTGGGGGCGCCGGTCATCGCTGACCACGCCCCGGCTCGCCCAGCAGGATGGTTGCGAGCGCCGGATCCAGATACTGCGCGCTGGCGTGGGTTGCCTGTGCGAGTAGCGCTTCGCTCGCCCCGATCGCGCGAAGGACTTGCGTGACAGCCTCGGGAATGGCTTGGCGGACCGCGGGGGTCAAATCGATTCCGTACTCGTCGAAAGCCTGCCCCTCGATGCCGACAAAAAAGATGGAAGCCCGGCGCCAGTCCGGCGCTAGGTGCTGCGCCAGCTTGATAAGCTCGGCGATGCCCACCGTGTGAGAAACTGCCGCGCCCGCGGCATAGCGCTCGATGGCCGCACCTTTGAGGGTGATGCAGGTCCCGGGCTGCCGGCCGGTATGCATGGCATCGACCAAAATCAGGCGCTCTGACTCTTGCACAGCCTCCAACAGATCGAAACCCAGATGGGGTGTGAATTCGATCCGCACCTCCTGCGGGAGAGGCAGAGATGCCAGGATTCGCCCCACCCGAATCCCAACACCATCGTCACGAACCAGTTCGTTGCCCAGACAAAGAATGCGCGTCTTCATGCTACGCCCCGCGTGCTCGCCACGCCTGATCGGGTACGACAATCCTCCCGCAAGACGACGTCTTTGGCAGCAAGAAAATGGAAACGGGGCTACCCCTGCTGGGAGTAGCTGGCTCCCTCCGTGGGTGAGGAAGCATCGACCGGCGACTAGAGATCAGGTCGGTTGGTGATCCGGAGGGAGTTGATCATCGGTCGCTGACAAACACGGGCTAGGCTCTTGCGTTCATTCGGGGTATAGGAGACTTGCCATGATTGGTGACGTCAACGATCCGAAGCACGCGGCGGAAGTCGCGCCGAGCGCGCAGGCATCCGCGCCGGCATCAAGCGTTGCAGGGGCCGGCGCCGCCAGCCCCACGGTGGCTGTCGCGCCAGGGACAACCGCGAGCCGGGCACCGAGCAGGTTCGGGCGGCTGTTACGCCGATTCTTTTGGATGGAAGAGCGGATGGATAGCGCTATGCGACAGAGGTACGCAGCTGGCTATCCCGGCTGGGACGAGTATCAGTTCGCGTGCGCCGCCCGGGTTGGCGCTAGCCAGCTCGGTGAGTCGGGCGAGGGCGAGGGATCTGCGCTCCTGCTCGATTGCGCGGCCGTCGCGCTGCTTATCCGGGTACACCTTGCTCGGGCTGGCAGGGAATTGGGTCCCATCCCAGCGGGCGACGACTACTGGGCCCGGCTGGCCGAGTTGCCTTTGGGAGAGCCTCTGCTCGGAGCCATGTCGGAGGAGCAACGAGGGCTCGTCACGTCCGCCCTAGGCGACCAGAGGGAGTCTTTCCTCGCGAAGCTTCCCCCGGCCAAGCGAAGCCTCGCCGCGAGTACCATGGCCAGTCTGGCCGAGGGATTGCGCGATCCGCTCGATCGCGACACGAGACGGGTGGGCGCCGTGCTGTTCATGCGCTGGACCAAGATCGCGGTCGCCCTCTTGCTTGCGATCGGAGGCCTGGCGCTCGCCATCGAAAAGGCCACCGCTCGCCAGAATCTCGCCTTGCACCGACCGGTCACCGTGGTGACTCTGCACCCGGACTATGGTCGCGATACCCGCTTGCTGGTGGACGGCGATCGGACCAACCTCGGCTTTCACACGATTGATGGCCCAAATCAGAATGCGACCATCGATTTGGGCAGAGTGCAACGCATCTCCCGTGTGGTCGTCTACAACCGTGCCGACTGCTGCCAGGAGCGGGCGGTGCCGCTGAGGATCGAGGTCAGCCGGGACGGCGTCCAGTTCCGTGCGGTGGCTGAACGGAAAGAGCAATTCGAGAAGTGGAAAGCGGACTTCCCGCCCACCAATGCACGCTACGTGCGCCTGACCGATCTGGCCACGACTGTTTTCCACCTCTCCGAGGTAGAAGTCTACTGAGCCGGCGAAGTGGCCGAGGCGGTCCCGGCGTATCCGCCCGTCATACCGGCCGCCCGATGGCGCCGGCGATGACCCGCACCGCGCGCATCAGGTCAGCGAACTCCGGCAGCGACAGGGACTGGTGCCCGTCGGAGAGAGCCTGGTCAGGGCAGGGGTGGACCTCGATGATGAGTCCGTCGGCCCCGGCCGCGACGGCGGCGCGGGCCATGGCCGGCACGTGGCGGCGCATGCCGATGCCGTGGCTGGGGTCCACAATGACGGGCAGATGGGTGAGGGACTTCAGGACCGGCACCGCGTTCAGGTCTAGGGTGTTGCGGGTCATGGTTTCAAAGGTGCGGATGCCCCGCTCGCACAGCGCGACCTGGTAGTTGCCGTTGGAGACGATGTATTCGGCGGCCATCAGCCACTCCTTGATGGTGGCCGAGGGTCCGCGCTTCAGCAGCACGGGCTTGCCCAGCTTGCCCAGACGGCGCAAGAGCGAGAAGTTCTGCATGTTGCGCGCACCCAACTGCAGCACGTCGGCGTAGTCGGCCACCAGCGGCAGATCGTCGGTGTCCATGACCTCGGTCACCACCTTGAGCCCGGTCTTCTCGCGCGCCAGCGCGAGGAGCTTGAGGCCACTCTCACCCAGCCCCTGGAATTCGTAGGGGCTGGTGCGTGGCTTGAAGGCACCGCCGCGCAGAAAGGTGGCGCCCAGCTCCTTCACGCCGCGGGCCACTTCTAGGATCTGTTCCTCAGACTCGACGGAACAGGGACCAGCGATGATGGCCAGAGCGGGGCCCCCCAGACGGCTGGCCCCCACGTCGATAACCGTGTCTTCCTCTTTCACCTCGCGCGACACTAGCTTGAAGGGCTGCGACACACGGATGGCGTCAGCCACTCCGGGCAAGGATGCGAAAGACTCGGCGTCGAGCGCGCCTCGGTTCCCGGTGATGCCGATAGCCACCCGCTGGGCCCCGGGGATCTCGTGGGCATCGAGCCCGAGCGCGTGAATCTTCTCGACCACCGCCGCGATCTGGGCTGTGGTCGCCTGCGGTTTCATGACGATCAACATGGGGATCTCCTCGCGCGGATACTACCCCGAAGTCGTCGCCTAGAATTGCAGTCCCGCCATCAGGCCAGGATACATGCGGACGGTGTGGTCGCCACTGTGCCAGACCTGCTCGGCCCATCCGACCCCGCGGGGTGCGCGGTCTTTGTCGTCCTGGGCGACCTGCACGTTCAGCGTGGGCCCGGCGACAACCGCGAAATAGCGGGCGATCTGCCAGCCGGCCTGCAGGCGCAAACTGGTGATCGGGCGATGTTCATCGTTCCCGTCGCCATCCGAGAAGTTGGTCCCGATCACGTCGACGTCGAGAAAGAAGGGGCCGCGCACAGGGGTGAAATGACCGCCGATGCCGAAGGTCGACGAGAACTCGCGACGGCCGTTGCTGGTGCGATCGCGGGTCATGCCGGCGCCCAGGACCACATACACGTTCCGCGTTCCCAGCTTGGCGCCGAGATTGAGTGCGCTCTGGTCGCTGAACCAAAGCAGCCCACTGTGATAGCCGTCGAGCACGATGGGCACAAGCCCGACGGACACGCCCTGGTTCTTGCGCGCGAAGTTCACCAGGCCAATCTGTGCTCCTTCGACCTCGCCCGCGACGTTCACCAGACCAACCTGGGCGCCGTGAACCTTGCGTCCCACATTGACCAGCCCCACCATGGCGCCGTTGTACATTTCGACGCTGCCGTTGACGTTTGCCAGGCCAAGCTGGGCGCCGTTCGATTCCGCTCCAAGGCCGGTCAGGTTAGCCAACCCGGCCTGCAGACCATGAACGTCACTCTGGGCCAGATTGACCAAGCCGGCCTGGAAACCGCGCAGACTTCCAGACGTCATGTTCACCAGACCGGCGTCAAAGCCGTACAGGGGGCCGCGACTGATGTTGATCAGGGCAGCCTGGAAGCCGCGAAACTCGCCGTTTGAAATATTGGCAAGCCACGCAAGCTGGGCTCCCCGCATGCCACCCAGAGCCATGTTCACGCCCCATCCGAGTTGCGCGCCTCGCGCCGGGCCGTAGCTGAGCTGGTAGAAGCCGCCAATCTGGGCGCCCACCATTTCATACTGGGCGATGTTTCCCGCCAGAGAAAGCTGCAGGCCGTGCAGCGAATCCGAATGGCCCACCAAGCCGAGTACGAAGTGGTTGCGGACGGGTAGCTCCGATGGGCCCGACAGCCGCACGCCCGGCACCAGCACCAGGTCGACGGCGACATCCTTGTAGCGGCGGGGCGCAGGCAGGTTGGGGCCGAGCGGTGGCTGCGCAAGCGATCCGACCTCATCGCCGCGCCGGGTGCTCAGCATGGGCGTCACCGCGTGAAATTGGTTCTTGCCCAGCTCGACCCGTCCGCCGTCGGCCAGCTCGGCCTTGGCCTCGAAGAGGCGGCCGTCGCTGTCCATCACCACGCGATACGCGCCTGGGTCCAGCCCCAGCTCAACTGGATAGCTTGGCTCCTTGCGCAGCTCGACCAGCAGATGGTCGCTGGCATCGCGTACATAGATGCGACCGTAGAGCTCGCGACCCAACACCAGTCGGGCGTTCGACATGTGCAGATCCGTCATCACCAGATCGCCCGTGCCGGCGAGCTGGATGTCGTAGGCTGGGTGCTGCGCGCCGGCTCGCGAGGTTTCCGTGCGCTGCAGGGTCTCATTGTAGGCGAACTGGTAGGCCTCGTTCAAGGTCACGCGACCGTCGCGGTTGCTGTCCGCGGCGCCGCGCATGCCCGAGAGCAGATAGTGGGTGAAGAAGGCGGCGCCGATGCGGTCGGACTCCTGCGCCGCCTCGTCAGCCGAGCTGGCGGTCAGAAAAGCGTGACCGCGCGCCTGGGTTGAGGCATCGGAGAGAAAGGCCTGGCGCCGCACGCCTCCTTTCAGCCGGATCAGGCCTCCCGAGGCGCAGGAATCGAGTACGGCAATGCGCACCTCCGCGGCAGTTTGATCGATCCATTGGCGTAACTCCCCATATCCGACCCGTTCCCCGCCTAGAAGCAGGCCGTCCTCGTCCGAATGACCCGAGTAGTAGACGAACAGCTCGCGCCGCACTTGTGGCCGGCGCTCAGCCGCGATCTGTCTCCTCACTTGCTCGAAGGCGTCCTGCAGGGCGGTCCGGCTTGCCTCGCGGACCAGGAGAATATCGCGTGCCTGTACACCACCCAGGCTGGCGAGCACGCGTGCCAGCGATTCCGCATCGGAATTGGCAAAGCGCAGGTGGGCGCGGCCCGGGCCGCCACTGTTCGCCGAGGCCACCAAAGCGAAGCGTCGGAGCGACGGGGCATCGCCGGGATCGGCCGCAATCGCTGGCCCGGCTGAGGCGAAGAGTAGAGCGATCAGGGAAGGCAGGACAAAGAAGCTTGGCCGAGAATTCATGGCGTTTCCTTTACGAGGGTGATCGACCAGATTGCCAACGCTGGGGGCAACGCCGCGCCTTGTTTGAGGCTGCGCACCACCAGGTCAGTATCAAAGGGCGCATCCGCGGTGACGAAGACGAAGCGCTCAAAGCCGGGCGAGTTGTCGAGCTCATAGGCATGGGCCAGCGCCCGCTCGCCATCCTTGGCCAATGCGGCCGCCCGGCCGGGCGTCTCGGGCAGGTGCAGCGTGACCGCGCTACGGGCGTCGCACGACGCCACGACCCCGAAGCGCTTGCCCGCGGCGATGTAGCGCACCTGCACGACATCGCCTGGGTGCACGCGTGCCGCCGGCCCGAGGCGTTCGACCCCGGCCGGGGTCTTCCTATACAGCCCCAGCGAAGGCTGCAATCCCTTGCTGGTGGTGTTTTCCCGATCTGGCTGTGCAAGCGACAGGTTCGACTTTGGCGGCTCCGCCGGCGCATGCATGAGGAGCAGAGTGATGGCTGCTGCACCGGTTGTGGCCAAGGATAGGGCCCACACTGGCCGCCAAATCGCGGAAACGCGGCGGGCCACTGAAGTGGGGAGTGGGCCTGCCCGGCGTCGCACCTCGGCCGCTACCTCGGCCGCAGGATGCGCGGCCAAGATCGCGGCATTCGACGCATGAAGCTCAGCCAGCCGATCGTGCTCGCCGGTGGCGGAAAGGCGCTCCCCTAGAGCGCGAGCCTGCGCGGCGGGCAGCTCGCCCGCGGCCAGCCGTTCGAGCAACCAATCAGGAACGCGTTCGTTCGGGGAAGCCATCATGCGTCTCCTTGTGTGATAGGCAGGCGTTCCTTCAACCTCCGTAGCCGCTTGCGGACTCCCGACACCGACATGCCCACCTCGGCAGCCACTTCCTCCAGGGTCAACCGGTCCACGTAGAGGAGCACCGCGATGAGTCGCGTAGACGCCGGCTCGGCACCAAAGATGCGGTCCAGAGCTCGGCGCGCCAGGGACAGGGTTTCGGCGTCATCGCCCAGCGATGCGATGCGCACCAGCAGGTCGTGGTCAGACTCCTCTGGTCTGCGGCGCTCGCTGCGCAGGCGGTTGAGACAGACATGGGTTGCCGTCGTCAGAAGCAGGCCCGCTGGGGCCCTCGCGTCTAGACGGTTCGCTCGTCGCAACAGCTCAACGAAGACATCGTGCATGGCATCCAAGGCTTTGCTTTCGTCCCGCAGCAGGGTGCGACACCGACGCAAGACCAGGGGCCCATGCGTCCGATAGAGGCTTTCGATGTCCACCGCCATGCGGGCTTTCTATTACGAGAACACCAGCCGGTTGGGAAGGTGTTACCCAGGGCGGGCCTTGCTCACCCAAGACTTTCTCGTCCCAAGCCGGCGGGGTGTTGCTAGAGTGTAGTGAGGCCATTCCGCCGACGTGTTGGCCCCTTCGATGAGGTGCGTTGCAATGCCAAGTATCACCGTTTCGAGCCGCCGCTGGATGACCAGGAGCGCATGTTTCTTTCTGGGCGCGGTGGTGGTGCTGGCCACGCCTGCCTGCAATCCTGCCAACGTCAGCCAGGTAGCCCAGGCAGGAGGCTCAGGGCCAACAGGAGGAGGCGGCGGATCAGGTGCAGGCGGTAGCCCGAGCGGCACGGGCGCTGGAGGAGGATCCATCATCGGACCGGTGTCCCTGGACGCAGGGCCCCCCGTTACCGGCAGGGCCTGCGGCAACGGCGTCGTCGACACGAACCAGGGCGAAACTTGCGATGATGGCAATACGCTCAGCGGCGACGGCTGCAATGCCATCTGCCAGATCGAAGCCAACTACGTTTGTCCCGTCCCCGGGAAAGCCTGTCAGAACCTCGCCGTGTGCGGGAACGGCCTTCTGACTTCCAACGAAACCTGTGACGATGGAAACACGGTCAGCGGTGACGGATGCTCGGCCAATTGCCAGACCGTCGAGCCCGGCTGGCAGTGTCGGGTTCCGGGCAAGCCGTGCACGCCAAAATGTGGCGACGGGGTGATCACAGGGAGCGAGATCTGCGACGATGGCAATACGCTGAGCGGTGACGGATGCTCGGCCACCTGCAAACTCGAAATCGGCTACGGGTGCGCCGGCCAACCGAGTGTTTGTACCAAGACCACCTGTGGCGATGGCAAAGTCGAAGGTGCGGAGGGCTGCGACGACGGCAACACCACGCCGTTTGATGGCTGTTCCGAGGATTGCCAGATCGAGCCCGACTGCAGCGGCACCTCATGCACCTCGAAGTGCGGCGACGGCATCATTCTCGGCGAAGAATGCGACGACGGCAACCAGGCGAGTGGCGACGGCTGCTCAAAGGACTGCAAGAAGGAAGCCGGCTGGACCTGCACGCAGCCGGCCCTCGGCGAAACGATGATGGTCCCGATAATCTACCGGGACTTCAAATTCCAAAATCCCACCGACTTCGAAGCCGGAGTCGTGGGGCAGAACAACGCCTCTACCGGCATGGTGAAGACCGATCTCGACACCGACGGAAAACCTGTCTACGCCAACCCCGCGAGTCCCGGCGGTGCTGTCCACGTTGCCAGTACCGCCTCATTTGCGACTTGGTTCCGCACCAGCACGGCTTCCCCACCGGTGAATCACGCAACCGCCTCCAAACTGGCGCTGTGGAACAACGGCCAAGGGGCGTATGTGAACCGCTACGGACCGAACGGCGAGCAGTGGAACGTCACCCAAATCGCCTACTGGTGCGGTACCGTCGGCCAAGGGAAGAAAGACGCCACAACTGGCAAGGAGATCCCGTGCACATTCCTGACGGGTGGAACCGACTGCGAGAAGATGGAGGCCCTGGGCTACACCCAGCTCAAGTGCTACACGGACACCGCGGGCACCACCTACCAAGCCCTCTACGTGGTCGCCAAAGTCGACGGCAACCCGCTCTTCTTCCCTGTCGACAACGATCCTTTCTCCAGTGCAGACATGAAGAAGGCCGATGGAACGCCGCAGGGGGCACAGATTCCCTCGGTACCTCTGGGCATGTACGACGCCTCGGGAACCTGGCCCTGGGATCTGGATGCCGCGGGCAAGGTGATACCGCACAACTTCAGCTTCACCAGCGAGGTCCGCTACTGGTTCAAGTACGAATCGGGTAAGACCTACAAACTAGACTTCGTGGGCGATGATGACGTCTGGGTCTTCATCAACAAGAAACTCGCAGTCGACTTGGGCGGGATCCACACACCAGTGGCGGGCTCCATCACCCTGGATGCGACCGCTGCCGCGAAACTTGGCGGTCTCCAGGCTGGCAATGTCTACGAGATCGCCGTATTCCAAGCCGAGCGCCAGACCACCTGCTCATCCTACAAGCTGACCTTGAGTGGCTTCAATGTCGCCCCCAACTCATGCGTCCCCACCTGCGGCGATGGGGTCACGGTGGCGGACGAGGAATGTGACTGCGGCGACGGAACGGTGCCGGTCCCGGCGAGCTGCGCGGGGCCGAACGACGACACCATTTACGGCGGCTGCACGACCCAGTGC
>PMIX01000168.1 GCA_003158395.1 Myxococcales bacterium | reverse complement strand
CGGGATGCGCAACCCTTCCTTCGCGGTCCCCTCCAGAACAACTTCGCCGTACATTTCTGGCTTGAGTTCAAGCTTCGGGTTCATGAAGTGCAGGTGCACCTTCGCGGTGCGAGTCTTCGGGTCGAGCAGTGGATCGATGAAAGCCACCCGACCCGAAAACGTACGGTCGGGGTACGCGGGCAAGGTCAAGGACGCCTTCATGCCCACACGAATCCGGGCCAGGTCGGTCTCGTAGGCGTCGGCCATTCCCCAGATTTCGCGCAGATCGGTAATCTCGTAGGGCGCCTCGCCTGGGCTAACCCGTGCCCCTTGCACGACGTTCTTGGCCGTCACCACGCCGGAGATAGGCGAGACCAGGGTCAGCGTCTTGGTTGGCTGCCGCGTGCGCGCCAGCCGATCGATCGCTGCCGCGGGCACGTCCCACAGTTCCAGCCGTTTTCGTGCCGACGCCATCAGATTCTGGCCGTCTTCGGACAGGCCTCCACCCTTGGCAAGGACCTCGCTGGTTTGCAGCGCAAGCAAGTATTCGTTCTGCGCGGCCAGCAAGCTCGGGCTATAGACCGAGAAGAGCGGTTGGCCTTTGCGAACCGATTGGCCGACAAAGTCCACGTAGATCTTCTCGACGAATCCCTCTATCTTCACGTTGGTTTTGCGGACCTGCGTGGGGTCGATTTGGATGCGCGCGGGCGTGCGCCAAGTCGCGCCGATGGATCCCTTGGTAACGGCGGCCGTGCGCAGCCCGATGAGTTGCTGCCTGGCTGGATCGATGGTGACCGTGGCCAGGCCCTGCACCGGCGCACTACCCGCAAGCTCGTCTTCGTAGACTGGGACATAGTCCATGCCCATCTCGTCCTTGCGCGGAACCGGCGAGTTCTGTTTCGGGTCCATGGGCGAACGGTAGCGGGCGATCTTGCGCGCGCCGGTTTTTCCAGGCGCACTGTCGTTGGTCGAGGCGGACGACACCAGAACCAGCTTCATTCCGCAGATCGGGCAATCGCCCGGATGATCCGAGGTGATAGCCGGGTGCATGGGGCACTGGTAAAGCGGCGCCTTCTTCGCCGCAGTCGCTGTGGGCCCGGTCTTCCCGTCGCCATGCCCGTGCATCACCAGATGCATACCTGCCCCGCCGAGCGCAACGCCCCCCGTGACTGCCACCAGCGCCACTACCACGAGTCGTCGCGATGACCGACGGGGTTCGGGTTTCGCCGGTGATTCGGAACCTTGAGCCTCCATGGATTGCTCCGTTCTACATGCGTGACATCGAAGCGCCGGCGCTGTCCGTGCTCTGCGGCTGGCCCGCCGATCGACCCGACGATGAGGAAGCAGGAGTCGCGCCCGCACCCGGCATTGCCGAGCCACCCATGCCGCCCGCTGCGGGGCCGCCTGGCGCATCCAGGCTGATCTCTCGCTCGGCGATGGCGATCCGCTGCGCGGCCGCGACCGAATCATAGAAGCCATTCACGTCGGACAGGTAGCCGGCCAGCGCCTCCAGCACCGAGGCGAACGTCACGCGGCCAACCTGGTACTGCGCAAGCGTGCTTGAAACCGTGGCGTCCGACTGGACGAGCAAGCCGGAGCGGTACAGGTGGTTCGCCTCCAGCAGCGCGCCCAAGGTCGCCAGCCTCTCGTGAATCCGCTGGCGCAAAAGCTGACGGATCGCCTCGGCGCCATCCCGTGCGGCCTCGCCGCGTGCCCGATTCTCCGCCACGGCTCGCGATTGCTTGTACGCGCCCCAGATAGGCAGGTTGAACGCAACCCCGGCCAGCCACATGGTTTCGAAACCGCCCCAGCGAGGCATCACCCCTGCGCTCACCGTCACGTCCGGCCAGCGTTCATTGTTTGCCAGCTCCACGCGCCGGCCCGCCTGCTCACCGGCCAGCAGCGCCTTCTTCAACTCCGGGCTCTCGGCCTCGGCCGCTGTAGCCGCTTGTTCGGGATCGGGCAACACCGGGTCCGGCAGGTCGGCCAGGGTGCGCGTCGTCGCGATCGGCTCGGTCAGCGGGTGCCCGCGCAGTCGGTTGAGGACGGCGATCCGACGACTCTCCTCGGCCTGCAGCGCCCATCTCTGCTGCCGTAGACGATTCCTTTGCAGTTGCGCACGCAGTAGATCGGACTGCGCCGTCTCGCCCGCCTCGTAGCGGACGCGGGCCAGCCCTTCTGACTGCGCCCAAAGCGACTCCAGTCTCGCCAGCAAGGCGAGCTGGTCACGCACGAGTAACAGATCGACGTAGGCCCGCTCCACCTCCGCCGCTGCCGAGAGCAGCACGCGCCGCAGATCGGCCTCGGCCTCCCGCGTTCCCAGTCCGGCCAGTTCGCTGCGCAGCCCACGCTTGCCCGCCCAGGGAAAGGTCTGCGACGCCATGATCGAGATCCAGCTGGTCTCCATCTTGCCGATCTGGATGCTGCCGAATCCGTCGTTCTGGATACCGAGAGAAAGGGTCGGATCAGGCAGCGCCCTGCTCTGAGGCACGCGCTCCTGCTCTGCCACAATCTGCGCGCGTGCCTGCGCAAGCTCGGGCCGCTTCTCCATGGCCTCCTTGACCAGTCCCCGCAGCACGGGATCATCCAGCAAGGTCGGTCCGCCGGGAACCTGGGTAAAATCCGCCCGCGCAGGTGTGGCAGCCAGCAGGAGGAGAAGCGGGAGGCGCGCGATCATGGTGTCACTCCACGATGATGACGCCGGCGATCATGTCCATCGCGCAGGCGTAGCGAACCTGGCCCCGCTTGGTTGGCGTGAACGTGATCTCGACCGGCTGGTTGAGCGGTAGCGGCTTGTTGACGCCCAAGTCTTTGATGACGATTTCTTTGGCACAGGTCCGGGCGGTCTTGCGCGTGACTACCAACTTCACCGGCTGATTGGCCTTCACCTTCACCTGCGCAGGCACGAAGCCTTCATCCGTGACCTCCATGGTTACTACCTGTTCCTGAGGCACTTTTTGCTCCTTGCCCTTGGCGAACGCCGATGCGCCCGAAATAGCGACGGCAACTGCGATGATCATCGAGATGGTGAGTTTCATGAACGATGCTCCTTTGGTCGTGGGGTGACTGTCCGGACCATAAGACTGCAAGCCGTGTGCCGGCGCGAGGCAGCGGAGATAGCCCCATGTTTTCGATGCAATAGGAGAACCGGCGACGTCGCAGGAGGGGCTGATTCGCGTGGCGAGTCCGCCAGCTCTGCCGGCGGCGCACCATCGCGGGAGCATCTGTCTTGGGAACCCTTTGAGGGCATAGGCGTTAAGCGGATCAACGGCGGAATGAAACGGCCATTCGTGATTCGAGGACACAAGCGTTCGATGGGTCACCCCTCTCCCTTTCAAGGGGCTTGGGGGTGAGGGCGAAACTTCCTGTGAGCCGGACGCTGAAGTCACCAAATTGCTGTGATTGCGCCCGCGGCACGATTCGACGTGCAAATGCAGTACCCTCACCCCAGCCCTCCCAGAGGGAGAGGGTGGTCTACCCCAGCTCTTCCGGCGCAATTCCGCCGCTTAATGCCTATGCCCTTTGAGGGTTCCCACGTGAATTCGACCGCGATAGAGACCTTGCGGGTTACACTGTAACGAACTGCCGCGATCGGGGGCTGTGCAGTCGGAATGGGTTGGCGGTCCACCCCGAAATCCTGACATCGTAGAAGGGGTCGCCCTGCCATCACTGCGCCTCGCCCAGAGGGCGCTGGCGCAACTGCCAAACAGCAGGTCGAGGAGTGGCACGACTGGGTTGTGTTTGGTAGGAGCAGCGAGGCGGAGCCATCAAACAGCAAACGGGGTCGACGCCCTGCTGACAGGAGTACAGCATGAGTCAGTTGACGAGACATCGCGATCCACCAAATGCACGCAGCTCGCGTAGAGCGAAGACCAGCGGCGGCAGGGCGCTTGCGGCGCTAGCCTCGGTGATCGCGGGGTGCGCAACCGCGGGCGGCGGGCCGAGTGGCAACGAGGAACAGCCCAGCGCGACCGAGAAGCAGGCGATGACCTCGGTCGGTGGCAAGGCGAGCGGGAAGATTGTCTGGTCCAGCTCGCGCCGCGGCAACCACGACCTCTTCGTGATGAGCACGGATGGCTCGAACGTTCACGCCATCACCAAGGGCGACGCGGTCGACTGGTTCCCGCGCTTCTCGCCCGACGGCTCGCGCATCCTCTTCACGCGCAGCAAGAAGGGGTGGGTCTACGAACGGGACGCGAACACGGACGGCAAGTGGGACATCTTCACCGTCACCCCTGATGGCAAGGAAGAAACCAAGGTGGTGGACAACGCGAGCTGGGGCGGCTGGGTCACGCGAGACGAGATCGTGTACGTGCGCTCGACCGCGGTGTACCGCCGTGCGCTCGCCGGTGGTGAGGAGACCCTGCTGGTCGACAGCACGAAGGTGCCGGCCCTCGACGGAGCGCTCTTGCAACAACCCGAGCTGTCGAAGGACGGTGCCTACCTCGCCATCACGTTGCGCGGCTCCAAGCGGGAAACCGGGATCTGGGATCTCAAGCAGAACACCTGGACCCGCACCGGCGAGGGCTGCCAGGTCAACTGGACCCCAGCGGGCGACGAAATCTACTGGGTGCACCCCACCGGCAACGGCGGCAGCCGCGTCCTTCACTTGCCGGTCGCCAGCGGCAAGCCGACCAAGAGCGATGCCGATCTGGATGCCATCACCCTGATCGACCTTCCCGGCCGGCGCTCGCATGAGTACTTCCCGCAGCTGTCCGCGGACGGAAAGTGGCTGGTCTGGGCGGCCACGCAGCGCGGGCACGATCACGATATTGCCGACTACGAGATCTATCTGTGGGAGGTTGGGACGCCCGCCGACACCGCGGTTCGGCTCACGTTCCACTCGGGCAATGACCGCTGGCCGGACATCCTCGTCGGCGCGCCAGCCCCGGCTCCCTCGAGCCCGGCAGCAGCGAGCACGGCGGAAAGCGCGGCCAGAGGCCAGAGCCAGGAGGCGGCCGCGCCATCGACTGGCACTGCCGATGAGAAACCCAGCAAGAGCAAGAAGAAGCGGCACTAGCCCAGCGAGACCCATGCGGCCGAAGTTCTCAGTTCCAGCGGACGGGCGGCGTTCCTCCCGGCCTGGGCGCGCCGTCGTGCAGGCGAACCTCACCCGCCCGCCCACGGCGCAACAGCCGCGCATCGCCATCCTCGGTGCGGGCGGTTTCATTGGCTCCCATCTCGTGCCCGCGCTGGCTTTGCGCCCGGGCGCACGGATCGTGGCGGTCGACGTCGACTTCGACAAGCTCCCGCCCGGTCTGCCCGAAGTCGAGCGCATCCAGGCCTCGATCAGGGACCCGGGGATACTCGACGCAATCACCGCGCGGGCCGACCTCGTCATCTCCCTAACTGCCCTGTGCAATCCGGCCCTCTACAACACCCGCCCGCTCGAGGTGATCGACGCCGCCTACACCGATCTCGTGCCGCTGGTCAAGCTGTGCGCCGAACGAAAGCGCCGGCTCATTCACCTCTCCACCTGCGAGGTCTATGGCCGGCGTGCGCTCGGCGCTGACGGCCGCCCGTCGCGGCGCATGGACGAGGATCGGACCGCGCTTTGTCTCGGCCCGGTCCATCGCGAACGCTGGACCTACGCCGCGGCCAAGCAGCTCCTGGAACGCGTGATCTGGGCGTATGGCCGGCATGGTGGGCTCGCGTTCACCGTGGTCAGGCCCTTCAATGTCATCGGCCCGCGCATGGACTTCATTCCCGGCGTGGATGGCCAAGGCATCCCGCGTGTCCTTGCCGCGTTCATGCACGCCCTGCTCACGGGTGGGGATCTCGTGCTAGTGGACGGTGGCCGCCAGCGGCGTTCCTTCCTCTATGTCGACGAATTCGTGAACGCGCTCCTGCGCATCATAGACCGGCCCGACCCCTGTCAAGGCCAGATCATCAACCTAGGCAACGACAAGAACGACGTCAGCATCCGCGCCCTGGCGGGCAAGATGGTATCCGCATTCCGCGCGCAGAGACCAGGCGCCTCCGCGCCCCGCTTGCGCACGCGGACCGCCGCTGCGTTCTATGGCGCGGGCTACGAAGATTCCGTGGTGCGCATCCCCTCCATGGCCAAAGCCGCCCGCCTCCTCGATTGGCGCCCGCATATCTCTCTCACCCAAATGCTGCCCCCCATCGTGGCCGACTATCTGGCGCGCTACGAATCGCGTGTCGCGGGCAATCCCCGCGCCCGTGCCACTGCGCCGGGTTTGCCATGAGGCTGGTCGTCATCGTCCCGGCGTACAACGCCTCTGCCCACCTGCCGGACGTGATCGGGCGAATCGCCGCTGCTCGGCCACCCCATCTCTTTCGCACCGTGATCGTCGACGACGGCAGCACTGATGGGACGGCCGCGGTCGCGCAGGATCTGGCCCGTGCTGCGGGCGACATCGAGGTCGTGCTTCGACCACGCAACGGCGGCTACGGCGCCGCCATGAAGGACGGCCTCCAGGCGGCACGCGCGCTGGACGCCGACCGCGCGGCTTGCGTGCACGCTGACGGCCAATACAGCCCCGAGGCGCTGGCCGGCCTGCTTGCCGCGCTTGATGGCCGCGGCCTCGATCTGCTGCAAGGCTCGCGCATCGCGGGCGGCCAAGCCCTTGCCGGTGGCATGCCTCTGTACAAGTACGCCGGCAACTGGGCGCTGGGGAAACTCGAGCGCCGGGTCTTCGGGCTAGCCATGACCGACCTTCACAGCGGCTATCTGGTCTACGGCTGGCGCGCCCTGGCAGAGATTCCGTTTTCGCGCCTCAGCGACAGCTTCGACTTCGACATCGAGGTCATCGCGGCGGCGCGCGCGCGCGGACTCGCCGTGGGCGAAGAGCCCATCCCGACCCGGTACAGCGACGAGATCTCCCACCTCAATCCACTGACCTACGGACTTCGCGTCCTGCGCGTCCTGTGGCGGTTCAGACGAGGGGATTATGCTCGGTAGCACGAGAACCATTCATCGAACAGTCCTTACCCTCATGGTCGCTGCGGCAGGCTGCGCGACATCGGGCGTGCGCTTTCCCTGGCCCGCGCACGGGCCCGCGGTCCCCGCAACCCGCGCCGACGTCACCACCGCCAACCCGTCCTATCGGCGCATGGTTTCGCAGGTGCTGGTCCGGCGGGTGAGCCGCCCTACCCTCGCCAGCCTCGACTACGCCGCTTACCACGCCAATTTCATGAATGCGGATCCGCCTCCTGACTTGGCCATGGCCGGCGACAAGGGCAAGCGCCCCCGCACGGCCAATCCCTTTGGCGGGGTGCTGGTGGCCGATTCGCTGACCGGATCCGTGGCGCGCACGGCGCTCACCGCCGACGAGCGCGCGCACCCGCTGGCCCTGGCGCCGCTGGTCGAACTTCTGGTGTCGAAGAAGGTGGCGAGCGCGGACCGTTTGGAAGACGTCGTGGCTGCCGTTCGCTCCGAGAGCTGGGGCCTGGCCGGCGGACCGCAAATCGTGCGCCAGACCGCGACCGAGGCCTTCCTGCACGATCCCGGTCCGGGCCGCGCGGTCGAGATCTGGATCAAAATCGAGTTCGCTCCCTGGTTCGCCGGCTTCCTTTCACCGCCCGACGAGGACGGGGATGGTTTTGCCGAGATCTATGGCCGTGTCGCCGACAGCGCCCTCGGGCCCACCCAGGACATCGCAAAGTTCATCCGCACCGAGTACGAGGGCCGCGTCCTCACACAAGCGGAGGTCAAGTCCTGGGCCCACCAACTCGCCTCGTACTGGTACCCCTCGTACAACACGGATCTGGTGGCCGTGCCCGCCGCCTGGCCGGCCGAAGACACCGAGCCCGCGATCCGTCAGGAACTGGGAGACCAGAGCTTTCCCGCGCCGGCGGTGGTCATGCGCGGCAAGCCGCTCGGCAAGCCCGCCTACAACGTGTTCCTGGTCGAGGGCGGGGTGCCACTCCCGCAAGCGAGCGAAGCCACATCGGCCGCGCAAGACGCGCCCAAGAGCCAGGTTCCTGCACCCGGCTTGAGTCTCGGTCCCAGCACGCCGTCGCCCAACACGGCCGTGGTGAAGAAAGCGGTCCTTGCCGAACTGGCCGCGCACGGCAAGTCGTGGACGTCATGGAGCGCCGAGGTCTCCCCGTTTCAGACCGCGCTCAAGCAACGTTTCGACGCCATGCCGGTCGGCTCCAAGGCCCTGGCCGGCAGCGATGGTTTCCTCTTCTTCCGCAATTCCATGGCCTACGTGCTGGGCGGCGATCTGGCAAAACAGAGCGGTGATCGCAACCCGATCCCCGTCATCGTGGAGTGGAAGAAACTGCTCGCCAAACACGGCGTGGACTTCCTCTTCGTTCCCATTCCCACCAAGGAAGAGATCTTCCCCGAGAAGACTGGTGCCGCGCCCGGGAACGCGGCTCTCGCGCCTTTCGCCGGCAAGGTCGTCAATCCATTCGGGAGAAAGTTCCTGCTCGATCTCGCCGACAAGGGCGTCGAGACCCTGGACCTGCTGCCTGCTTTTCTAGCTGAGCGCAAGAACGGCGCGCGGGCAAGCGAGCCACTCTATCAGGCGCAGGACACGCACTGGACCGCGCGTGGCCTGGAACTGGCGGCGAAGATCGTCGCCCAGCGCATCACGCGCTACCCTTGGTACAAGGGCATCGCCGCGCATCGCCAGGCGTACAAGACCAAGGACGAATCCTTCACTCGTCACGGCGATCTGCATTCGCGCCTGCCCGAGGGTGAGCGCTCGAAGTTTGCTCCCGAGACCCTGGTGGGCCACCAGGTCGTGAATCCCGACGGAACGCCGTATGAGGACGATCCTGACAGCCCGATTGTCATCCTGGGCGACAGCTTCACCGGCGTGTACCAGTTGATGGACTGCGAGCATGCTGGTGTGTCAGGCCACATCGCCAAGCAGATCGGCACCCCGGTGGATCTGCTGATGAGCTACGGCGGCGGCCCCAACGTGCGCGAGAAGCTGCTCAGGCGCGGCGAGGACAAGCTACAGACCAAGAAACTCGTAGTCTGGATGATGACCGCGCGCGATCTCTTCGACCACGCCGAAGGCTGGCAGCCCTTGGACAAGAATTCACATGGGAACCCTCAAAGGGTTC
>PMIX01000213.1:547-17107 GCA_003158395.1 Myxococcales bacterium | reverse complement strand
TTGATTCTAGCGATGAAACATCTCCAACGCATTCTTGTGGTTACCCTGCTCGCTATTCAGGTCTGCGCTATCGTCAGTCCCGCGAATTCTTCGGCTTCCTCCCCCATCCCACGTGAGCGTCTGCTGATGGATTTTGGCTGGAAATTTCATCTCGGCAACGATTGGGGCATTGGCCAAGGCCTCGCAAAGGCTGGCGCGGGCTATGGTCCGGCCAGTATGGACTACAGCGACGCGAGTTGGCGCCAGGTCCAGCTGCCCCACGACTGGGCCATCGANNTCGATCTTGCAAAGGCAGATGCCGACCGTCGCATTTGGCTGGAATTCGATGGCGTATTTCGCGACAGCACGGTTTTCGTGAACGGCTGGTTTGTTGGCCATCACGAGAGCGGATACACCAGCTTCCGCTACGACATTACCGATGTGGTGAAATTTGGTGAGAAGAACCTGGTGGCCGTTCGCGTCGATGCGACACANNATCTATCGCCATGTTTGGCTAGTGAAAACCGCGCCGGTCGCGATTGCGCCCGACGGTATCTTCGTCACGAGCAGTTTCACGAACAACACCCCCACCGGTCCGGCCAAAGTGCATGTGCAAACCGACCTGCGAAATGCACAGCCCGCGCCGGCTTCTGTGGTGGTCGGCTGGGAAATACTCGCGCCCGACGGCAAGGTGCGTGCGCGGGGCCGGAAACCGGCGCGTGTCTCCGGAGCGGCGTCCACCACGCTACGGTACGAAGGCACGGTTGATAAGCCTGAACTATGGTCGCCCGAAACGCCGAAACTCTACAAGCTTGTGACCACCGTCCTTGCAGGCGGGCAGCCAATAGACCGCATCGAGACGTCCTTCGGCATCCGGACCGTGGCTTTCGATGCGCAAAAGGGATTTCTGCTCAACGGCCAACCCACCGTCATCAAGGGCACCTGCAACCATCAGGACCACGCGGGCGTGGGCGCGGCCATGCCCGACCAGCTCCAGTATTTCCGCATCGCGCGACTCAAGGAGATGGGCAGCAATGCCTATCGCACCTCGCACAATCCACCGACGCCTGAACTGCTCGAAGCCTGCGATAGGCTCGGCATGTTGGTGATGGACGAAAACCGCCTGCTGGGTAGCGATGCCGCCAATACCGCCCAACTCGAAAGTCTCGTCACGCGCGACCGCAATCACCCCAGCGTCTTCATCTGGTCGATTGCCAACGAAGAGTGGAGTACGCAGGGCACGCCCGCGGGCAAGCGCGTGGCCGCGGCCATGCAGGCCGCGATCCGCCGTCTCGATCCCACCCGTCCGCTGACCTATGCGGCGCCAGTGGGCAATGAGTTCTCCGGCATCAACGAGGTCATCGAGGTGCGTGGCTGGAACTATCACATTGGTCAAGATGCCGACGCCTACCATGCGGCTCATCCGCATCAGCCCAACCTTGGCACCGAACAGGGCAGCACGGTGGGCACGCGCGGCATCTACGCCAACGATCCCGTGCATGGCTACGTCAGCGCCTACGATGACAATGCCCCGGAATGGGCGAACAGCGCGCAGGCCTGGTGGACCTTCTACGACGCCCGCCCCTGGCTCTCGGGCGGATTCGTATGGACTGGCTTCGACTACCGGGGCGAGCCGACGCCCTACGACTGGCCCTGCATCAATTCGCACTTTGGTATCCTTGATACCTGCGGGTTCCCCAAAGACAATTTCTGGTACTACCGCTCGTGGTGGCAGGAGTGGCCGGTATTGCACCTGCTTCCGCACTGGAACTGGGCTGGCAAAGAAGGGCAGGTGATTGAGGTTCGCGCGCTGAGCAATTGCGATGAGGTCGAACTCTTCTTGAACGGCCAGAGCCTGGGCAAACAGGCGATGCAGCGCGACTCGGAGCTCAAATGGAAAGTGAAATACGTGCCCGGCGTGCTTTCGGCCAAGGGCAGCAAGGCCGGGAAGGTCGTCGCGGAGAAAGGGGTCGAGACCACCGGCGCGCCCTCGGCCGTGCAGCTACACCCCGACCGGCCGGGGATCGATGCCAACGGCGAGGATATCTCCATCATCACGGTGGCGGTGGTCGATGCGCAGGGCCGCGTGGTTCCGGTGGCGAACCATCCCATTAGCTTCGAGCTCGAAGGCCCTGGCCGCATTCTCGGTGTAGGCAACGGCAACCCAAGCTCCCACGAGTCTGACACACTTGTCCCCGCCGCAACGTCTCGTTCGCTGCCCATCAACGGCTGGCGCTACAAGAAGGGAATCAATCCCTACGATGGCAACCTTCCCGAGGTTGCGGAAAAATTCGACGACTCCCGCTGGGAGACCGCCGACGTGAACCGGGAGCGGGGGCCACTCGGGCTCCACGACAAAGGGGTGTTTCGCGCGCGTTTCCATGCCTCCGCGAAAGACCTGGCCATGCCGGTGGTTGAACTTTGGTTCGGCAAGATCGACGGCGGCGTCGCGGTCTTCGTCAATGGCCAGAGGATCGGTGGCGCGGGCGACGCTCGAGCTGCCTCGGTCTATGACGTGAAGAAGCTGCTGCGCGCCGGCGAAAACGTCATCGCGGTCACGCTGGCGAACTACGGCCCCGCGGCCGGCCTCAACAAAGGTGTGGCCCTGCGCCTGCAGGATAACCCCGCGCCGGTGGCCTGGAGCCGCAGCGTCTTCAACGGCCTCGCCCAAATCATCGTGCAATCCTCGAAAGAGCCAGGCACCCTCAAACTCACGGCGCGCGCCAAGGGGCTCTCGTCAGCGACTATTCCAATCGCGACCCGTGCCGTAGCCGTCCGTCCTGCCTTGCCTTGAAGAGCCCGTGGCTTTCCCACCGTGCATGCGGCGGCGCCGCTGGCCAGCCGCATCGCCCAGAGCGACGACCCGCCGCCAGATTGAAGGCAGGAACTACTAGAACATCGCCTCTCGCGGGATGGCAAACTCTGAACGCTTGCTGTAACCCCCCAAACCGATCGTTGTGGAGGCCGCCCTATGCGTTCTGGAACCCCTTGGATGTTGCTTCTGCCGTTGTTCTCTTCACAGGTCCTCTTTGCCGCCGATCTTAACTCCGCCGCTGATCTCAACTGGGTGAAGAACGGCGATTTCGTTTCCAGAGAAGCCTGGACGGGCAATGCCCTGTTCGTGGAACCAGGCCGCGACGGCGGCCGGGCCGCCGTGCTGGTGAACGAACAGGCCCGATGGTCCAGCTACAGGCAATCCATCGCGCTTCCGAAACCCGTGCCTCCGGTAGTGGAAATCTCCTTCGGCATGAAGTCCCAGGATGTGAAGCCGGGCTCCAAGCCCTGGGAACTGGCCCGCATGNNAAGGTCTGGTTCGACCGGGTGAAACTGTTTGTGTACGATTTTGATTCCAAGCCCCTGCCCGCCGGAGCCGTCGCCACCCACCCAAAATCAAGAAGTTCTTCGCAAACCCCGACCGACAACTGGCTTCTCAACCCAGGTTTCGAGGACATCGTTTCGACCGATTGGTCCGCTTTCAGTCTGGCCACGCCGGGCCGTGAATCCATCCATTGCCTCTTCCTGGAAAACACCAAGCCGGAATGGAACGTCTCGTCCCAAATGGTGGACTTCAAGGGGCAACGCGCCGCCAGCTTGGTGCTGTCCGGTTGGATCCGGACCGAGGACGTGAAGAAGGGCGACCAACCCTTCATGGCCGCGCGTTTCAGTGTGGACTTCAAGGATGCCAACAATCGGCAGGTGGGCGGTTGGCAGGGCGGNNACGAGGTACGAAAAGGCCTATCCGGTCCCGGCGGGGGCGGTCCGGGCCGAGGTGGGCGCCGGGTTACTCCATTGCACGGGCCGGGCCTGGTTCGACGACCTGGCCGTCCACCTGTTGGACACTTCGGGAAAACGTCTGACGGCCAAGCTCATCTCGGAACAAAGAACCGACCAAAGCGATTGGCAGGCCTTCGTGCCGGGGCAAAGCGGGGATGCGGCGTCCCTGGACCTTTCGTCGCTCAATGAAACCCCCGCCGGGAACCACGGGTTCACGACCGTCCAGGGGGGCCGATACGTGTTTGCCGACGGTACCCCCGTCCGTTTTTGGGGCACCGACCTGGTGGGCAGCAACGCGTTCCTTTCCCATGAACGGGCCGACGCCGTTGCCAAACGCATGGCCCGATTGGGCATCAACCTCGTTCGCCTGCACCACATGGACGCGCCCTGGGCCACCCCCAATCTGTTCGATCCCGAGGCGGAGGACACCCAAACCTTCTCCGAAGATTCCCTGGACAAGCTGGACTACCTGCTCGCCGCCCTGAAAAAGAACGGCATCTACGTGTACCCCGACCTTCTGGTGCACCGCAAATTCCGGAAAGGCGACGGTGTGGCCGATTTCGCCCTGCTAGGAAATGGGGCCAAAGGCGTGGCGCATTTTTCCCGCCGGGTCATCGAGTTGAACAAGAAGTACGCCAAGATGCTGTTGACCCACAGGAACCCGTACACCGGGAAGTCCCTGGCCGAGGATCCCTTCTTCGTGGGCACCGAACTCGTGAACGAGTCCTCGATCTTCACGGGCTACGGGCTCGAGGATTTCCCCCCGGCCTTCGAGGCCGAGCTGCAGAAGCTCTACGAAGCTTGGGGCGGTAAGGGCAAGATCACCCGTTTCGCCTGGGACTGGAGCACGCAATCCCTCAGGGCGGTTCGAAACCTAGAAAACGCGGAACAGAGCATGCGTTTCCTGGTAGCCACCACGGAAGCCACCAACGAGGATATGCGCACGTACCTCCGGTCTCTGGGCGTGAAGTCACTCTTCACCATGAGCAACCAGGGGCTTCCGCTCCTGGCCGACCTGCGCGCCGACGCCAAGATGGATCACATCGACACCCACGCTTATTGGGACCTGATCTGGAGGGTCGACGCGAACGGGGGCACCGACTATGCGCCTTTCGACAACACTTCGCAGTTAATGAACCCGTTCAAGGATACGCTGGTCTTCCACCTTGCTTCCGGCACGGTCTTGGACAAGGCCACGGTCGTCACCGAGTGGAACGATTGCGTCCCCAACGAGTACCGCCTGGAAGGCCCGATCCTGATGGCCTGCTACGGCTCGCTCCAGGATTGGGGCGGCATGCTTCAGTTCGATTTCACTCCCGACCTGCCCGGATCGGTGAGGCTCTCGAGTCTCAGCATCAACACGCGTCCCGCCAACGAAGTGATGTACCAGGCGGGCGCGTACATCTTCCGGAAAGGCTTGTTGAAGGCGTCTGACGTGACGGTGGTGGAACCCCTGTCGGACAGGAAGGTGCTGGCCCCGGGAAGCGCCAGCTCCTGGCTGGCGGAGCATCCATGGCTTCCCTATGCGGCCGCGGTCCGCAAGCAATTGACCGGCAAGGTCGAAAAGCCCCTGCCCGCATTGGGTCAGGTGGCCCCCCTTTTCGACGAGGCGGGCAAGAAGATCATCTCGTCCACCGGTGAATTGATGCTGGACTACGGCAGGGGACTGCTGAAGGTGGACGCACCTGCTGTGCAGGGGTTCGTGGGGACGGTGGGGATAGCCTTGAAGGCTTCAGACCTGACCCTGAAGCTGGCCCCGAGGAACCCCTGGGCCGGCGTCTTGGCGGTCAGCCTGGACGGCAAGCCGCTGGCGCAATCCGCTCGTTTCATGGTTTTCGCGGCCGCGAAAGAGGAAAACGCTGGGCAGGTGTGGAACGCCGCCCGAACCGCCTTGAAGAACCCGGGCCAAGCGCCGGTGATGGAGCAATGGGTGAAAGGGACAGTAACGTTGAAGGTGGAGGGGAAGGGAACGTTCACCGCGAGAATCCTGGATGCTTCGGGGAAACCGGGCAAGCCCCTGCTCACCTCGTTGAAGCACGGTGAACTGACGATCCCTCTCTCGCCCAAGAATGCGAGCGGCTACTACGAAGTCATTCGTAAGTAGACATGGTTTCACCGCGGAGTCGCGCAGGAAGAGCATTCCTCGGCTGACGGCAACCAAGATACGGATAGCTTTGGCCGTCATCGTCCTGAAACACGGCGGGATCAATCGTCTCCGGACCCGCGTCATCAGCGAGGTGTTGTCAATCAGCGGCTTCCCGATGGCATCCTTGAACGGCCCTTCCGGCTTGTCGCCTACCGCCACGCCGATCTTCGTGCGGTCCACCGGCAAGAACAGGTAATACTTGCCGTTTGCCTTGACGCAATCTGGCGCCCACGCCCAGATGTGCAAAGTATTCTCTTGCCCGCACCCGCTCAAATCAGGCAAGCTCGCCGCTCAGCGGGACCGCGCCAGCTGTTGGCTCTGGTCGCTCGCGTAATAGCGACTGACGGCAGCGCTTGATGTTGTCCGTCGCCAAGCAGATCCAGAGGAGAAAATAAGATGAAAACTTCCTACCAAATGAGCACACGCGTTGTCGGGCTCGCCTTCCTGGCCGGTCTTTGGGCAACCGCCTGCAGTCTCAACAACAATAGCGACAAAGGCGCTGGCGGCGCCGTGACCAAGGGCGGCTCGACTAGCTCTTCCACCGGCAGCGGCGGGACCACGGGCACGAGCCCGGCTCAAAATGGCGGAGCCACGACCAGCAGCACGGGCGGGACCACGGGCACGAGCCCGGCTCAAAACGGCGGAGCCACGAGCAGCAGCACGGGCGGGACCACGGACACGAGCCCGGCTCAAACCGGCGGAGCCACGAGCAGCAACACGGGCGGGACCACGACTCAGACCGGCGGAGCCACGAGCGGCAGCACGGGCGGGACTACGGGCACGAGCCCGGCTCAAAACGGCGGAGCCACGAGCAGCAGCACGGGCGGGACCACGGGCACGGGCACGGCTCAAAATGGCGGAGCCACGAGCAGTAGCACGGGCGGGACCACGGGCACGGCTCAAAATGGCGGAGCCACCAGCACAGGCACTACGACGGCTGTTGGCGGCGGAGGAGCCAGCGGGACCACGAGCACGGGTACAACCTGTCCGATCATTTGGGATTGGGAAGGCACTACCGCCGACAGCTGGATAACAGACGCCGACGTGACATTGGCGGTATCCACGACTCAGAAATTCACCGGCACGCAGTCGCTCAAGGCAACGATTCCCGCTCTGACAAGCACGGCCGGCGTTGATGGCGGCGCTGCCGCAACCAGTACGGTGAGGGGGCTCTACATCAAGCCTCCCTCTGCGACCTCCAATATGTGGCCGGGCGCGACGGTTACGGCTCACGTGTGGGTTCCTACAGGAACGACTGGTGTTTGGATGCAGTTGTTCACGCAGTCCAACAATTGGGCTGTTTGGAAGAATTCCCCAACCACGATGGCGACCGCGGGTGCCTGGACAACACTGACATGGACTGTGCCTGCGGCTACGGACGTGTTCCCCGGCGGAATTAACCAATTCGCCCTGCAGCTTGGTGTCAGCGGTGGCAACTCGTTTGCCGGTGGTGACATTTTCATTGACTCCATCACTGTCTGCGGGGGAACCCAGTCTTGCTCGGGTACAGGCGCCGGATCATTCGATTTTGAGACCGCGGGCTCGACGGATGGTTGGGCATTCAAGGGCGATACGGCAATTACTGATACCGTTGTCACTCAGTCTACGGCCCAACACTACGGAAGTTCAGGTAGCGGTTCGCTCAAAGTTGCCATGACCGCGATTCCCGTTGCGCCCACGATTGGTTGGACGTCGAGGCTGGCGGAACTAGCGAACCCCCAGGCGTATTGTGGTCAGACCGTCACGTACCATGTGATGGCCGACAACGTGACGGGACTTAACGTCCAACCCTACGCTTCGGCGAATGGTTGGGGCTGGTTCCCAGGAACTGGCGTAACGCTGACCGCCATCAACACTTGGACAACGGTCACGTTCACAGTCCCCCCAACGATCAACTTCCTGGGGTTGCAGGCCATGGGACTTATGTTGAGCAACACCTCCACAAGCGGCACCTATACCGGAAACGTGTACATCGACGGGGTCACCTGGCAGTAGTCACGCAGCCTAGGCTTGGCCCCGCGCTCCCGTTCTCGGGCACTCGCGGGGACAAGCCCGGCCACAATCCATGGAGGCGATGCTGAGAGCGGCCACGAGCGCGTACTCGCTCAGCGATGTCGCGCTGCCAGTGCCCGCAAAGTGACGGGACGAAGTCGCGCCTGAGATTCGCTCGGACAGGGAGGGAAGCGCCGCCGCTTTCTGGAGAGTCACGGTGGTGCTAGAAAGATGGGCATGAAACCGCTTCGTTCCCTTTTCCCCGCCGCCGCTATTGCCATTGTCGCTCTTCCCGCCGTCGCATGGGACAACGGCGTGGCGAGGACGCCACCCATGGGATGGAACAGTTGGAACAAGTTCCAGTGCGACGTGAGCGAGGGGCTGATCCGACAAACGGCCGACGCCCTGGTGAGCACAGGTTTGCGTGATGCGGGCTACATCTATCTCAACATCGACGACTGCTGGCACGGCAAGCGCGACGCCCAGGGTTTAATCCAGCCGGACCCCAAACGCTTCCCCAACGGTCTCAAGGCCGTGGCGGACTATGTCCACAGCAAGAACTTGAAGCTCGGGATCTACTCGGACGCCGGGACCCTCACTTGCGGCAAGCGGCCGGGCAGCCATGGGTTCGAAGAGAAGGACGCGCGCCAGTACGCGAGTTGGGGCGTCGACTACCTGAAGTACGACTGGTGTAGTACCGAAGGGCTGAAGGCCGAGGAGGCCTACACGACCATGCGGAACGCCCTGCAGAAGACCGGCCGGCCCATCGTCTTCAGCATCTGCGAGTGGGGCACGAGTCAGCCGTGGACATGGGCGGCACCGGTCGGCAATCTATGGCGAACCACCGGCGACATCGGGCTCTGCTGGGAAAAGAAGGCCTGCAAGCACGAGTGGGAGATGGGTTGGATGAACATTCTCGACCTCCAGGTGGGGCTCGACACGTACGCGGGGCCCGGGCACTGGAATGATCCCGATATGCTGCAGGTGGGCAACGGCCTTTCCGAAGTCGAGGATCGCGCGCATTTCAGCCTGTGGGCGCTGCTGGCTGCGCCGCTCTTGGCCGGCAACGATCTCAGGAACATGTCGCAGGCCACTAAGGAGACGCTCACCAACCGCGACGTGATCGCCGTCGATCAAGACCCTCTCGGAATCGAGGGCAGCAAAGTACGTGACGACGGCGCCAAAGAGATCTGGGCAAAGCCTCTGAAGGGTGGGGCGAAGGCCGTCATCTTGCTTAACCGGGGCGAAGCCCCTGTGCGAATCAAGGTCACCTGGGCCGAGCTCGGATGGTCGGCGCCGACCACCGTGGTGCGCGATCTTTGGCGGAAGCAAGACATGGGTTCCTTCCGCGACGGCACCTTCGCCGAGGTGGCTCCCCACGGCGTCGTCATGCTTAGGCTCTCGCCCGCGCCCGTTCCAGCCGTCGGGCGTTGATGGACCCCTGGTGAAGAACAACGGCTCGCGCTTCTCATGCCCGGAGCCTGGTTGCCCGCCAGGGCGTGCGACCGTTTCCACCCGGAGCTACGACGGCAACTGGACCGTAATCTAGAGGCAGAGAATTGGCATATGACTGTTGCCTCGTAGGAAGTAACTCGGATGACTACTTGCTGACCGGATCCCCGTAAAACGTGCCCCGTCCGTGGGTGCCCACATAGACGCGGCCGAACTGCTTGGGATCTCCCGTGATGTGCAGGACCAGACCCCACTGGTGCTGATCGTCATTGATACGCGCCCAGGTGGCGCCGCGGTCCGTGGAGCGGAAGAAGCCGCGCTGTCCTTGCACGGTGCCCACCAAGTAGAGGGCGGCATACTTGGCACGGGGAGCCGCCTTGCCGAAGCCGAAGGCGTGGATCTGTTCCACCCCCGGCATGCGATCGAATCCCTGGGCCTTTGAGTGGTAGAGGCCGTTGAAGGCAGCCAACCAGAGATCTCCCTCGCGCCCCGGCGTGACATAGATGCGATCCTGGCCACCCCGATCATCGCCGCGATCACTACGGTCGTCGGCACCGCTGCCACCTCGCTTGGGCAAGCCATCCGATAGCACCAGGGGCCGTTCCGTGAAGTGAGCTGCGCCATCGAGGCTCTCGAACAACTTGCCTTCGAAAAGGGCCATGCCGTAGAAGCGCTTCGGGTTCACCCGGTCGGCCACGACGCGGGTGTCCTTGGGCACACCCTCGCAGGCGGCCCAGTTCGCGCCCTTGTTCGTGGTGAAATAGGGCACATGATTGCGCGGCGTCCACACCCAGGTTTCACCGTTGGATGAGACGGCGATGTGTCCCTCGGTGGCCTTGGGATCAGGGACCGAAGCGGGCTCTTGCCAGGTCCTTCCACCATCCAGCGAGTAGCCCAGATTCAGGCTGCCTGGGCGAGGGCGGCCGATGCGCACGATCACGTTCGGATTCAATTCGCCGCCGCTGACATCGTGGGTGTTCCCCAGAAAGGGCGGCTTGGGGTTGCCATCCGGCGCGGGTTTGTCGAGATCCCAGTGGACGAAACCGGAATAGTCGCCGACGCCGGTGATCACGTGGGCACCTTTACTGGGACTGTACAGTGCCAGGGCCACGGTCTCCTCGATGCCGGGGCTCATGACGGTCCAATGGGTGGGGAGATTCTTGTCGAGATTCGTCAGGTCGTGCGTCTCCCAGCCGCCGTAGCCCGTGGTGAACATGGCGTGATCGGAATTCGCGGGATCGATCTCCACGTCGAAAAGCCAGTGGATGTCCGTGTCGCGGACATACGGTGCCAGGCTGTAGTCGAAGACGCCGCCGCTTCCGAAGATGGGCTTCCAGGTGGCGCCGCCATCGGTGCTGCGGAAGACATCCTCGCCTTTGGGGCGGTAGAAGGAACTGGCGATCACGACCTTGGGATTCTTTGCATCCACAGATACGGCGGCGTAGCCGAACTTCCGTTCCTTGCCCGGCTTGTCCGGAGTGATGTCGATCCAGGCGCCGCTCTTGATATTCAGCTTCCACACGCCGCCATCCATCATCTGCATGGGGCCGGGATCCGTGCCATAGGTGATGAAGAGATTTCCGTCGGAGGCCAGGATCGCGTGGTTCGGGCGGTACTGGGTGGGCTGTCCGGGAACCGCCTTCCAGGTTCCGCCCCCGTCGTCACTGCGGTAGAGGCTGGGTTTGCCCATCACCGAGACGCCCGCGAATAGGTTTTGGCTGGCCTCACCTTTGGAACCGCTACTGGGATTGAAGACCACAAAGACGATGCTGCTGCGGCCGCCGCCGCTCCAGGCGGGCAACTTGGCTTCTTCGGAAGACAGTTTCAGGACATCGGCGGGAAAACTGTCCACCTTGCTCCAGGTTGTAGCGCCGTCCGTGCTCTTCCAGAGGCCGCGGTGGCGCGTGCCGAGGAAGAGGATGCGACCATCGTTGGGGTCCACGGCCATGCGCTCGCCATTGCCACGACCGGCTTCGTTGCCACCGAACTTGATGGGCACGTTGGTGCGCTGGAAGGTGTGGCCCTGATCCGAGGACCGCAGGACCGCGCCATCGGGAACATCAGGAGCCGTATAGGTGCCACAGGCCAGGTAGACCTTGCTGGGATCCGAGGGATCCACGGCGATGCTTTCGACGCCCATGAGGTTCAGATCCTTGTAGGGAATCCAGTCGAGCATCGGTTCCCAGCGTCTGGTCTGAGGATTCCGGCGATAGGCGCCACCCATGTCCGTGCGGGCGTAGCAGAGATCCTGGGCGGTGGGATGGAACACGAAACCATCCACGAAGCCGCCTCCCACGATCTGGACGCTCTTCCAGGTGTATGGGACGGCTTTGGGTTTTTCGGCAGCTGACACTGGAACGGCGAACAGAAACAGTGCGCATAGGGTGTTACGTGACAAGCTCATGGTGAGGCCTTTCAAAGGGGATCGCCGGTGCATAACCTCTTCCTTCGTAGGTTCTTTGTTTCTTGCGAAGACTCTACATCGCTTCTCGGGCGGACACCCCTAGCAGTTGGTGTATAGGTGGAGGTGCCATGAGACCTGACCAGTTGTCGGACCGAACAGCCGCCTTTTTGGCTGCTCCCGTACACCGGCCAGTGCCGCACGATCTCCCAACGCTTTCGCCCAAGCGAATGCCCTGGTGTGCTAACTGGCCGCTTGAACCGAAACTGCTTCAGGCGCTACTGCCAAGGCGGCAGGTTCTTCATGCAGGACGGGAGGTTTCGAGATGACTTCTTTCCCTCAGCATTCGATTCGCCTCGCAGCAGTGGCAGGTTTCTCACTGGCTCTGGGCGCATGCTCTGGAAACAGTACTTCCGCAACCGGGTCCGGCGGCAGCCCGGGAAACGGGGGAGTGGTTGGAAGCGGCGGTACCACGAGCGCAGGGGGCACGGTGGCGACGGGCGGCGGCACGTCGACTCCGGCCACAGGAGGGACGCTCGCGGCTGGAGGGAGCATCCAACCTTCCGGTGGCACGACCAGCGCAGGAGGCGCAACGACGAGCGGCGGCTCCACCGCCAGCGGCGGCTCGAAAGCAACCGGGGGCGCGTCTGGAGGAACCGCGGCAACGGGCGGCAGCACGACGTTTGGAGGAACCACGGCAACAGGCGGCAGCGCGGCCAGCGGCGGAGCGGCGGGCGGCACGGCCACGGGGGGACGAGCGGGTGGCACCACGGCCATGGGGGGATCCATTGCCACAGCCGGGACCACGGCTGCCGGTGGGAACACCGGCGGCTCAAAGCCCGCCGGCGGCACCACCGGCTCTTTGGCCAGTTTCTCATTCTACGTGTCCCCGACAGGCAGCGACAACAATGACGGCGCGACCGCCGCCACCCCATGGAACACGCTGGAAAAGGCAAGGGACTACATCAGAACCAACAATCTGAACAAAACCGCCACCGGGGATATTGTCGTCTACTTGCGCGGCGGCACATATCCCCGGACCACGACGTTTACGCTTACGAGCGCTGATTCGGGCCCCGACGGGAACTATATGGTCTACAGAGCCTATCCAGGAGAAATCCCCGTCATCGATGCCGGCAAGGCCATAACAGGCTGGACGCAGGTTGCCGGCAAACCGTACTTCGTAGCCGATGTTTCTGTTTCCGCGGGATACGCAGGCTACTTTCGCCAACTGTATGTCAACAATGTGCGGGCCCAGCGCGCGGGGAAATTCCTGCCGCAGGACGGCTGGTGGGACGATCCCGCCACAGCATCGTATGCGCAGGACGGAATTAAGTTCAAGAAGACCGATCTGCCAACCCTTGCGAATCCCGCGGCAGCGGTCGTCACCTTTTTCAGCGCCTTCAAGACGGCCGAGATTCCCATAACCGGAATGTCGTCACTCGATGCAAACGACTGGGTACTGAAAATCGAAAACCCCGATTTCAACAAATGGAGTTCAATGGGCAGGGCCACCTCCACCGAATGGGTGGAACTGTCTAACGTGCTTGAGTATCTGGATGAATATGGAGAATGGTACCTGGATGCCGCAGACGGCAAAGTGTACTACTATCCTCAGCCCTGGGAAGACATGGCTTCCGCGAGCGTCTATGCGCCGGTGGTGGACTGTCCGTGGAAGATAGCCGGGACGAGGTCTGCCAAAGCCAGTCGGATCATGCTCGACGGGTTGACCTTTGAGCACAACAACTGGTCGCGCACGAAGGACCGCTGGATCGGCGGTTCACAAGCGGAGATGTTGTGGGGACTGGACAACGCGGAATACACGGATGAGGTGCCGGGGGCGCTGGTGCTGACCCATGCGAATTCGAGCGTGGTCAAGAACTGCGTGTTTCAACACCTGGGGACCTGCGGCGTTCAGCTATACGACGGCTGCGACGGCGCTACCATCCAAGGGAACTACTTCTTTGATTCTACGGCAGCCGGTGTCATCGTCGGGAGAAGCGCCCACCTTGTCACGAGTGATCCCACTTCGGAAACGCAGCGAAATACCAACACATTGGTAAGCGACAATGTCGTGCGCAATACAGGCTCGGATTTCACGCAGGCGACGGCCATCGATTGTATCCATGCCGAAAATGCGAAGGTTTACTATAACGATATTTCCGACGTTCCGTTCGCGGGCTACCATAATCGGACCGGGCAATTCAGTGCGCATTTTCCCACGCCCGCCATGGCGGGAAAGACAGAGGTGTTCTATAATCGCTCATCGCATGTGGGAACGTACCGTCGGTACTGTTCCGGAGACGCGGAACCGGATTATTACACCTTCGGACCGGAGCCGATTCACTTCAGCAGGAACTATGCCTACGGTCAGGTTCCAATTGGTTTGAGCAATTCGGCGCAGATCGATGACAATTCCCTTAACGTGCTTATGGATTTTTCCGTGCTGGATTCTAAGTTGTCGCGGAATTCCTTCCTGTCCTGGAGTTCCGGAAATGTCAATGTGGCAACCGACAACCTCTGGTCCAGCAATGCCAGCTATCAAAGCACGAATTGCACTACGACCAACTACCACTATGTCGTTGGGGCATGGCCGTCCGATGCGCAAGCGGTCATTGACAATTCTGGGGTGGAGGCGTCCTACCAAAGCTTGGTGGGCGGTACCTACGGCGGCGAGAATGTCGCCTTAAAGGCGGTGGCTTCGGCCTCATCTTCGGTCTCCGGCCACGCGCCCAATCTTGGCAACGACGTCGGGGACAAAACGTATTGGCAATCTGGAGACGCTTCGAATAATCCGTGGTTCATGCTTGATCTGGGGAGCGCTTGTGTCATCCAGAAACTGGAGCTGGAGCCGGCGCTCTTGACGGACGTCGACTTGACCAATTTTGAAATCCAGGCATCGAATGACGCGGGTTTCGCTACGTTCTTCGTGCTTGCAGCCCAGAATGCGACGCAGTTCAGACATAGGGGCGACGTAGGGTACAACGACAGGTTTTGGTATATCGAGCATGACAAGAACGCTTACCGGTACATACGGGTCTATAAGACGGTGGGCACGCAACTGGCATTGGCCGACCTGCGGGTTTACGTCAAGGGCTCAAGTACAGCGGTTGTCGGGCCGTAGGTGGGGCGAATGCCGAGTGTCGAGAAGGACCCTCGTCACCCACGAAGAATCGCGTCGATGGACTGCAATTCCTCTTGGCAGAAGGCCAGATTGCGAAGCGCTGCCACGCCGTCGTCGATTTGAGCGATGCGACTCGCGCCGATTAGGGCAGAGGTGACAGCCGGGTGGCGGAGCACCCAGGCAATCGCCATCTGGGCCAGGGTCTGACCGCGTCCCTGCGCCAGGGCGGCCAGGCGTTCCACCTTGGCGAGCCGGTCAGGGGTGATGTCTGCGACCTTCAGAAAGCCATGAGCCTTCGAGGCCCGCGACCCTTCGGGCACACCCGCGAGATATCGGTCGCTCAGCAGGCCCTGGGCCAGGGGCGAAAAGACGATACAACCCATACCCTCGCCTGCCAGTGCCTCAAGCAGGCCGTCCTCGACCCGGCGGTCGAACATGCTGTACCTGGGCTGATGGATGAGGCAGGGCGTGCCCAGCGCGCGCAGAATCTGTGCGGCCTTGCGCGTGTCCTCGGGGCCATAGGAGGAGATGCCCGCGTACAGGGCGCGGCCACTGCGCACGATGAAATCAAGCGCGGCCATGCTCTCCTCGATGGGCGTCTCGGGATCCGGGCGGTGGTGATAGAAGATGTCCACGTAGTCGAGGCCCATGCGCTTGAGACTCTGGTCGAGGCTGGCCACCAGGTACTTGCGGCTGCCCCAATTGCCGTAGGGCCCGGGCCACATATCCCAGCCCGCCTTGCTGGAGACGATCAATTCGTCGCGATAGGGTCGCAGGTCCTCGCGCAAGATTCTGCCGAAGGTTTCTTCCGCGCTGCCCGGAGGCGGTCCGTAATTGTTGGCCAGGTCGAAGTGGGTGATGCCGCAGTCGAACGCGCGGCGAACCATGGCGCGGCTGTTCTCGAACACGTCCACGCCGCCGAAGTTGTGCCAAAGGCCGAGGGAAAGGGCGGGCAGCCGGAGGCCGCTTTTTCCGCTGCGCCGGTAGACCATGCTGTCATAGCGGGTGGTGGACGGCTGGAATCTCANNCAAGCGAACCTCCTTGGCATTCCCCGCGCGCAAGATCGAGCGTGAGGGAACACGCATTCGTATAGCATGCGCTGGATGCAGTCGAAAAGCTTCGGGCTGGTTTCTTGAGCGGCCGATGTCGGTGTATCGTGCCCGGCCATGAGACCGCGATACGCCGGCGCCCTCTTCGTTGTCGTCTCCACTCTGTCCAGCGCCGCCGTGCTCGCGGAGAAGGAGCCGGCGGCTCCACCGCCGTACCGTGATGCGAAGCTGGCCCTCGACGCGCGCGTGGCCGACTTGCTCGGGCGCATGACGCCCGNNTGTTCTCGCCCACGCAGGCGCGCAAGGTGATGCCGCACGGGATCGGCGAGGTCACACGGCCGGGCGCCAAGCACGACGCGCGCGAGGCGACGGAGTTGGCCAACGCCATCCAGAAGTTCCTGGTCGTGCAGACCCGCCTCGGGATCCCGGCCATCCTGCACGAGGAAGCCCTGCATGGCTTGGTCGGTCCCAGCGCTACCAGCTTTCCCCAGGCCATCGCCCTGGCCGCCACCTTCGACCCGGGCCTGGCCGAGGAGGTGTTCACCGTGACCGCGCGCCAGACCCGCGCGCGTGGCGTCTCGCAGGTGCTGGCCCCGGTAGTCGATGTGTCGCGCGACTCGCGCTGGGGCCGCATCGAGGAAA
>PMIX01000213.1:0-512 GCA_003158395.1 Myxococcales bacterium | reverse complement strand
ATCGCCTCGCCGCGCGCCCTGCGCGAGGTGTTCCTGCCGCCGTTCGAGGCCGCGATCCGCGAGGCGCACGCGCTCTCGGTCATGGCCTCCTACAACGAGATCGACGGCGTGCCGTCGCACGAGAACCGCTGGCTCATCACCGACGTTTTGCGCGGGGAGTGGAGCTTCACGGGCGTGCTCGTCTCCGACTACTTCGGCGTAGCCCTGCTCGAGAGCACGCACCACGTGGTCGCGGATGTGCCGGCCGCGGGCCGGGTCGCACTCGAGGCGGGCGTGGACATCGAGCTACCCGAGCCGGTCGGCTACGGTTCGCTGGTCGCCGACCTGGCCGCTGGCCGCATCAAGCAGGCCGTTCTGGACCAGGCCGTCGCGCGCGTCCTGCGCGCCAAATTCCTGCTCGGCCTCTTCGAGCAACCCTACGTCGCCAACGTCACGCCCGAGCCCGAGCGGCCCGCGGATCGCGCCCTGGCCTTGCGCGCTGCCGAGGAAGCCATCGTTCTGCTCAAGAACGA
>PMIX01000352.1 GCA_003158395.1 Myxococcales bacterium | reverse complement strand
GAGTCTTGACCGTGGCGTGATCGCGATAAACCAAGGCGGCGGAAAGGTCTACGTCGGGTGGCGAATGTTTGGGCTCGACCCAGGCAGCATTGGGTTCAACGTGTATCGTGCGACCGCGGGGGCGGCTGCCGTAAAACTGAATGCCTCGCCCATCACCGCCACCACCGACTATGTCGATTCGGGTGCCGATGTAACCAAGTCCAATGCCTACCATGTCGCGCCGGTAGTCGGTGGAGTAGAGCAAGACGCCAGCGCTGCTTACACATTGCCGGCCAATGCTCCCGCGCAGCAGTATTTGTCCGTCCCGCTGCGCGATGGCGGCCTCAACTATGCACAGGCAAATGTCGGCGATCTGGACGGGGACGGGCAGTATGAATTGGTCGTCAAATGGAGTAAATCCGCAAATGTCGATCCTGGATCTCACACCACGGCGACAGCTACCGTTTATGTTGACGCCTACAAACTGGATGGTTCCTTCCTTTGGCGCGTCGACCTGGGCTGGAACCTCGAATCGGGCAGCGACTTCACGCCCCTCTTGGTCTACGATGTCGACGGCGATGGCAACGCGGAAGTCATAACCAAGACCGCTGAAGGCACAATCGACGGGACGGGTGTGACGATCGGCGACACCGACGGTGATGGCAAGACCGACTATCGCAACTCCGACGGTCGCGTGCTGAGCGGACCTGAGTTCATGTCCATCTACCGGGGCACCGATGGCAAGGAATTGATCCGGACCAACTGGATCGCGCGCGGGAGCGTCAGCGACTGGGGCGACAGCACTGGCAACCGGAGTTGTCGCCAGCAAATGGGGATTGCCTACCTCGATGGTGCGCATCCCAGCATCATCATGTCGCGCGGGGTTTATGCCTATCAGGTCGTACAAGCGTGGGACTACCGCGGTGGCGCCCTGTCCAAGTTGTGGGCCTGGGACAATGGCGGAAAGGGACAGTCAGGCGAGTGTAACTCTACGGCGCAATGCTTGCGCATGGGCGATGCCAACGGCGACGGATATGACGAGGTTCTGAAGGGTCCACTGACGTTGGATCGCACCGGCAAGATCTTGTGGGACCAGAAGTTGATCAAGGGTCATGGCGACTTCGTCCATATTGGGGTCTTGAATCCCGCCCGAAGCGGTCTTCAGATCTTTCGCATCCTAGAAGCTGCGCAGGACAACGGCGTGGCCATGCTCGACGCCGCCACTGGAACCGTCCTTTGGGGAAAGACCATTGCCGGCGATGCGAGCAGGGGCTACGCCTCACACATAGACTCGCGACAAAAGGGCGCACAATGCTGGGCCGGACAGATCAACGATGACCTCCTCAACTACGATGGCAGCGTCATCTGCAACGGAACCAGTCCGTCCAAGGGCGACCACTGGGCCCCCATATGGTGGGAAGGCGGTTTGACTCGTTCGATAACCGACGAATTTTCGGGCAACGATGGTGTTCACATCAACCGATGGAATGGCGCGAGCTGCAGCCTTACCGAGTTGATGAAGACCGGTTCGGGGACCAGGATTACCCAAACCATAGCGGACATCTTAGGCGATTGGCGCGAAGAATTGGTCATCGCCCTACCCAACGAGGTTCGTGTCTACACAACGACAATTCCGGCGAGCAATAGGCTCTACACGCTTATGCACAATCCACTCTACCGGCTGAACGTGGGACAATCGGCTCAGCGCAATTTTGGCACTTCTCTTCCTGATTACTATCTCGGCACCGGCATGAGTACGCCTCCGGCGCCCGACATCAAGTACGTCGGCCCGCCCCACTAGATCGGGGCTACTGCTGGAACCTCAGCGGATCAACGGCCCCGGTGGCCGAACCCATGAGACGGGACGGCCCTATCTTGCCGCGTGCTAGCGCGGCTGCTGCGGCGGCGCAGCATCGCTGTCGCGACGAAGGTAGCGAATAGCAGCCATCCCACTCTGTGGTCGTTATCGCTCGTGCGGACTATGCTGCACGAAGAACCGGAGGCAGAAGACCCTGCCCCCGTGCTTCCCGCGTTGCTCTGGCCAGTGGATCCCCCGTTGCCGGCCACGCCAGCGGTGCCACCTGTTCCGCCGGTGCGGGTGGTTCCACCCGTGCCACTCACTCCCCCGTTGGCGATGATTCCGCCCGCACCGGTGTTTCCGCCAGTGACGGTGTTTCCGCCGGTGCCCGTGGGGGATCCGCCGGTGCGGGTGGTTCCGCCCGTGCCACTCACTCCCCCGTTGGCGGTGGTTCCCGCCGTCCGCGTGGTTCCACCTGCAGCGGCGATTCCGCCCGTGCCCGTGGCACCGCCCGGACCCGTGCTGCCGCCCGTGCGGGTGGTTCCGCCGGTTCCTGTGGTCCCACCGGTGCCCGAGGCTCCACCAGCGCCACCCGAACCAGTGGTTCCCCCGCTGCCCGTGCTTCCACCCGCACCGCCATCGGGCGGGCTTTGCCCGTCCTGCACAAAGACAGTCGGCGCTGGCTTGGCCCCATTCACGGTGTTGACGATCAGGTTGTCGAAGAGCGCCGTCGTCTTCGCCGCAGTACCGAGTCCGACGTTGCCCTTGGAGTACTTGCTATCCGTGGCCGAAAGCACCTGTGTCCCGTCGACCAAACCCTTGATCGATGTGCCCTGGAAGACCAGCTTCATGTTGTGCCAACTGCCCGCAGCGAGCGTGGCCTGTCCGGTCGCGATCGCCCCGGCGGTGGGCGCCGCATATAGACTGCAAGCCCCGCTGGGGCTCAGTGTCATGTAGTAGCCGTTTGGATTGGTGCCGTAGCCGCTTCCGGTCGAATTGACCCGCCCCAACAGCGAGGCCCAGCCCGAAGTCGTCTCTATGGATATGTCTGCGCTCACTTCATAGTCCGTCCAGGCCGTATTGCCCACAACGGTGTACGGATTGCTTTCCGGAGCCCAGCTCTGCGCCGGCTGACTCACCACCTGTCGCAGGCACTGCCCATTTCCGTCCGGACGAGTGAAGATCTCGAACCCGCCCGCAATGTCGTTGTCGTAGTAGGGCCGATAGCCGACCGACTTGGGATCACCGTAGTGATCGTAGGTTTCGTAATAGGGGAATGGGAAGTCCGCCGCAGCCGGTGGCGAGGCGGCGCCCTTCTGCTGACCCGTCGTCGTACTGATGCTGTAGATAGAATTCGCATCGAGTGCGACACTGAACGAACCGTTGACCGGGGTAACGCTGGCCTGCTTCTCGAACTGCGTGGTCGCATTGCTACGCCACACGGACACGGCTCCGGTCGAGAGGCCGCCGGAGACGTTGAACGTGATGTTCTGTGTCGCTTTCGCGCCGGATGTCTGCGCGATGAAACTGTAGTCTCCGCCACTGGGAGCCATCATGGTCACGTAGTTCCCGCCGCCCGAGAAAGTTCCCGACGCGGCGTCCAGGTACTTCCAGCCGGTCTTTGTGAACTGACCCACGTGCGCATAGCCCCAGAGGGCTGGATTGATCGTATAGTTGCCGCTCCAGGGAGAGCTGGCGACGGCCATCGTATTGTCGTAGAACGGCTCGTTCGAGTAGAACGCGGTGATGAGATACCAGTATATGGTCTTGGTGATCTTGCTATTGACGTAGTTGAAATTGAACGCGCCGACAATATCTATTGCGCACTGAAACCCGTGTTCATACACGTGCTCTTCGGTGTCCCACATTGGTTTGCCGATGGCTATGACGTTCGCGGGCGGCGGCGTTCCCTTCGTGCTGCCATAGGACGACGTGGTGTGGCTGCCGATGGCATAGACCGCGGCCTTCAGGGTGGCATCGGTGTTCATGTCGGTGGCCCAGGTCCAGCTCGTGCTTCCCCAGTTGTCGAAGGCGTGGATGCCCACGTTCGTCAGGCCATTGCTGTCCAGGGTGGTTCGAAATAGCTTGACCCAGCTTTCATTGTTGCCCTTTTCGTTGCGGCATCCGACATAGTCGATGTCGAGCCCGTGGGCTGACTTCGCGCCCTTGATCCACTTGGACAGGTAGTCAGCCGTATCTTGCGACCAGAAGTTGCCATTGCCGACCCAGGCCGGGGCCGACCACGCCGTGGCATCCAGGAAGATCGCCGGGTTCCTCGCCCTTGCCTGCTCCATCAGCCACCACTCGTAGCCACGGTAGTAGTTCTCGTCGGTCTTGGTGTGCATGTGGCTCAGTTCCGACCCCTGGGTCGAATTGCCGTCACCGCCGACCTCGACATACAATTCTTGCAAGGCCGCCCCATAGTTCGGCCTAAAGAGGTAGTCGAGAATCTGCGTGCGCTGGGGCTCGACGTAGTCCATGAGCAGGGGGGAAGTTCCGCCGCCGCCGCTCACCGCGCCAATTCCTTCATAGGTGCGCCCGGAGCCCGTCCCGTCGATCGTGATGGTCTGGGCAAGAGCTTCGGCACTGACGCTGAGGCCCCCCATCGCCAAGGCGGTGGGCAGGAGAGCGAGTCGAACGCGCGTGGTGGCTTTGCTCATGGACAGTATCCTTCGCGACATGATTCCGATTACCTAGGGCGCGCAAGAGGGGATAGCTTCGCGGAGAAGTTGGCTCGTCCCTGTGATGCTTCGGCGGAGCGACCCAGGGAACATACAAGAAAGCATAAGGGGCACGAGGACAACGCGACTGACTGCGACGCGAAACCTTCTTCGAGGAGGCAGGGGCCACACCGGGCAACAATGGATCTTGTGATCTTCCACTCTACCGCACTGCCTACCGCACTGCCTCAACTCCTTGTCTTCCTGCGATGCGAATCTAGCTCAGCTCGCTAACCAGTCTGCCGGCTCCGCATTGGCTTTGCCTTTGTGCGCAGAAGTGGATCTGAATCCGCGCCAGAACACCAGGCGCCCATCTTGCGAAAATCTATTTGCCAGTGGCGCCCAGGGCATCCAGTGCAGCCAGTACCTCGCGGCTGTGTACAGCGGGTTTCACGTCCGCAAACACGCGAGCGATCTTGCCCTGAGGATCGATGATGAAGGTGTGGCGCGCGGCCAGCTTGGCCACCACCAGGTTGTTCAGCGATCCGTAGGCCGCCGCCACCTTCTTGTTGGTATCCGCGAGCAGTCTGAAGGTCAGTCCCTCCTGCGCGCAGAATTCCTTGTGCGAATCGACGCTATCCACGCTCACCCCGAGCACGACGGCTTTGCGCTTGGTGTACTCAGGCTGATCTTTGGCAAAATTGTGCGCCTCGAGCGTGCAGCCAGGGGTCTTGTCCTTGGGATAGAAGTACAGGACGACCCAGGTGCCGTGCAGGGCCGAGAGCTGCACCTTGCTGCCGTCATGCGCCGGCAGGGTGAAGTCCGGTGCCACGCTGCCCACGGCCGGCATCTCTGTCGCGCCGGCGAGAACGGGCCAGGAAACCAGCACGATGGTGACGAGGGCGAGGATTTCTGAGAATGCATTCATGGGGCTCTCTATGTGTCTGTGATTGGATGTCGGAGGTGGGCATTGGCTTCACCTCGAAGTTTGAAAGAGCGATCCTCCAGGAATTGACGTCATGCGCCCTCGCGACAACGCCGTTCGCGCGTCCCCATGTGACGCCTGCTCGCTTGCGCCCGATGTTGCCACCCGCGGCCCACCGTCAGGTTGAGCCCTTGCGGGTCGCCGATGCATGCGCGGCGTCCGACCGGGACGTGATAGTCTTCTGGCGTGCCATGTCTTTCCTGTCGTACAGGCTCAACTCGGAACAAGCACGGACGAGTACGGGCCAGCCTGTGGATCTCATTGAGACGGTCGGTCGGGATCTGACCAGGTAGGCAAGCGCGTCATGGAGGGTGGTTCCAGATCGCGAGCTGCCGCGATCGACGGCGTCTCAGGATCGGCGATATCGCAACCTATTGTGCTTGCGCCTCGCTTCCAAAACTACGCCTGGGGCGATCCTTCGTTCATTCCCAGGCTCTTCGGTTTGTCGGTAACGGGCCGGCCGTACGCGGAGGCCTGGTTCGGGGCCCATCCTTCGCTGCCTTCGGTCGCTGACGTGGGGGACCAGAAGGTCGCGCTCGATCGCGTCTTGACAGAAGCGCCCGTGGCAATCCTCGGTCCGGAAGTGGCAGCGCGTTTTTCGGGGCTGCCTTTCCTGTTCAAGGTTCTTGCAGCGGCGCGCCCGCTATCCGTCCAGGTTCATCCCTCGGCAGCGCAAGCGGTTGCGGGTTTCGAGCGGGAGAACGCGGCTGGCATCGCGCTTGGGGCGGCGAACCGCAACTACCGGGACGCAAACGCCAAGCCTGAGCTGTTCGTCGCGCTGACGCGGTTCCAGGCTCTCTGTGGCTTTCGCCCGGTCTGCGATATTGTGGCGGCGCTCGATGGCGTGCCCGAGTTGTCGGCGCTCCTTGCCGGGTGGCAGCGAGCATCAAATCCGCTGCGGGCGCTGCTGAGCGCATACTTCGACCTGTCGGACGATGAGGTGCGTCCGGCACTCGCGCAGTGGGTTCATCGCCTGGCTGACGCCTCACCGCCAGCAGACAGTGCCGAGGCATGGGTCGTCGAGGCGGATCGAATCTTTGCTGTCGGTGGTCAACCAGACCGAGGACTCTTCTTCTTCCTTCTGCTGAATCTCGTCGTGCTCGATCCCGGACAGGGAATGTTCCTTTCGGCCGGCACCCCTCACTCATACCTGCGCGGCGCCGGGCTTGAGGTCATGGCCAGTTCGGACAACGTCCTGCGCGCTGGCCTGACGGAGAAGCATGTCGATCCGAGGGAGCTGATGTCGATCCTCCGGTTCGAAAGCCACCGGCCGCCCGTCCTTCGGGTCGGCCCTGGGGAGAGCAGGGATCGGGCCTATCTGACTGAGGCGAACGCCTTCGAGCTTCATCGGATGGAGGTTGGCCTCGCCGCCACACCCGAGCGAGTCGCATGCGGGCCTGAGCTTCTTTTCTTTCTTGGCGACGCGCAGAATTCAGGCCTCGAGATTGAGTCCTCTTCGAGCGGAATCAGGCTGCCGCAGGCTGGATGCTGTCTTTTGCCGCACGGAACGCGCTATCGGATGCGCGCAACCGGTCGCGGCTGCGTCATGCGCGTCTCCGTCCCCGTGCCATCACCGCCGAGGGAGTTTCGTGGCCATCCGGTTCGCCCGCTGACTTTTGGTACGAGCGGCCTGCGCGGGCTCGTCACCGACATAACCGACCTCGAGGCCTATGTGAACACGCGCGGGTTCCTCGACTACCTGGTCTCAATTGGGGACGCCCTTCCCGGGACGCCGGTGGCGGTGGCCGGCGATTTGCGTCCAAGCACCGATAGTCCGGAACGGAGCGTCCTGCGCGCCGTCGCGCGTGCCGTCACGGATGCCGGCTACCAGGTCGTGTCCTGCGGTCGGATCCCAACCCCGGCGGTCACCGCCTACGGCCTGTCCAAAGGCTGGCCGAGCATCATGGTGACCGGAAGCCACATACCTTTCGATCGCAACGGCATCAAGTTCAACAAGAGCCAAGGCGAGGTCCTGAAGGATGACGAAGCACCAATCCTCAGATCCGTCGAGGTCGCACGCCGCGCGCAATACGATCGTCCTGCGGGTGAGTCGCTGTTCAGCGATGACGGCATGTTTCGCTCACTGACGCTACCCCTGCCCTCTGTCACGACCGAGGCGCGTGATCGCTACCTGAGACGCTATCTCGATTTTTTCCCGCCCCATGCTCTGACCGGGATGCGAATCGCCGTCTACGAGCATTCGGCGGTCGGCGCGGCGGCTCTGGTCGAGATCCTGCGCGGGCTTGGCGCCGAGGTCTTCCCCTTTGGGCGTTCCATGGATTTCGTCGCGATCGACACCGAGAATATCTCGGAGACGCAATTGCGCGAGATTCGGGTGCTGCTTGACAAAGTGCGTGACCAGTTTGGCGTGCTCGACGCGGTTGTGTCCACCGACGGGGACAGCGATCGACCTCTTCTGCTGGAAGTCGGAGAGGATGGCCGGGTGACGTTCTTCACCGGCGATCGGCTCGGTATCGTCACCGCCGACTATCTCGGCGCGGACGCGCTGGCCATCCCGGTCACGGCGACCGATGCCATCGATCTCCATTTCGCAGGCAAGGGCGTTCGCTGGGTTCGCACGCGTGTCGGATCGCCGTACGTGATTGCGGCAGCCGCGCAGCTGCAAGGGCAACGGCGCGTGGGCTGGGAGGCGAACGGTGGGTTCCTCACCTTTTCAGAAATCGAGCGAGGTGGCCGCCGACTTTCCCCGCTGCCAACCCGGGACGCCACCCTGCCCCTGCTCGCGGCGCTGCATGCCGCCAGCGAGCGACGGGTTCGGCTAGGGGACGTATTCGCGGCGCTGCCTGCCCGCCACAGCGCCGCAGGCCTCATCGATGGCGTGCCGTCCGATGCGAGCCGGAGCTTGGCGGCTGCGATGGCGCCGCCCGAACCCGACATCGTAACCGCGATCTTTGCGCAGGGCGGACTGCGCCTCATCGACCTTGACGGCAAGCAGGGCGAGGCTTCGGACGAGGTGGCTCGGCGCTTGGAGACGCTCCGGCGCTGGATCGGCAACCACTTCGGCACCAATCAGGGCTTCGGAGCGATCTTGCGGATCGAGTTTCTGGACGGAATGCGGGCCCTATTCGACAACCGAGACGTCGTGCACATACGGCCGTCGGGCAATGCGCCCCAGCTTCGCGTCTACGCCCTTGCCAATAGTGAAGACCGCGCTCGGACTATCGTTGCCATGGCCATTCGGGAATCTGGCGGTATCTTGCACGCCCTGCTGGCAGAGGCTGTGAGCCGCCATAGTACTTTCTAAATGGGTACCAACCCCACACTGGGATGCTGGGGCTGACCCATTGGCAAACGCTGAAAGATTTCCTTCGCTGAGAGCCTGTTGCGGACAGCCTTCTGGCGTCGCGCGCCAAACGCCACCGCGGAGCGGAATCGCGAATTTCTGAGCCGTAGGCATGGTACAAGTCACTGCTTGTCATGATGTCAATCTACGTTCGCGCCAAGAACACCATTCACGACTCAAGCGCTCGCTGCGAGAGGGGGCATTCCCGTCGCCTCCTGTTCGCCGCGACCGCCTTGGCCTCCCTGGGCCTGGCATGCAGTTCGTCAAGTGGTAATGGAAGCACGGGCCAAGTCACCGGTGGGTCAGGCGGGAGTGGGCAAGCTGCCGGCGGCGCTGGCATGGGCGGAGTGGCTGCGTCAGGCGGCTCGAACGGCACGGGCGGCTCGACCGCCGCAGGTGGCTCTGTCGCCACGGGCGGCTCGACCGCGAAGGGCGGCACCACAACCACCGCTGGCACGGTCTCCGCGGGCGGCTCCGTCTCCACCGGCGGCGTGGCGGTTACCACGGGCGGCTCTAGCGCCTCAGGCGGCTCGACTCCGCGGGGCGGCACCACGACGGCCGGCACGGTCTCCGCGGGCGGCTCGACTCCGCGGGGCGGCACCACAGCGACAGCTGGCACGGTCTCCACCGGCGGCTCGGTCCCCGTGGCTGGCTCGACCGGAACGGGAGTCTGCCCCACCGTCGGTCAACCCCCAACTCCAGACACCGCGACACGGGCCAAGTGTACCAGCACCTCAACCGGGATCGCCTGCCACTTCGGTGGCAACCCTGGAAACTACGATGTCTCCTTCAACCTTGGCGGCACAAGCGCCGGACAAACTCAAGTGCAGGCTGAAACCTGGCGCGAGATGCTGGCCGCCCCGGTTGCGGCAGTGGGCGATGCGGTTGCCTCGATCGCGACCACCGCAGGCCAGAAACTCCCGTACTCCATGACGGTCAACGTCCGCGATCCAGAGGGGCAACCTGACTGGACGGTTTCGGCTGGAACCCCCGGATTGGACATGTACTTCATAGGCTCGTCACCTCAGCTGGATTCCATTGCCTACGCGCCAGCCGCCGCCAGCGAACCTGTCTTGTACATCTTGACCGATTCAACCGGATGCGACCAACCGGGCTCTGGCACGCCGGGGAACACCAGCACAGCAGGGTGGGGCCAGTGGCTGCCGCAATTCTTCAACTATGGCATTTCCGTGGCAAACTATGGCAATTCCGGCGGGCTGACGGAATGCTCGGCCGCAACAGTCGCCTGCCCCAGTCCTGCGACCAACTATCGCAGTTTCTACGACGATCCCAAGATGTGGCCCGCCATCAAGCCTCTCCTCAAGGCCGGTGACGTCGTCCTCATCGAGTTCGCCCACAACGACAAAGTATCGCCGCAGGCTGTGTTCGAAGCCAACCTACTCAAGTACATCACAGAAACCAAGGCAGCGGGCGCCATCCCGATACTGGCGACCCCCATCCCACGCTGCAATTTCACTGGCAACACAATGAACTCCAGTCAGATCGTCAACAGCCTCCAGGTCGACCTTCCTGCAAGCATCAGAAGCGTCGGGGCCGCCAACAACATTCCGGTCATTGAGATCACAAAGACGGCCGTGGCATTCTTCAGCACGGTTGGCGCAAGCAGCTGCTCGAAGTACTGGGCAGACGGAGTGACTCACATGAACACCGTGGGAGCCAACGTAGTTGCCACCATGATCCGCGACCAGATCAAGAGTCTCAACATCTACCCGCTGGTGTGCTACCTGCGCTAGGCAAATCCCCACACTCGAACGGCGATTTCCCCTCCGTCTATTTCGCGCCGCCGGGACTCAACCCACCGAGTTCGTGGCGGTGATAGCCTTCTAGGTGGCGACTGATGCCAGGATCGCCGGGCTTCAACCTCAAGGCCCTCTCGGCATAGGAAATAGCCAAGTCCAGACGGCCTTGTTTGGCATAAACCAACGACAGGTTGTCCATGGCCGTCCCGTAGTCCGGCCGGAGCTTGATGGCCTCCAGGTAGGCGCGCTCGGCCTCCGGATAGCGGTCCAATTTGTAGTAGCACAGGCCGATGTTGTTCAAGAGCAACGGATCGGGCGAATCCTGCGTTCTCTGTAGCGACAATGCCACGGACAGGGCCTCCTCGTATTTCTTTTGGCCGAGGAGGGCGAAAAGCGAAGCACCGGCGTCAAACGATTGGCCGTCTGGGCTCACCGGCTCCCCGGCGAGTTTTGCTCTCAGCCGTTGCAGTTCACGCATGAGCGGCCCGTTTCCTTGTCGAGGCCCGGCCTTCCGGATGGCTTCATCCAGCAACGCTTTCGCTTTCGCCTGCTCGCCGGTCTGTATGTAGACATTCGCCAACAGCCCAATTGCCTCGAGGTTGTTGGGTGTCAACGTCAATGCCTTCTCCAAGATGCTCTTGGCTTGAGGCAAACGGCCCAGGCGAAACAACGCGAAACCCGCGTTCTGGTACGAGTTGGACAGAATGGATAGGCGTGCGATGCTCTGCTGATAGCACGAAAGAGCCTGCTCCAGCGCCACGACAAATCCCGGCTGATCGCCAGCCTTCTTGCGTAGGTCTCCCATCTTGTCGTAGGCGAGGCCCATCTGGAAATAGTAGTCGGCCGTTCGAGAGCGATCCAGGTCGGTGTTTGATATCTCCGCAATGGCGCTTTCGTGAAGCGCCACGGCCTTTTCGTACTGGCCTAATTCCCGGCTGACAATGCCCAGCGCACTCCGAAGTTCCGCCAGGTTGTAGCGCTCAAAGTTCACCAGAGAGGGATTGGTGACTTTGCCGATTCGCGCTTCGGTGAGCTGCATGGATCTTTCGAGATAGGGCACTGCTTTCTCAGGTGTTGACACAGTGACGGAGTAGTAACGTGCCAGGCTCCGCACGGCGAAGACATTGCCCGGGTCCTTGCGGAGCGTGTCGGTCAGGAGCGTCTCGGTATCGTGCCAGGCCCGCACGCGCTGCCAGGCGACGGCGGCAAAGAGGACAACGAAGACAACTCCCAGAGGTGCCAGAGCCTTGCGGGCCTTTGCCTGAAAACGGTCGGCCAGCAGGCCCCCATCGCTTTGCGCCGACGAGAACGCGGTCGCGGCCAAGATGAGCCCGAAGGACGCAAGGAACATATAGCGGTCGGCCATGCCCGACGCCTTCTTCCACACGGTGAGCGTGGGTAGAACGCCTACGAAGAACCAGAAGAGCCCGAACGACGCCAGGCGGCTGCGCTTCCTCAAGACCAGGATCGCCGCGCCCATCAACAGGAGACCGGCAGCGCCAGCCAGGCACCGTGGATCGCTCAACCTCTCGGTGTACCGCTCGTAGGGAGTCTGCAGGCCTAAAGGAACAACCATCAGGCGCAGGTAGGAAAACAGGTTGGCCAGCCAACTGCGGGCAGCCACCGCGGAATCGAAGGTGGTCCCGGAATAGCGCTGTGGGAAAGCCACGAAATTCAGGTACATCACTCCGCCCGCCGCCGCCGACATCAGGACGAAGTTCAGCCAGCGACGCCGCCTCTCCTCAGCGTGTTTCGCGCGGAAAAGCCACATATGCCCCCAGACCAGCGCCGGCATGACAACGGCCGGCGGGTTGGTCAGTGCCGCCGCGGCAAACGCCAACGTGCTCGCCCATGTGCTTCCCGACAGATACAGGGCGAAGGCGGCAAGTGCCAACGCTCCCGCCATCGCGTAGCCGCCGGCCATGATCCAGGCGACGGCCTCCACGTGGATGGGATGAACGGCGAAGATGAGGGCTCCCGCGAAGGCGGCCCAAGTCGAGGGCAAGAGCTGGAGAAGAATCCAATAGGCCGAGGCGACGGCCAGCAGGTAGAAGACCAGGCTGGTTACATGGTAGCCGGTGGGAGACGTCCCGTAGAGACGGTAGTCGATAGACCGAATCAGGGTGTAGATCGGCCGGTAGTAGTCGTGGAGCATCTCTTGCTTCGAGATGCTGCTGAACATTTGTGCCAGCCCGGAGAGATTCAAGGACCGATCGTAGTGGCCGAATTGGACGATGTAGCCGTAGTCGTCCACCAGATTCAGTCGGCCCGAGAGCACGCCGGCGCCGGTGTAGAGCAGCGCCGTGGCGGCCAACAAGACCACCAACCGCATGTGCTTTCTAAGAAACGCTCCCGCGCCGGACGGCGGGGGCACCTCGATCATCTTCTTGGACATCACCTCTCCGTTCGTCTGGAAGCTGACCTAGAGAGATTTACACCAAAGCTGGCGACGGGGGTAGCCTGCGGGCACCGTCGCGCAATGGACTAGTTGGTCGCCGATCTGCCGGGCGTCCCCGCGAAGCGGGCGCGTTCAGCGCGCACTCCAAAGGCGAACGAGGCGACAACTGCAGTCTGGGAAAGCTTGACTAGGGACCCGTAGCCGCCGGTTGACCATAGGGAATCCCGCGGCCCTGGGTCGTGACGAACACGCGACCGTAGGTGTCCTCGTCCCCGGCGACATTGTCCATCTGACCGTACTGGTGTTGAGCGTCGTTGACCTGCAGCCAGGTCGCGCCTTCGTCGTTGGAGCGAAAGACGCCGGAAGCGCCACTCACCGTACCGATGATATACACAGCCGGATAGGTACTACCTGACGCGGCCTTGCCGAAGCCGACCGAATAGACTTGCGACACCGTCGCCACCTTGGTCGCGCCCGCCCCAGAAGTCTCTGAGTGGTACAGATTGGCTCCGGCCGCCACCCAGACTTCCCCTTCCATGCCAAAGACTGCGGCAGCCCGGCCACTGCCGGCAAGACCCGTGGTTGCCGCCGCAAATGTCGCAGCGCCGTCCGTGCTGGCATAGAGAGTTCCGTTGCCGAAGGCATAGAACTTCTTCGGATTGACCCGATCCGATGCCACGCGGAGGCTGCCCGAAAGCCCCGCGCAGGCGGCCCAGCTTGCGCCGTTGTTGGTTGAATAGTTCGTGCCCCACACGATGACCGAGCCATCTGCCCCGACCGCGATCTTCGAGCCTCCGGCTTGGCTGGCGAAAGGCTTCCAGGTGAGTCCATTGTCGGTCGAATAGCCACCGGACTGCGTTCCTGTTCCGGTATCGGCCACGATATTGGGGTTCATCCCGGCGAAGTCCACGCTATTGCCATTGCCGAATTTCGGGTTGGTCACCATGCCGGTTGGCGAGGGAGTGTCCAGCGCGTCGGTTGCGCAGCGGATGATCCCGATATCCCCGACCACCGCGAACAGGGCGGTCTTCACCGAACTTGTCAAATCAATGCCCACGGTCTCCTCGAAGTTCTTGTCCTCGAAACTCCAAACAATCCCACTCGCCGCGTCCGAGTTCTTGCTTGACCAAACTCCCTGGCCCGTGACGTAGAACGCCCGGCTTTGATTGAATGGATCGATCTCGATATCGCCTGCCCAACCCGCTGCGCTGGGGGACGTGCAGTTGGGAGGACCGAAGCAAAGATACTGGGCACCATTCACGTTGTGCGTGGCGTTTCGACCGATCGCCGTCCAGCTGGTCCCGCCGTCTATGGTCCGGTAGATTTCATCGGGCGCCCACCAATCAAGGGTTGATGCCAGCGCATAGTTGGGGTCAGATGCCGACACACTGATGCCGCCAATACCTCCGCCGTGCCCGGCGGGATTGACGTTCGCCCAGGAATCGGTCGCGGTGTTCAACTTCCACACTGAACCGCTGGATATGCTGTTGGGGCCGGAGCTGCTATTGTACGCAATCCACAGATTGCCGTCGGACGCCAGCACTCCATGATGGGGCATCATGCCCGAAGGCGGACTGGTCCCGGTCACCAACGTCCAGGTCGCGCCAGCGTCGGTCGAGCGGTAGAGATTGGTGCCCGCGGTCGTGGCCGCCACACCGACATAGATAGTGGAGGAACCGCTGCCCGCGGTTCCGCTCGTCTTGTCAAAAACAACGAAGCTCAGACCGTAGGGGTTGGTGCCAGTCACCGGGAAGCTCGCGACCTTGGCCCATGTCGCGGCGGAGTCCGTGCTCTTCCAGAGTCCAGCGTTTCGCGAGCCGAAATAGAGGATGCTGGTCTTGTTCGGATCGACCATCAGGCGCTCCCCGAGCGAACGGCCGTCGGCATTGCCTCCCATGTTCACGCCGATGTTGTACCTGGTCCAGGTGTTGCCGCTATCTGCAGAGCGGATGATCTGACCGTTGGAACCCATATAGGTGCCGATCGCCATGTACACCACATTGGCATCGACCGGGTCGGCGGCGATGCTTTCCACGCCGATGTACTTGATGTCGGGCCGGGTCAACCAATCCATGATGGGTATCCACCCGTAGCTGGTTTCGTCCCATCGGTAGGCCCCTGCCATGTCTGTTCGCGCGTAGAGGATGTTTTTCTCGGCCGTGCTGAACACAAGTCCAGGAACAAATCCGCCACCTCGGATGGCGACGCTTTGCCACAAGTAACCCGCCGCGTTCGGTGTTCCGCTCGATCCCCCGCCCACGGTGCCGCCCGCGGCCGTCGCGCCACCCGCCGCGCTACCGGCGGCCGAAATGCCACCCGTGCTCTTGCCTCCCGCTCCGGATGAGGCGCCGCCCGTTGCTTGACCACCGCCACCTGCGGGCGTGCCTCCGCTGGCCTGGCTACCGCCGGCCGTGGTCCTTCCGCCAGTTCCCGCGTCGCCGCCGGCAGGGTTGGCTCCAGTCGTTCCGCCATTTCTGGCTGTCGTCCCCCCCGACCCAACCGTACCTCCGGTGCTGCCTGCGCCGCCCGATCCGGTCATGCCGCCTGCGCTGCTGAGGCCCCCCGAGCCAACGGTACCACCCGTCTGGGGCGTAGTCGTGCCTCCGACACTCGTCGTCCCACCGTTTCCCGTCGCGCCGCCAGCCCGCTGGGTCGCGGGCGTGGTGGAACATGCGCCGATGGCAAGGCCTGCCAGGCAGGAGACCATCCAGCGCGTCTTCATATTCTCTCGGATCTTCATACTCTCTCCTTGTGGCTTTCTTCGAAAACCGTCAATCTTCGCTCTCAGGGGCACGTTGAGTTGAGCGCGCTCGGTGCGAGCGTGGTCGTCACATTGGTCTGCAGGTAGGACGGAAGAGATGTCGTGATGTTCGCCGCCACGACCCCACCGTCAATGCGCGCATTGACGGTCGCCGCCGACTGATTCGCCCAGCTATCGCCCGCAGCCGAAAGGCCGAAGCTTTCATCGACCAGGATGGGTTTGCCGGTCAAGGTGTGCAAGGCTGCATAGGTCGCGTTTCCGGCGTTCGCGCTGGTGCCTTTTCCTGTCGTCCACAGCATGTCGTAGCTGGTGCCCAAGGCAGTCATGGCGGCATCGATTCCGCCAATATAGGAGTTCAGTTGCGCGGTGCTGATCCAGGTTGAGTAGTTCATGGCGACGACGGCAGGGGGATCGTTGCATTTGATCGCCAGGGTGATCTGCGCGGCAAGCTGGCCTAATTGCGCGTACGAGAGGGGAACCGTCTGCGCACCCTCCGGCGAGTATTGAACGAAGTCTCCTTCGAGTAGCCAAATGACAGGTTTCTTGTAAGCGGCGTAGGTCTGCGTGGCGTACCATGCGTACGCTTTGACGATCAGATTGTCGGCGCAAATCGTAGCCGGAGGGCCCTGCGGACACGCGGCATTGGCAACTCCGAGAAGCAACGCCCCCATCCCGGTCGTCAGATTGGGCCCGCTAGACTGGTTGCCGTCGGGGAGGCCGTTATTGTGTCCATAGTACCCGATTATGTAAGCGTAGTAGGCGGGAACGAGCGTCGTAGACGCAAAGGACTTGAGCCAGCCGCCCGAGTCGAAGCCATTGGCACCGAAGGTGCCATCCTTCTGGATGTTGTAGCCAGCCCAATTGGAGATGAACTGGAGGTAACTCAATGAAGTTGGATTACCTCCGTTGACTCCCCAAGCAAACGAGCAGCCGAATGGATTCGGTGCCGGCGTTGCGCCGCAGGTGGTCGAGATACCACCATCGCCGGGCGAACCTCCCATGGCGCCGGCGCCACTGGCGCCTGTCAAACCTCCCGAGCCCGCAGCACCCCCTGTGCCACTCGCTCCGCCCGACCGAGCGCCGCCAGTCGCGGTTCCTCCGGTGCCGCCCGAGGCAGCGCCACCCGTCGCACTACCTCCGCCGCCGCCGCGACCCGAGGTGCCGCCAGTTGCCGTGGCCCCTCCGGCAGCGGTTCCGCTGCCGCCGCTGCCGGATCCACCCGAGCCAGCGCCGTTACCTCCGTTGTTGCTTGCGCCGCCGGATCCGCCGGGTGCGGTGTTGCCACCGGTCGCTGTGGTTCCGCCTAACCCGGTCGTCTCCGCTGCACCCGCAGTTCCCGATGATACGACCGTGCTGGAACTCCCCCCTGTGCCGCCCATCCCACTGCCACCGGCGCCCCCGGAGTTCGCGCCACCAGCCAGACTACCGCCAGTGATCGAAGACTGCTTCCCGCTGTCGCTGCTGCATGCGGCGGTGGTCAGAAGAAACACCGTGATTGGAAGACCCGGAAAGAATGGGAATCGACGCATGAAGCCCTCCCCTCTCTGACTTCAGTAGCAGCCTGGCCGCGAAGTGGCTCATGGTGCATGGATTCTTCCATGCCCATTTCGCCGCCACCATCTTGGTCGCCCGTGCTGGAACGGCGCGTCCCTTGGGGACGGCTGGCGAGAGGACGACAGCGACGGTTTACTTCTTTGCGGGCGCCGCGGCGTAAACTTGGCCAAGTTCGGTCAAGCTGTCATCGGTGTTGTAGACTTCGCAGTTCGGGGACCACTGGTACCATGCATAGCGCGCGAGTCGCGGGTGCTTGGCGAAAACCGCGAGCGCTCCCTTGAAAAAGGCGATCACTCCCGCTGCCGTCGGGGCGCTCTGGTTCAGGCAGCCCCACTCGGTCAACCAAATGGGCCGATTCCCTGGAAAGCCTTCCGCGTAATTGATGTAGCTTTCGAGCTGTGAGGCTGCGGCGTCGCACGAGCCCGCGTTCCAGCCGTACCAGTGAATGGCGATGAAGTCGGCTCGCAGCGCGGTGTTGGCCGCGACGTCCGCCATGTACTCTTTGAACCACGCTTGCCCGGTCGTATTGGCCTGAGTCGCGGGCGTTCCGACAGCGATCGACGCCGCGCCATCGAACGCAGGCAAGAGCGCAATCGCCGACGCCACTGCGATGTTGGACTGAGTCGTGTTGTCCGGCTCGTTGAAGCCGAGCAGGTTTTTGTAGCCCTTGCTCGCGAAGCCCGCGACGGCGGTCTGGATGCTGGCTGCGGTGCCCGCGCCCCAAATCATGGGCACATACTCGATGAAGACTCTTTTGGTGGCCAGCACGGGCTCACCCTCGATCGAGGGGCGGTCGCTGGTTACTTCAAATAGTCCGCCAAAGGACTGCCGATTCGCGTCAGTTCTTGCGCGGCAAGCTGAGCCATCTCGGTGGCACCCGCCTTGTCGAAGTGTGCCTTGTCACCATTGAATGTGAGGGCTGCTGCAGCTGTCTGGCCAATCGAGTTGTAGTATTCGACGCCGCGCGCGTTGAGATCGTCGACCAACAAGCCCTTGGCCTTTCCCACCGCAATCGTCGCGTCACAATACGGCTGCAGCCGATCATTGGTCTCCTTGCCGCCGACCCACACCTGCAGCGGGGATGATGTCGTGGGGATGAAGGTGGCCTTCTTTGCCGCGACTTCATCCGCCATTGTGGTGAGCTCCGCCGTGAAATCCGGCACACTGACCGGCCCGTGCGCAGTGCCGCTGTCGTTGATCCCGAACGCCGCCAGCACATAGTCGCCGGCCTGGACGTTGCCGATGAGGGTCTTCCATTTGCCGGAGTAGAAGCTTTGTACGTTGGCGCCGCCCTGAGCCTGATTATCGATCGTCACCTTGCTGATGAAAAACTGCCCAAACTCCTGTCCCCAACCTTCTTGGGTGGTAGTCGCCGCATAATTGGACATGGTGGAATCGCCTGCCAAGTGCACAGTGATGGCGGGCAGCGAGCTCTGATCGGGCTTGCCGCCCGTGCTTCCGCCGCTGGTGCTGGAACTCGCGCCACCAACGCTGGTGGTGCCACCGCTGCTGATACCACTCGTGCCGGTCGTGTTGGTGCCACCGCTGCTGATCCGACCGCCGCTGGTGCTGGAGCTCCCGCCGCTGGCGCTGGTGCCACCGCTGCTGGCGCCACCGCTGCTGCTGGTCGTGTCGGTGCCACCGCTGCTGATCCGACCGCCGCTGGCGCTGGCAGTACCACCGGTGCCCATGCCACCGGTGCTCATGGTGTTGGTGCCACCGCTGCTGATCCGGCCGCCACTGGCGCTGGAGCTCCCGCCGCTGGCGCTGGCGGTACCACCGGTGCTCGTGCCGACCTTGCTACCTCCGCTGTCGACAATGCCACCGCCACCGGAGCTGCCGCCTGCGACCGTGGTGCCACCGCTTGCCGGACCGGTCGAACCGACGGAGCCCCCGGTTCCGCCGCTCGCCAAGCCATTTGAGCCGCCCGCGAAAGCTGCAGCGGTGCCACCTACCGCCGAATTTCCGGGTGTGGAAGCACCCGAACACGCGCTGACTCCAGCGCCAAGAACGAGGCACGAAAGCAGAATTCGGCAGGAGTTGTGCATCTGGTCACCCGGGAGAAGATTGTAGCGCGCCGGCGGCACAGTTTGGAGGTCGAAATATGAATGGTCGCATGCCTCATATGGTGGCGGCGTATTCGGAAACCAGCCCTTCGAGTGCGTGAGTATCCGGCTCGGCCGCACCTATGGCGGCCTTCTCACGCGAAGCGCAAACCGCCGCCTCCGCGACAGATGCGTTTCAGCGTTCCAAGGGCGCTTTGTGGAGTATAGGCGCCCGTGACTTTGCCGCCTGCCTCACTGCTTACTTCAATTCGGAATCGGTAGCCCGTTCCCTCGATTTCNNGGCGATGGCGGCGTGTACGTTCACATTCCGGGGAAACCTTGCGCACGCTTGGCGGACAGGCCCTTCGTAAACCACCGTGTATTTATCCGGCGGTAATCCCAAGCTGGCAGGACTCTTGGTCGTGGTCACGGTAACCGATTTGAGGGTCGGGCCGGCGTCGACCAACCCATCGATGCCGATCATGGCTCCATGCGGCAGAAAGACTTTCCGCCCACACTTGACTGCTGTTTGTTCCAACGCGGTCCGAAAGGCCTCGTCGGCCAGTGCGGTGATCGAGAAGAGCAGCAGGTCGGTGCGCTCAACAATGCGCAACGCCACCTCCTTGAGGAGATCGGCGTGGGCGGCCTCGACTACCAGGTCGGCCGGTCGGGCAAAAAGGTCGGACTGTCTGGCAATTCGGCAGGTGGCCGGAATATCCTGCAAACGTTTCTCATCCACATCATACGCATAGCCCAGTTCGATAGAGTCGGCTGCGCCCTCAGCGATTATGTGCCGTGCCAGGAAGCCGCCAATCGAGCCGCAACCCAGCAAACCGATACGGACTTTGCTCATCTTCTGTTCCCTTCAGGAAATCAAATCGGGTCCCATGAATATGCTTTGGAGGCTGTGAGGAGTCGCCAGACTACCTCATTCTTACCTCATGCAGCCGGATTACCTCATGGCGCAACGTAGGCACAAGAAGAGGCCCGGGATTGCTGGGGCGTTCGCGCTGGCGCAGGAGGGCTTTGCCTGACGGAGCCAGAGCGAGGGGGGGATGGGACCCTCCCAGGGCAATCAGCGAGATCATCAACGGAAAGCGTGGAGTCGCAATTCGTAGGCGCGCCGCCTTCAACATTTTCCACCTTGCGACCCGACGGACGGCGGGCTTATGTCGTCCGTGGTATCTTCCATCAGGACCCAGGAGGAGATTTCTGCTTGGCAGAAATGGGGGCATTTCTACTTGGGCCTGGCAATGGAAGCGCGATGCAGTATGAAGGAACGTGGACTTGTTCTACCTACCGCCCCGCCGGCAAACCGTTCGGCGCTCTAGTTCTCTGGTTCTTCTCGGGTTGGTGGCGGCCTGTTCCCCCCGGACCCTGGCACTTGTGGAGCTCTATTCGGATGGGGCCTCCGCTCCCACTTCAATCGATGGCAATTCCGGCGACTCCTCCAATTCCATCTCTTCGGATGGAAGGCCTGCTCCCACTTCAATCGACGGCGATCTCGGCGACTCCTCTCATGACGCCCCTCCCCCGAGTGTATCGGCGGGGCTGGTGGGACTATGGCATTTCGACGATGGCGTGGGCAGCCAGGTAGCGCGCGATTCGTCGGGCAACAGCAACCACGGAACGCTGGTGGGTCTGGATCCGGCGCAGGCCTGGGTTGCCGGGCGCTGGGGTGGGGCTTTGGCCACCAATGGCGTCGGGTACGCCACGGTGCCCCAGTCCGCCAGCATCTCCGCGATCGCAACCGGGGTTACGGTTTCCGCCTGGGTCTATTTGGACGGCGTCATTGCGGCAAACGGTTTCGGGGTGGCAATAGCACGGCAGGTGAGACTCACAGACTTGCAATACTACCACCTGTCGTTGACTACGGGCGGGGTCCCCTCACTGTCAATTGGTCTGTCGCCCAAGGTGATACCCTTCCAGGCACTCGCCACGACGCCGATCGCTCCCCGGACTTGGACCCACCTGGCAGGAACCTACGACGGCAAGGTGGCAGTCTTGTACGTCGACGGCGTCACGATCGATTCGACTTCGTATGCGGGCCTCTTCAACCCCGACTCCATTACGCCGGTGCTCCTCGGTGCCAACGGCGGCAACGCTGGGACTGGCGACTGTTTCCCCGGCCGCATTGACGAGATCGCGCTCTACGACCGCGCGCTCAGTCCTGAGGAGATCCGCCTGCTAGCCACCGCGCCCCCGTAGTGTCCGACCGGCTGCCAACCGTGCTTAGCGTTGCGGAAATCACGACGCTGCTCCAGGCCCTCAAGGTCAGACTCTACCGCGTGCTGCACATAACCCTGTACAGCACTGGGCATCAGGGCCCGCGCGTCAGCGCCCGTAGCCTGCGGCGACGATGTTGGCCTGGACGGCGTCATCGGTCGCAGTCGACGAGGCGCCGGAAGTCATGCACCCTTCGAAGAAGTTCCCCTGAGCGCCGTCGGTGTTGTCGCCGCCCATACCCAGGATGATAGCCCCCTGTTTCTTCATGGTAGTGTAGCCATTGGGACGCGCACCGTCGTACATGGTTGTCAGAGTACCCGACTGCGCGTTGCCGCCCTTGAGTGCAAAGGTCCCGGATCTGCCTATCACGATGGCCGTGACGTAGGTAGAAGTTAGGGGCGTGTTGGTGGTGGTGGGTCCCTTGTCTCCTCCAGCAAAGAGACCGTTCTCAAGGTCCGCCATCACCCAGGGGCCCGTGCCAGTACCCTTGCCCCAACTCGTGGAGTTGCCGAAATAGACGGCTTCCATGGTAGCGGCGCCGTCGTCCGTGTTGTTCGTCTCCGCGTTGCCGTAGTCGTAGCAGCAGCCACTGTTGTAGAAGTTGCCGCTTGTCACCATGTACTCAGTCTCCGGTTGGTCGCCGGTTGCGATGCCCGAGGTAGTGTCGTTCCGATAACCGTCGCCAGCCACGATGTGGACCCCGTAGACCGTATGGCCACCGACGGTCAACTTGAGAGCGGTCGCGTCTGCTTCGTTATCTGGTGTGCTTTTTCTCTGGCCCGCCGGGGCTTTGGTGAGGTGGTTGCCCTTCCCGGACTGGTCATAGATGGTGGAGATGGTGCACGTCGTGCCGGAGCAGAACGTGTCTTGCACAGCGGAGTCGGCGAAGCCTCCGGACGTCAGAACTCCGATGTCCTTGGTTGTGTTGTCCGACGCGCGCCGGACCTGGTAGAGGTTCCCCTTGTACGTGCTGGCAAGAACCCGCACCGTGCTGTGGGCGGCAACACACGGTGTGTTGCCGGCTGCATAGATGTCGCAGGGCCCGGTGCCGGACGCTGTCGTGCCGCCCGTACCGCTCGTGCCGCCGGAACCAGCCTGACCGCCGGTAGCGCTTGTGCCTCCAGTGGGCTTCGCCCCACCGGTTGAAACTGTTCCCCCAGTAGCCTTTGTGCCTCCAGTGCTTGTGCTTCCCCCAGCAATAGTGCCGCTCGCAGCCGTCGTGCCTCCAGCGCTTGTGACTCCCCCAGCCATTGCGCCACCGGTCGCAGACGAACCGCCCGTACCTGTTGCGCCTCCGGTGCTCCGCATTCCACCGGTCGCCATGCCTCCGCTTGCGGGAGCGCCACCCGTGCCCGTGGCCAGGTTCCCTCCGCTGGCAAGCGAGCCGCCGGTCGCGACCGAGCCGCCAGTCCCGACAGAACCTCCTGTGCTCATGCTTCCCCCAGCAGCGCTGCTTCCTCCCGTGCTCGTCACCCCTCCCGTCGCCGTCGAGCCACCGGCGTTGCTCGTGCCGCCTGTCCCTTGCTCTATGGCCTTGCCGGATGTGGAACATCCCAGCAGGAAAGCTCCGACCATCCCGGAGAGCAGTAGGGATTTTGCAAACTGAAGCGTTCGCGTGGCGCCTGGCGCTGTAAACATCATCGCAAGACTCCTCTCGCAAGAGTGGTGTTGATCATGGTCGTTGGGCATGCCGAATCTTGAAGATAGGCCTATTGTGTGTCATGCGGCAAGACTCGATCGCACCTGGTCCGGCCCATCCTTCGCCACCGTGTCATCCGGATTGTGCGACAGCGGCGTCGGGCTGGCTGGTGGTGGCCGGTCGTGCCGCTGCTGCTCGTTCTGTCTGCGCGGTGTCGACCAAACGAATCGCCCAATGCGTTAACCGGCCGTTTGAACCGAAACTGCTTCAGGCGCTACTACTAAGGCGGCAGGTTCTTCATGACGCGGGGGCGTGCTCACTCACGCCGATCAAGGGGATCGAGAGCTTGCCGTCAGCATACCCTTTCGGACATGACCGTCTCAAGACAGGAGGTTTCGAGATGACTTCTCTCCCTCAGCATTCGATTCGCCTCGCAGTGGTGGCCGGTTTCTCACTGGCACTGGCTCTGGGCGCATGCTCTGGAAACGGTACTTCCGCAACCAGGTCCGGCGGCAGCCCGGGAAGCGGGGGAGTGGTTGGAAGCGGCGGTACCACGAGCGCAGGGGGCACGGTGGCGACGGGCGGCAGCACGTCGACTTCGGCCGCAGGAGGGACGCTCGCGGCTGGAGGAGGCATCCAACCTTCGGGTGGCTCGACCAGCGCAGGAGGCACGACCAGCGCGGGAGGCGCAACGACGAGCGGCGGCTCGACCGCCACCGGCGGCTCCACGGCCACAGGCGGCTCGAACGCAACGGGCGGGACCGCAAGGTCCGGAGGAACGACAGCGACCGGCGGTACCAAAGCCAGCGGGGGATCCGCGGGTGTGACCACCGTTGGTGGGGGCGGCGGGACCACGGCCACCGGAGGAGGGACAGGCGGCGCCAGCGGTGGATCCACAGCCAGCGGTGGGACCACGGCCAGCGGTGGGACCACGGCCAGCGGTGGGACCACCGGCGGCTCAAAGCCGACCGGTGGCGCCACCAACACGGGTGGCACTACCAGAACGGGTGGCGCCACAGCGCCTGGCGGCACCACGCTTAGCGGCGATGGTGGCCTGGGGACGGGCACATCGGATTTCCATTGCGTCAATTGGGCTGACACGGGCGACAACTTCCAAGCCGGGGTGCTGCAGCCTTCCGGACTGTCCGCCGCCTCGGATACCTATGCCACGGTTACAGCCAAAGCCGATGCGATCCTGTCGGGATTCCAAACCCTCCTCAAGGCAAACAGCATACGCATCCCGATCAACGAACCAACGGTTACCAACGCTTCTTGGTGGGCCGCCTACAAAGGTATTATCGATACCGCCATAAGCAAGAACATGAAGGTCATCATCGGCTACTGGTACAAGCCGGGGGTCGGGACAGTATCCGACATGACCGCGTTCTACGCCATGTGGCAAGCGGTTGTCGATGCATACGGAACCAACGACCTCGTCTATTTCGACGTCATAAACGAACCCTCAGGATACAGTCCGACTGCGTTTATCAACCTCGTCGTCCAATGGATGGCGCAATACCCGAGCATTCCCGCGAATCGGGTTGTCGTGGCCGGAAACTACACTGACCAAGACGTCAATCAACAAGGGGCCGATCCTCGTCTAGCCGGGTGCCTGTTGTCCCTCCACGTGTACAACTTCTCCACCACCACCTCAACGGAACAAGGGTGGAGGGACTTCCTCAAGCAGAAGGTCGGCTCCTACTACAACCGCACCATCGCGACCGAATGGGGAGTCGTCATGACCACCGGAATCGACTACCCGATTTCTTCCAGTCAATTGACCGAGCCCTCTGGTGGATCGGCTGACCCTTCGGATGGATTGCGCAGGATATTCACTCCGGTGGCTGACCCAACCATCAACACTCTCTACATGAGCGGCATCACGGACCAGATGCGGGAGTGGGGAATGGGGAGTTGCTTGTGGGTTGGACTGCGAAACAACGACACCACAAGCATTACCAAGTTGAACGGCACGGGAACGAATCTCTCTCTCACTGTCACCAACGCTTCCGCCCTCGCCCGAATCCAGTGGGGTTGGGGCCTGTAGCGCGACTCATCGCCTGTCCCTCGCCACCCTGTCGTCCGGACGCTGTCGGGCGGCCGATTCCGGGCAGATGATGGGCCATCGAAGACGTGGCCGAACAGTCCGGCGTGCCGCCGCTGGCGGTGAAGAGCCACCTCGCCAACAACGGCCTGACTGGGCCGTGTTCGGCTCTGTCTGGACACTGGCGCCAAGCAAAACCGGAGTGCGGCTGTTCGGGCTCGGCGGGGTGCTGCGGGTAGATGTTCCGGCTGCGCAATGGCGTCTGGTATGATGGACGCTGATCGCTTCCGGTGGCCATGTCAACTTTGATTTCANNTCCGGCGGCTGCGCTAGAGGACTCTCGTGCTGGTTTGAGCCGGCGCAAACAACGGTGAGAGAAAGGATTTCAATCGATGAAGAAGTTAGCTTCGGTTCTGGTGTTGGGCCTGGCGGTCTCTGGCATCGGCGGCTGCGGCGATGATGCGCCCGTGCCCAGACCGGAAGCCGGGGTTGGTGATGGTGGCAGCAAGGTGGGCGACGGAGGCGCCGGAGCGGCCGCAGATGGTGGCGGCAGCGGGGCAGAGGGTGGCAGTGTGGGGAATCTCGATGCGGGTACTGGCAATACGTTGGACGCGGCCAGTGTGCCCGATCTAGCGCCTGACGCCGGTGGGGGCGGTACAGCGGACACACGGGTGGGTGCGGATGGACCAGGGCCGGTGGACGGTCCGGTGGTGGTCGGCGTTGCGGATGGAGGAGGGGGCATTGCGGATGGAGGAGGGCTGGTGGACGGTCGAGCGGTGGTCGACGCTGTCGATGCAGCAGCGCATGTGGATGGTTCGGCGGCAGTCGACGCCTCGGAGGTGGAAGACGGTGCGGGGGATGGTGGCGAGGCGGGCTAGCGGTCAGGGTGGTGGGTTGAGGGTGAGGTGAAACCAGCGAACAGGAAAGCGGAAAGGAGGTGGCCAATTCCAGGAGACTGCGACTGTAGAGACGGCGGGTGTAAAGCCGGGGGCGGGAGACGCGGGACCCTCCAACGCGTATTCCGCTCCCGGCCTAGGTGGTGAGAAGGGGTATTACCGAACTGCAATCACGCTGGCGTATGCCAGGTGGCCGAAGAATGTGCCGGTTTCCACGCGCCGGCGGGCCTCGTTCTTCAGGGCAGCGGCTAGATCGCCGCCGATGCGACCTGCGCCGGCGAGCATGTCGGCGCCACGGTCCACGATGGTGAGCATGTAGCTCGCATCTGTGACACCGTGGTAGCCGTAGCTGCGAACATTGCGCACAGTAAAGCCAGCGCGTTGAATACTAGCGGCAAGTTTCTGGACGAGATAGGGATCATGGACGATGGCCTCCACGGTGGCCGCTGCGCACGCCTGGAGCGGATCGGCTNNGCCTGGATCGAAGGGCAAATGGCGAGCATCACCCTGCCGGAATTGCAAATTGGCGATTCCTTGGGCCAGACGCCGGGCTGTCGTGAGAAAGAACGGCGAGGGATCCACGCCAAAGACCTGGCAGTCGCTCCGGAGCTGAGCGAGAGCACGCGACACGGGGCCGGTTCCACAGCCGACCTCCAGCAGCACCGTTCCCGTGCCAAGCTCAATTTCAGACTGGTAGCTCATGCGCATGGCGACCTGTTGGGGATCGGCGGCCCTCAGTTCCAGGATGCGAGCCAGATTTTCCAGCGTGCTTCGGTCGGCGGCGACAATATCAGCGTACACGTCCGGCATGGGCTTGGTGTCTCATAAAACGAAGGGACGTGCAATAGGCGGAAGCCAATGCGCGCGCACAACGTCTGTCGGCGCATGCATTTAGGCCGAGGATCGGTTTACGAGACAGGCTGTCTTTTCTGCTTGACGTCTGGGCTGCGGGTCGGTAAAAGCACCGCATGATTCATCTTGGTTACTGTTGTCGCAGAACGCGGGCTCCCAGCCAGCGTCGCTCGCGCTGACGACGCCAAAGCACATGGAGCCCCGATGCGCGCGGCGGGCTTCCCTCATTTCCGGGCACGCGGCGCTGGGCGGGGCTGCCAGACCGAGAAAGGAAACGCAGATATTGCCAGAAAATAGGGTCGGCACGAGCTTCGCCATTCCGGCGAGCCGTGACACCGCGAGCGCCCCTCCGGGGGGAAGGGAACTCGTGCATCGCAACCACCAGCAAGGAGCATCCGAGTGTCTGTCTTGAAAAGTCTGAAGTCATCACTGATCGGTCTCTTTTTCTTCCCCCTCACGACGCACGCACAGACGGGAGGTCCGGCCGAGTCTGGAGCGCCGATCGTCGGGCAGGCGCCGGCGGCCCAGACGCCACCGGAAGCCCAACCTGTCGACTCTCCAGCGCCCGCTCCCTCGCCTCCGCCTCCCGTCGTGCCGGTCGAGCCAGCACCCGCGCCGCAACCTGCGGTTGTCCTGACGGGAATTCCCAAGGAACAGGCACAACTTCTCGCGCAAAGCGGTTTTGTCGATGCGGGACCGGGGGGCTTTGGCGTGCGTTCAGCCAACAAGGAATCGCAACTGCGCTTCCACCTACAGGTTCAGGCCGATGCGAAATTCTGGCATGGAACCACGCCGGCCAAGGTCAACGAAACCTTCTTTCTGCGCCGGGCGATCCCCTGGATTGATGGAACCTTGCCCTACGGCGTCAGCTTTCTGATCGCTCCGGATTTCAGCCAGATCAACAGCACCAACACTGCGGCGCAGGCGAACGCCGCCATCATTCTCCCGGACGCCTATTTCCAGATCAAGATTCTGGATGAGCTGCAGTTCCGCTTCGGAAAATTCCGCGCTCCCATCGGGCTTGAGCGGCTGCAGCCGACCGGCCAGTTGTTCTTCAACGAATTCGCGCTGGCCACCGAACTCACGCCTTTGCGGGATGTTGGCGCGCAGGTCCAGGGCGAGATCGCAAAGGGCTATGCGGGGTATGCTTTGGGCGTGTTCAATGGCGCCGTCGACAACGCCTACACGGATCTCGACCCCAGTCGCTACAAGGACGTCGAAGGCCGCGTGTACGCTCAGCCCCTCGGTGCCCCCAGTTCGGATTCCTTGCAATACGCCATCATCGGAATCGCCGGAACCATCGGTCGCAAGAGTGGCGCGCTGCAGAATTCCGGCCAGTCGACGAACTTGCCGACCTACAAATCCCCAGGGGGCGCTGCGATCTTCTCGTACAAGGCTGTCGCGACTGGCACGACGGCCGACCTGACGAATACGGCCATTGCTTCGGGACAGCAGCGAAGGATCAACGCCCACGGCTACTATTCCGTGGGGCCTTTCGGTTTGCTGGCGGAATACATCTATTCCCAGCAGCGGGTGGGCTTCAACTACGACAACACTCGCGTGGGAAACCAAGGGTGGACCGCCGAGGCGTCGCTATTCCTGTACGGCGGCAACGCGTCCTACTCGCAAGCCAAGATCGCCACACCCTTTGACTTGCAGGCTGGCACCTTCGGCGCCTTCGAGGTGGTGGGGCGTGCCTCGCAGTTGAGATTCGACGAGTCTGCCTTCGGGGCCAAGACCGATACCACCAAGCCGGTTGACGAGACCGCTTCGGTGAAACACGCCACCGAGCTTGCCGGCGGACTCAACTGGTACTTCAGCCGCTGTGTGCGATTCCTCTTTAGCTACAATCGCACTTCGTACAAGGGCGGCGCCGCCAGCGGAGACAGGCCGACGGAGAACGTGTTCTTCGGCCGAGCACAGCTCAACTACTAGCGGGAAGGATGACGATGACGTTGCAAGCGAGGAGAATGAGGATCGCGGCTGCGCTGGCAATCGGGACCGTGATTCTGGCCCCGGCTTGCCGCAAGAAGGTCGCAGCGCCGCCGCCGTTGGTGAACCTGAAGGTCGGACATTTGCCAGTCACGGGCCACGCGAAGTTCTTCGTGGCGGCGGAAGAGAAGTTCTTCCAACAGGAAGGGCTAAACGTACAACTTTCCGAGTTCACCAACTCGGCCGACGGGTTGGCGGCGTTGCGCGCGGGCCAGCTTGACCTGGGCGCTTTTGGCACCACGGCGCCTCTCGTGCACATCGCCAAGGGCGCCGACCTACGCATCATCGGCGGTGTGATGGGCGAGGATGTGTCCATCATCACGACCAAGGAGAAGGCGACTGAGATCAAGTCAGTGGCGGATCTGAAGGGAAAGAAGGTCGCCACTGTGCGACTGGCTACTGGGGACGCGGTGCTGCGGGGTGCGCTGAGCCGGGCGGGTCTGGACTGG
>PMIX01000345.1 GCA_003158395.1 Myxococcales bacterium | reverse complement strand
TCAAGCGAGCTATTCCGGGGCAGGCTGGACATGGACGAGGTCGGCTACATCCGCACCACGCCGGGATCGACCGCCACCAGCGTGGCGGGCGTCTTTGCCTGCGGGGACGTGGCCGACCATGTCTACCGGCAGGCGATCACAGCAGCGGGCACCGGCTGCATGGCCGCCATCGACGTCGAGCGTTTCCTGGCGCATGGGTAGATGAGCAGCATTGTGAGGAGACGACAATTCATGAGCGCTGACCTACGGGGAAAATGGGCATTCAGACTTTTTCGCGCCCTGGACTCCGCGTGCGCGACCGCTCCGCGAAAAGGAGGTGTTCCATGATCTTCGATGTTCTCGCCAATGCCGATCGCTACGCCTCGGTCCACCCGCTCTTTGCCGAGTGCTTCGCGTTTCTCAAGCACGCCGATCTGGCCGCCCTGCCCGTAGGGCGCCAGCCGCTGGGTTCCACCGGGTGCACCGTGATTGTTGGCGAGGCCGCACCGAAGACAAAGGAAAGCGTCCGTCTGGAAGGCCACCGCGCCTTCATCGACGTTCAGTACATGGTGGCGGGCGAGGAACTGATCGGCTACGTGCCACGCGTCCACTGCACGGAGAAGTCCAACGACATGGCCAACGATTTCCAGGAACTACAGGGGACCGCCGAGTATCTGACCCTGCGCCCAGGCTGCTTTGCAGTCTACTTCCCCGAGGACGGCCATCGCCCCGGGATCGGCACCGGCGCGCACACAGGACCTATCCGCAAGATCGTGATCAAGGTTCCCGTTTATTGATGGCAACCCTCAAGGGGTTCGCTCCGCCCTCTGGCCCCGCCTTGGCGAGGCAGTGATCCTCAACGCCGGCAGGTGCTTGTGGCATAATGCTTCCGATGAGTGACACGCCTGGCATCGGGCCGGCCGGCGAGCCGGTGAGCATGGACGATGGGGCCCCATCCACGCCAGCGCCTTCGGGACTGTCGGTCGTCGAGCAGGACCAGATGGCGGCCTTTCTTGCGCGGGTGGCGCTGTTCGCCGACCTGCCCCTCCTGTACCTGCGCCGCATCGCCGCACTCGGCTCGGAGGAGGGTTACGCCCGCGGCAGCCTGATTTTCAAGGAAGGATCGGCGGGCGACAAGCTGTACCTCATCCTGTCGGGCTCGGTTCGCATCAGCCGTCAGGTGCCGGGCATGGGAGAAGAGGCGCTGGCCATTCTCAAGACCGGCGACTACTTCGGCGAGATGGCGCTCATCGATGATTTTCCGCGCAGCGCGGATGCCTTGGCCCACGAGGCCTGCCGCCTTTTCGTGCTCAGCAAGGAGCGCGTCGCGGACCTCCTGTTCGTCGACCGGGATCTGGCCTACGACCTGCTGTGGACCTTCGTGCGGACCTTGTCGGCGCGCCTGCGCGAGACCAACGACAAGATGACCTTTCTAGCGGTCAGCAGCCGGTTCTAGCGGCACGCGTCGCCGGGCGAGCAATGGACCCACAAGCCAAGAAAATGTGGGCCATTGTCGGCAGCACGGGCTCGGTCGGTCTTGAAATTTCCTTCGCCATCGGCATAGGGTACTTCGCGGGACGGTACCTGGACGGGAAACTCGGGACGGCGCCCTGGCTGGCATGGATAGGTTTCGCAGCGGGCGTGGGGGCTGGCGTCAAGGCACTGATTCGTGTGGTCCGGACCTACCAGAAGTCCCTGGAAAACGACCAAGACGACGAACTCAAAACACCATGACGACGAAGCCTCTCGCAGCCATCGAAAAGACGAATCTCGTTCTGGCCTTGGCCGTAACCGCGCTGGGGGGCCTGGCCTGGGGCAAGGCGGGCCTTCTGGCTGCTGGTGTGGGCGCGGCCCTGGCGTGCCTGAACCTGTGGGCCATTCACCGCCTGGCGGCGCGGGCCATCGCGCGGGCCGCGGCCGGAGCCACCGCCCAGGCCGCGGGGCTGGTGGCCGCCCTGGCCTGCAAGATGCTGATCCTCTTCGCTCTGGTATGGGTCGCCATCCGTGTCTACAATCTCGCCCTCGTGCCGTTCGCTATCGGGATTTCCGTTCTTCCAATCTCGCTCGTCATGGCGGGGCTGTGGATCGGATCGACGGCAGGTGAACAGGGCAAAGCGTAGCCATGGGTCCCCACTCAACCTGGTTTGAATTGGTCCCCGGCTACGAGTCCCTGAAGGAAAATCTACAATTCTATCTCGGTCGCCGGTGGACCTGGCAGGTGTTCACGGCCACCCACTTCGAGATCGACCATATTCTCGGTGGGCTACTGGTCCTTCTGCTGCTGGCCTTTTTCGCCGTCCGCTACGCCACCAGCGTGCGCAAGACGCCCGACGGCGGTGCTGTGCCGCCGCGGCACTTCTGTCTGCGCAACCTGCTCGAGCTCTTGGGCGACATCGTCTACGGGTTGATCGAGGGTCCGCTGGGCGCCAAGGAAGCCCGGCGATTTCTGCCGCTCATTGGTTCGTTGTTCTTGTTCATTCTCTTCTGCAACCTGCTGTCGCTCATCCCTGGCTTCCTGCCGCCGACGGCCACTCTAAAGACCAACGTTGCTCTGGCGGTGTTGGTCTTTTTTCTGTCCCACGCTTTTGGCCTGCGCGCGCATGGCCTCAAGTACCTCAAGCACTTCATGGGTCCCCTGTGGTGGTTGTCGCCCTTGATGCTGCCCATCGAGCTAGTCAGCCATATTGCCCGGCCGGTGTCGCTTTCGGTCCGTCTTCTCGGCAACATCGCTGCGGATCACAAGGTAACGGCCGTGTTCTTCATGCTTGTGCCTTGGCTCGTCCCCGTCCCGTTCCTTCTACTCGGCGTCCTCGTCTCGGTCATCCAGGCCGTTGTTTTCTGTCTGCTCACCACCATCTACATCTCGACGGCTATTGCCCACGAGGAGCACTGACCGTATTGTCCCTACCGTCCTAGCTCTGTTCGCAAGGAGGATTTCCAGATGCGNNTTTGCCAGCGACGCGCCCGCGCCCGACCTGACCAAGGGCTACATTGCCATTGGCGCGGCGCTTGCCATCGGGCTGGCGGCCTTCGGCGGCGGCCTCGGTCAAGGTCGTGCGGCGGCCTCGGCCCTCGACGGCGTCGCGCGCAACCCGCAGGCCTCCGGCAAGATTCTTGTGCCGATGATCCTCGGCCTTGCACTCATCGAGTCTCTGGTCATCTACGGCTTGATCATCGCGTTCATTCTGGTTGGCAAGATCTAGCCAGCTGCGCCTCGCTGGCGCATCCTTGGTCCGATGATCTCTTGCGGCATCGTCGGCCTGCCCAACGTGGGCAAATCGACTCTTTTCAATGCGCTGTCGGCCGCCGGCGCTGAAGTGGCCAACTACCCCTTCTGCACCGTGCAGCCCAACCTGGGCGTGGCCTCGGTGCCTGACCCGCGGCTGGACGCCGTGGTCGCGCTCTTCACGGGCAAGCCGGCGGTGCACGCCACGGTCAACTTCGTGGACATCGCCGGCCTGGTGCGGGGGGCTTCGAGAGGGGAAGGTCTGGGCAATCAGTTTCTGGCCAACATCCGCGAGACCGATGCCATCGCCCATGTCGTTCGCTGTTTCGAGGATTCCAATGTCGTGCACGTGGAGGGGCGCATCGACCCTGTGTCCGACGTGCTGACCGTCGACACCGAGCTGTGCCTCAAGGACATGGAGGGCGTGGGCAAGCGCATCGACAAGGCGCGAACCGCGCTCAAGGGTCCGGCGCCCAAGGAAGAGAGGGCCACCCTGGCTTTGTGCGAGCGCGTGCAGGCTGGGTTGAACGCGGGCGTGCCCGTACGCGCGCAGGGACTCTCGGCCGATGAATTGGCACTCGTTCGCGATCTATTCCTCTTGACCCAGAAGCGCGTCTTCTACGTGGCCAACGTGGCAGAGAAGCAGCTTGCGACATCGGATCGCGACGCGCATGTGGCGGCTCTGCGAGCCCACGCGGCCAAGGAAGGCGCGCCGGTGGTTCCCATCTGTGCCGGGGCCGAGGCCGAGATCGCTACCCTGGACGTCGCGGACCGGCCTGCCTTCCTGGAAACCCTGGGCCTGAAGGAACCGGGGCTTTTCGCCGTGGCGCGGACCGCGTACCAGATCCTGGACCTCATCACCTTCTTCACCGTGGGCGAGCACGAGTGCCGTGCCTGGACCGTGAAGCGCGGGACCCACGCGCCGCAAGCCGCAGGTGTGATCCATACCGACTTCGAGCGCGGTTTCATCAAGGCCGAGGTCATGCGGTGGGAGGACCTGGTCAAGCTGGGCTCAGAGGCCGCTTGCCGCCAGCACGCCAAACTGGCTATGGAAGGCAAGGACTACGTCGTGCGTGACGGCGACGTCATTCACTTTAGGTTCAACGTGTGAACCCCTCGCGCACCGGGTTGACCAGAGAACGGCGCGCGTAAGATGGCCGGGTTCATCGGGCAAGCGATTCGCACCCTCAACCTGGCACTGGCCGCCTACTTGCTCTGATTTCTCGCCCCCTTGGGGACGGCGCGCTTTCGGGGCGCAGGGCGGCTTTTGAGGTGAATCAACTCGCCCGCGTGGTTGGGGCACAGGGTTTCTTGAGCTCCGCTCAGCTTTCGGGTGTACTGATTTGACGATGAGGAGCCACCCAGCAGAACTGTCCTTTGTCCCTCTCTTCCTCGGCCTGTGCACCTGCGCTCCGACGGTCAGGAAGGGCGCGCCCGTCTTGCCGGCGGACGGCTGGGTGATCGCGTCGCCGGGCGGTCAGGTGACGGTGCAAGTTCGATACTTCTCAGCGATCGGGGCGGCCGACTATCCTGCGCAGCCGCGCCTTTACTACCGCGCTGCATTAGGAGGTGGCGAAGGTCGCATTGAGATGTTGCGCTGGTCACCGCTCGGCATCACCCGCAAGGACGCGGACTTCACCGACGACCTTCGCTACCTGGGCGAAAGTCACCGCCGGGTGACGGATGACTACGCCCTTCCGCGCGGGAAGCGTAGCCACTTCAGCAACACCGGCGTCGAACGCGTGCTCTCATTCGAAACGCCACAGAAGGCGCGCATGGATCTCATCGTGCGCGCCTACGACGACGGAGTTGCTTTCCGCTATCGTTTCCCCGAAACGGACTCCCGGCAGCTCACGGTTACCGGAGAGGCGACTGGCTTTCGTTTTGTGCCCGCCGCACGGGCGACCTTGCTCCCCCAGTACGACCCCGGCACAAGCCTGGGCGAAGGCGGTTCGGCCGAGTGGGTGACCGATCTGCCGGCCGGCACGGCTGCACCAGCCGGGGCAAGATGGGCGCTGCCAGCCCTGTTCGCTTCGGCGGACGGCGCATGCTGGGCGTTGCTGGCCGAATCCGGGCTGGCCGCTGGTCATGCCGCTCTCGGGCTTGCCGGCAAGTCTGACAGCGAGATCTATCGCTTCCGCTTTCCTCATCCTGACGAGGAAGCGGGGCACGGAGACGCGCAGCCGAGTTCTACTTTGCCCTGGTCCACGCCCTGGCGGGTCGTGATCATGTCGGACCGCCTGGCCGGCATCGTGGAATCGAGCCTGGTCACTGACCTCGGCGTACCGGCGCCAGCGGGCGCCGGGGATTGGGTCCGGCCGGACAACCTGGCCCGGCGCATGGGGTCAGGTGGGCTCGAGCAGGCGAGCAGCGGGCGCGTGGCGGATCTCGCGGCCTCAATGGGGTGGGGCTACGCGCTGGTTTCCGCATCCGGAAGCGGACGTGCGTGGCACAAGCTCGTCCGCGCCGCTGCCGGCAAGAAGGTCGGGCTGCTCATCGGGCCCAGGGATGCGGCCGGGTTGCCGCTCGCTGAGTTCGTGACTGCCGGATTCAAGGGCGTGCTGGTCACGGCATCGACGAGTGGCAAGCCCGACGTGGTGGGGTCTTTGCTGGCGCTGCTGGAAGAGGCCGGGAAGCGCCACTTGCTGGTGGAATTCGAGGGCCGAATCCCTGGCGCAGGCTGGGATCGCACCTATCCCCACCTGCTTTCGGCCACCACCTGGCGCAGCGAAAAGGCAGCGGGCGACTGGGCCAGGCAGGCGCGACAAAACCTGATCGAGCCCTTTACCCGCAACGTGGTGGGCCCGATGGAACCCATGCCCATCACATTTCGCAGCCCGGCGCATCGGTCACTCATGACCTGGGGTCATGGGCTGGGCATGACCGTGGTTTTCGAATCTGGGCTGCGCTCTTTCGGCGACAGCGACGGTGCGATTCCGAAGGAGGCGGTGAAACTGTTGTCCGCTCTGCCCAGCGCCTGGGACGAAACCCGCCTGCTTGAGGGCGATCCTGGCCACACGGTGATCATCGCCCGGCGCAAGGGCCGCACCTGGTACCTAGGCGGGCTGAACGGCGACGCGGTCGTCAAGACACGTCCCGTGCCAATGGAGCTCCTCGGCACCGGCCTCTTCAGCATGATCCTGGTGGCCGACGGTCCCTCGCCGACTGACCTGCTGGTCACGAAACGGCAACGCAACGCCACCGACGTGCAGGCCGTCAAGATGCTGCCCTACGGGGGCTTCCTGATGCTCCTCGTCCCCGAACACTGACGGCTACACAACCGTCCAAGAACGCGGCAGAAAGTACTCTTGGTAGGTGCGCAGGGCGTAGCGGTCGGTCATCCCTGTGATGAAATCAGCGACCGCGCGCGAAAGATCCTCAGTGTCAGGCACGCCCTTGGGCCAGTGGCGTGCATGGAACTCGTCGGCGTGGAGATGGAAGTGGGCCCACAGCTCGCTGGTGACCCGTTCGGCGCGCTCGAACTCCTTGCGGATATCTGCGCGTTCGTAGACGCGCTCGAAAAGCACATCCCGCAAAGTGACGAGGGCGTGTAGCACCTCGGGGCTCAGGCGAATCTGACGCTTCTCTTCCAGGCGCGACGCCACGACCACGTCGGTGACCAGACGGCCGATGCGTTGGCTGTGCGTGGGACCCAGCACCGCCACGACCTCCGCGGGCAAGTCGTGTTCCAGCAGGATGTGCCCGCGGATGGCGTCGTCGAGGTCGTGGTTCACGTAGGCGGCGATGTCCGCGATGCGAGCAATCTGACCCTCCAGAGTCATGGCGGTGAGATCAGGGTTGTCCGACACGATCTCGCCCTTTCCCTTCGAGTGCTTGAGAATGCCGTCGCGCACTTCGACGCTCAGATTGAGTCCCGTCCCGTCGTGCTCCAGCACCTCCACCACGCGCACCGATTGGCGGCCGTGATGAAAACCGCCCGGGACCAGCTTGGCCAGGGCGCGCTCGCCGGCGTGGCCAAAGGGCGTGTGCCCCAGATCGTGACCCATCGCAATGGCCTCGGTCAGCGATTCGTTGAGGCGCAGGGCGCGGGCTATGGTACGTGCGATCTGCGACACCTCTAGGGTGTGCGTGAGGCGGGTGCGGTAGTGATCACCTGCGGGCGCGAGAAACACCTGGGTCTTGCCGGCCAGGCGCCGGAACGCCTTCGAGTGCAGGATGCGATCGCGGTCATGCTGGAAGATGGGTCGTGTTTCGTCAGCGGGTTCATGCCGATCGCGGCCCCGGGATAGGCGGCTCTTCTGCGCGAAGGGCGACAGCACCTTGTCCTCGTCGGCTTCCAGTTGTTCGCGAATCGTCATGCCTTCACTCCTACCACCATCCAGGAAAGCATGGGCCGCTTCCGACCTTCGTGCGCCTGTTTCGCCGGCGTTTCGATGCAGTTTCTTCCAGGAAAGGTACCAGTTTCGCGGCCGCAAGCAATTGGTGTCCCCACCGCAAAATCGCATGCCCCGCTCGGGAAGTGTCTTGCCCCGGTGTCGCGCGGCCTCTACGTTGCCATGTGAAAGGCGAACTTCCATGAAATCGAGTCGAACCGGACGTCACTGGCTTCTTCCTGTCGTGGTGGTGTTGGCCCTCGGCGCCGTGTTGCAATCGGGGGCGCGCGCCCAAGAGCAGGGTCCGGCCCCGGCTGCTGCAGCGGCCGCGCCCGGTGCCCAGGACCTCGCCGCCCGCGTCGCCGACTTGGAAGCCTATCTCACCAACAGCCCGCCCAAGGCTCTCAGCGTACCCGGTCCGGGCCACAACGCCTGGATGATGACATCGACCGCGCTGGTGCTTTTCATGACGTTGCCAGGTTTGGCCTTGTTCTACGGAGGCCTGGTCCGGCGCAAGAACGTGCTGTCGGTGTTGGCGCAGTGTTTGGGAACTGCCGGCGTGGTCACCATCTTGTGGTGGGCGTTCGGCTACAGCTTGGCTTTTGGCAGTGGGTCGCCAATCTTGGGGTCGCTCAAATTCGCCTTTCTGAAAGGCGTGGGCAACGCGCCCAATCCGGACTACGGGGCGTGGGTTTCGCACAACGTGTTTTCTATGTACCAGATGATGTTTGCCATCNNGCCATCATCACGCCCGCGCTCATCGTGGGCGCAATCGCCGAGCGCATGAAGTACTCGGCCATTATGGCCTTCATCGTGGGCTGGATGCTGCTGGTGTATTTCCCCCTGGCCCACATGGTGTGGGGCAGCGACGGGATGATGAATGGCCTGGGCAACGCGAAGGCAGGCATCAAGGCCATCGACTTTGCTGGCGGCACTGTCGTGCACATGTCATCAGGCTGGTCGGCCCTCTTGCTGGCCATCATCCTCGGCCGCCGCAAGGGATGGGGCCACAGGCCTTTCTTGCCCCACAGCATGGTACTGACCATGGTGGGAACGGGGATGCTGTGGGTGGGCTGGTACGGCTTCAATGCAGGCAGCGCGGTCGCAGCCGACGGGATCGCGGCCAACGCCTTCACCGCGACCACTCTGGCGACTGCGGTAGCTTGCATAGTGTGGCCGGCCATCGAGTGGGTCACACGGGGCAAACCGACGATACTCGGCTTCTGTTCGGGCGCGGTCGCGGGCTTGGTTGTCATCACGCCTGGGGCCGGTTTTGTGACCTCCACCGGCGCGGTGATCGTCGGCCTTCTAGCCGGCAGCATTCCCTACCTTGCCTGCACCAAGCTGAAGGCCCTGCTCAAGTACGACGATGCGCTCGACACCTTCGGCGTCCACGGGGTGGGCGGGACCATGGGCGCGCTTCTGACCGGCTTTTTGGCCACGCCCGAGGCCAACCCGAACCTCAACACCAATCTGGCGCAGATCGTGGGCAGGACCCTGTGGCTGGAGCAGCTCAAGGCCATAGGTCTGACCATTGCGCTGGCCCTGACTGGCACCCTCATTCTTGCTTTCCTGGTGAAGGCCGTGATCGGTCTGCGACCGACTTCTGATTCCGAAGAGATGGGCCTGGACGACGCGGACCACGGCGAGGCCGGATATCACTTCGACGAAGCTGGCGGATAGCAACGGCTCTGCGCTGGGAATTTCCAGGTCAGGCCATAGCTCTTCCGGCATTGTGCCGTAGAGGTGGTGTTAGATAGGGATGTGTTCGATCCCTGCCCG
>PMIX01000305.1 GCA_003158395.1 Myxococcales bacterium | reverse complement strand
GCGCGCCTATCACGACCAGGAGCAAGAGCGGCCGGGAGGCGAGTCCCGCATCGGTCGCAACCGCTGTCCCGCGCAATGCCGCAGTCACGATTTCGGCCTCCCGCGGAACCGAGACAGCACCTCGGCGAATCGTAGGCCGGCCTGGACAGGCGCCCCGGCACCCAGCTCGCTCCTCACGGCCGCCGGATCGATCTCGGCGAGCAACGACATGGGGCCGTCTCCGACCCCAACCAGAAAGCAGCGACCTGCCACTTGCAGAAGATAGACGGCACGCCGGGGTTCGAGTGAGCAGCGAGCCAGGACACGCACGGGGCCTTCGCTGCGCCCGCCGACCCCTCGGCGCGAGAACCAGCGCAAGACTAGGTACGCCAATAGGCAGACGACTGCCAACGACACAAGCGACAACGCAAAGGAGTTCCCGAGGCCAGGCAGGTCGGCCGCTGACGCACCCATACCGCCCTGTTACCGCCACCCGCCTTCCGCTGTCAATCGCAGAATTGGAAAGGCCTGCCCACTCGCGCTGGAGCGGAAGCCAACTTTCCCCCACAGCGGGCACAATGCTCACGCGGCTGGCCCACATGGGCGAGCGACCCTCTGGGCCAGCGCAGATCGGCCAGCGTGCGCGTGAGCGGTAGCGGTAGCGACGAGCGGAAAGCGGCTAGCGGGGGCGGCTCCCGTGAGCGCGAGCGGCACGCGACCCGCTCTCCGTCTTCCCGCAAAACGCCCACGAACTCGCTCACGCACTCGCCCACGCGACCCGCGATCCGGCTAGCCCTCTGGGTTGAAAGCAGGTCGGGCTGGCACCAATTCCCCTACTCGCCCCCGCCTTTCCTGCCCCGAGGCGCCCGACGGACGGTCGCGCCCGATGGCTTGGCGGAGCGGGCCACTGACTCCTTCTTGACCCGGGCCTTGGGTGCCGACGCCTTGGGTGCGGCGCTCTTGGACCGCCCGGCCTCCTGCTTGGCCTTGCCCTTCTCGGCCGGCTCCTTCTTCGGCTTGCCCTTCTCTTGCTTGGGCTGAGGCTTCTCTGCCGCACCCTCGGCTGGGATTAGCTCCAGCAGCGACATGTGCGCCGCATCTCCCGGCCGCTGCCCCAACTTCATGATTCGGGTGTAGCCCCCATGCCGGGTGAGGTAGCGCGGTCCGATTTCCTCGAACAGCTTGAGCACGGCCTCCCGGTCGCGAACCGCCCGCAAGGCCATACGGATCGCGTGCACCACACGCGCCTTTTCCTCGTCCGTGCGCTTCTCGGGCTTCTTGGTCAGCACAGGGCCCAGCCGACGCGCCCAGGTGATGGCCCGCTCCGCAAGCCGGCGCACCTCCTTGGCCTTGGCTTCCGTGGTCCGGATGCGTTCGTAGGTGAGGAGGGCCGCCACAAGGTTGGAAAACAGAGCCTTGCGGTGAGCCGGGGTCCGAGAAAGGTGCAGTCCTGCTCTCTTGTGTCGCATGTTCGCCTAGCAGCGGGTTGAGTTGGCGGGTGGGGTCGGCCCCGATCAGGCCTTCTTGGGCGGACCGTCTCCCGGCCAGCCTTCCAGTTTCATGCCCAGGGACAGGCCCATGCTGGCCAGGATCTCTTTGATCTCCTTGAGCGACTTGCGCCCAAAGTTCTTGGTCTTCAGCATCTCCGATTCGGTCTTTTGCACCAACTCGCCGATGCAGCGGATATTCGCATTCTGCAGGCAGTTGGCCGAACGCACAGAAAGCTCCAGATCGTCGACCGACTTCCATAGGTTCTCGTTGAGCTTCTGCTGCTCCTCGGAGACCGTGGCCTCGGGCGCGGGTTCGGCGCCTTCCTGGAAGTTGATGAAGATGGTCAGTTGGTCCTTGAAAATCTTGGCGGCAAACGCAACCGCATCTTCGGGCTTGACCGTGCCGTTGGTCCACACTTCCAGGGTCAGACGATCGTAGTCAGTCTGCTGGCCCACGCGCGCGTTGGTGACAGCGAAATTCACCTTGCGGATGGGAGAGAACAACGAATCGATGGGGACGGTCCCTACGCCCATGGTCGGCGTCTTGTTGCGCTCGGCCGGCACATAGCCGCGCCCCGTGCTGACCTCGATCTCCACGCGCACCTTCGCGCCCTTGGAGCAGGTCATGATCAGCCGGTCAGGGTTGAGTATCTCAATCCCGTCCGGACACTGGATGTCCCGTGCCGTCACCTTGCCCGCGCCGTCCTTGTCCAGCCGCAGGGTGCGCGGCTTGCCGTCCAACGACCGGATGATGACCTCTTTCAGATTCAGCACGATGTCGGTGACGTCTTCGGCCACTTCAGGCAACGAGGTAAACTCGTGTACCGCGCCTTCTATCTTGATGGCTGTGATGGCCGCGCCCTGCAGTGACGACAGCAGGACCCGACGGAGCCCGTTGCCAATGGTAGTGCCGAAGCCCCGTTCCAATGGCTCGCAGGTGAACTTCCCGTAGGTATCGGTCAGCGACTCTGCATCCACTTCCAGCTTGCGCGGGCGGATCAGATCGCGCCAATTCTTCGCAACAAACGCCGGTTGAGACGCCGCCACAGTTAGTGAACTCGCGGTCGACATTCTGTTCTCCTATCTAATATCCGAGTGGGCGGGTGATCTACTTCGAGTAGAGTTCTACGACGAGCTGCTCGCGAATGGGCATGGTCAAGTCCTCGCGCGCGGGCAGCGTGGCCAGCTTGCCTTGAAAACTGTCCTTGTCCAGTTGTAGCCACTTGGGCACGCCCCGGCGCTCGACAGCCCCCAGGTTCTCCAGGATGCGGGTCACCTTGCGGGACTTCTCCTTGACCGCCACGCTGTCGTTGGCGCAGCAAAGGAACGAGGGCACGTTGACCTTCTTGCCATTGACCACGAAATGCCCGTGGCGAACCAGCTGGCGCGCTTCCGCATGATCGGAAGCGAAGCCCAGGCGATACACGACGTTGTCAAGACGGCGCTCGAGCAGTTGCAGCAGATTCTCGCCTGTCACGCCCTTCATCCGGTTGGCCTTGTGGTAGTAGCCGCGGAACTGCTGCTCCGCCAAGCCGTACATTCGCTTCAGTTTCTGCTTCTCGCGCAACTGGGAGCCATAGTTGGACAGCTTCCTGCGGCGGGCCTGTCCATGCTGCCCCGGCGCATAGGCGCGCCTCTCGTAGCCACACTTGTCGGTATAGCAACGGTCGCCTTTCAAGAACAGTTTCATGTCCTCACGGCGACAGAGGCGACAAACCGGACCGGAATACTTCGCCATTGCTGGGTTACCTTCCTCGTGCTTTCGCTTGACTCTGGGACTGTGGAGACGAACGCATCACACCCGGCGCCGCTTGGGCGGCCGGCAACCGTTGTGGGGAATCGGGGTCAGGTCGCGGATAAGATTAATCTTGAAACCGGTGGCGGCCAGCGCGCGCAGCGCCGACTCACGCCCCGAACCGGGCCCCTTGATGAAGACGTTGATGGACTTCATCCCATGCTCCATGGCCTTGTGGGCCGCATCCTCGGCGGCCAGCTGGGCGGCAAAAGGCGTCGACTTGCGCGAGCCCTTGAACCCCTTCACGCCCGACGATGACCACGACACCACGTTTCCTGAAACGTCGGTGATGGTCACGATGGTGTTGTTGAACGACGCCGTGATATGCGCGATGCCGCTCTGGATGCTCTTCTTGGCCTTCTTGGCCTTGGGCTTTGGTTTAGCTGCTGGTTGCTCAGTCGACATGTTCCGTCCGTCTTGTCTCTCTTTTCAGGTTGCGGCCGACGTCCTCTGATGCGAAAACGACCGACCGATTCGCGGCTAGGCTCCCGTGCCCTCCGTCTTGCGCTTGATCATCTGCCCCTTGCGCGGTCCCTTGCGGGTCCGAGCGTTGGTCTTGGTCCGCTGGCCGTGAACCGGCAAACTGCGCCGGTGACGCAGCCCGCGGTAACAGCCTAGATCCATCAGGCGCTTGATATTCATCGAGATCTCACGCTGCAAATCGCCCTCGATCTTCAACCCCATCTGCTCGATGACCTCACGGATGCGGCGGGTTTCGTTGTCGTCCAACGCATCACTGCGCTTGTCGAGCGACACGGACGAGGCCTTCAGGATCTCCCGCGCCTTGGTCCTCCCGATGCCGTTGATGTACGTCAGCGCGTACTCCATGCGCTTATTCCGCGGAAGATCGACGCCTGCTACACGGGCCATGAGCTTTCCTTTCCTGCTCTCATCCTGGTTAGCCTTGCCGCTGCTTGTGGCGCGCATTCTCGCAAATGACGCGCACCACCCCGCGACGGCGGATAATCTTGCACTTGTCGCAGATCTTCTTCACTGATGCTCTGACCTTCATGGAACCCTTGCCCCGTTTCACGCCCGTGACAAAACCATCGGGCCGTTCTCGGTGATTGCCACCGAGTGCTCAAAATGGGCGGAGAGGCTACCATCTTTGGTAACCGCAGTCCACTCATCCTCCTCGATTACAACGTCGGGGCCGCCTTGGTTCACCATGGGCTCGACAGCGAGAACCATCCCCGGAATCAGTCGGGGTCCCTTTCCGGCTTCGCCATAGTTTGGAACCTGGGGCGGCTCGTGCATGTGCCGCCCTATACCATGCCCCGCGAACTGCCGTACGACGGAAAAACCACATGCCTCGACGTGACTCTGAACTGCCCAACTCACGTCCCCCAGGCGACGCCCGGAAATGCATTGCGCCAAGGCCTTGTCCAGCGATTCCCGTGTCGCCTCGACCAAAGCGTGTGCCTCCAGCGAGACCGGACCTATCTCGAGTGTCCGCGCTGAGTCACCGCACCAACCGTCTTTGAAGGCGCCGAAGTCCAAGGAAAGGATGTCGCCGTGCTTGAGCACCACGTCCTTGCGTGGGATGCCGTGCACGATCGCATTGTTCACCGAGGCACACAGGACCGCGGGATAGCCCCGGTACCCGAGGAACGCCGGTTCGGCTCTCAGGTGCTTCAGGTGTCTGGCCGCGAGCTGATCGAGTTCCCACGTGCTCACGCCCGGCGCGGCGGCCGCGGCCAGAACGTTCAGCACCTCAGCGACCACGAGGTTCGCCTCGCGCAGCTTGGCGATCTGGGCCGCTGACTTGAGCTGAATCCCTTTCACGTCTGCGGGCTCCCCACGCGATTCGTGGACGTCCCGCGAGCCCAGCGAGCGCTGGGTGCGCGAACTGTGGTCATGCGAGTGAGTCCTGACAAGCCGCAAGCTTAGCCGCCTACCGGGGCCGTCACGCGTCCGCCCCTTCCGCGGATACGCGGTCCCTTGGGTCCGGTGAAGCCCTCGTAGTTGCGCGTGATGAGGTGGGACTCGATCTGCTGCACAGTGTCTAGAGCTACACCAACGACAATCATGAGGCCTGTGCCGCCGAAGTAGAACGGAACCCCCATGTTGGTGGTCAGCAGCGTGGGCAACACGCAGATGGCAGACACGTAGAGTGCGCCGCCCGCCGTGATGCGTGTCAGGACTTTGTCGATGTAGGCAGCCGTAGCTTTGCCCGGACGGATGCCAGGAACGAACCCACCGTACTTGCGCATGTTGTCGGCCACGTCCACGGGATTGAAAGTGACCGCCGTGTAGAAGTAGCAGAAGAATACGATCAGACCGACGTACAGCACGTTGTAGCGCCAATCTCCGGGGTGCAACGCGTCGGAGAACGCCTTGGCAAAGGGATTGTCCCAAAACGAAGCGACCTGCTGTGGGAACATCAAGATCGACGAAGCGAAGATGGGCGGGATCACGCCCGAGGTGTTGACCTTGAGCGGCAAGTGGGTGGATTGTCCGCCAAACATCTTCCGTCCGACCACCCGTTTGGCGTATTGGACCGGAATGCGGCGTTGGCCGCGCTCAAAGAAGATGATGATCGCCACCACCACCACCACGATCAACGCCATCAAGGCCAGGGAGAACGCGGTGATGTTGCCGTCCTTGGCGCGCAGCCAAAGACGAGCCAGGGCGTCTGGGATATCGGTCACGATGCCGGCGAAGATGATGAGTGAAATGCCATTACCGATGCCGCGCTCGGTGATTTGTTCGCCCAGCCACATGATGAAAGCCGTGCCCGTGGTGAGCGACAACATGGTGAGGAGGTAGAAGTGCCAGTTGGGATCGGGAACCACCTCGCCCAAATGGCCGTAGGCGGAGTTGTTCGAAACCAGCCAGCGCGCAATGAAGAAGGACTGGATGAACGACAGAATGATGCAGCCGTAGCGGGTGTACTGGTTGATTTTCCGCCGCCCCATCTCGCCCTCTTTCTGAATTTGCTCGAGCTTGGGAATGACCACAGTCAGGAGCTGCAGAATGATCGACGAGCTGACGTAGGGCATGATGCCCAAGGCGAAGATCGACATCTTCTCCAAGGCGCCGCCCGAAAACATATTGAATAGGCCCAAGAAGCTGCCCGAAGACTGGTTGACGATCTTGGCCATGACGCTCGCGTTCACGCCCGGGGTGGTCACCACGACACCGATGCGGTGAATCGCGAGCAGCGCGATCGTGTAGAAGATGCGCCTCCGCAGCTCGGGGATCTTCCCCATATTTTGGAAGCCAGAGGCCATTTAGTTCCCCCTAGAAGACGACATTAATCCGTTTCTGACCTACGCTTCTAGCCTTGAACGACTTCGGCGCGTCCGCCTTTCTTCTCGATCTTGTCCTTCGCGCTGGCCGAGAACGCGTTGGCCTTCACCACGAACTTCTTGCTCAACTCTCCCGAGCCCAGCACCTTGACCCAACGGCAGCGCCGCGGGACCAGACCCACACCGTGCAGCTCCCTAAGCGTGACCGTGCCCGCTTCGAATCGCTCCTCGATGTCATGGAGATTCACCGCGAAGGTCTCGGCTGCGAAGATGTTCTTGAAGCCCCTCTTGGGCAGCCGGCGCTGCATGGGCATCTGACCGCCCTCGAAACCGAGTCGCGCGCCATGATGACCGGTGCGGGCCTTCTGACCCTTGACGCCCTTGCCTGACTGTTCGCCGGTCCCCGAGCCTGGCCCGCGGCCGATGCGTTTGCGGTTCCGGGTGGCGCCGCGCGGTCCCTTCAAGTTGTGTAACGTGGTCCCCATTGTCCAGGTTCCTTTCGGCTCGCGCTTGCGGTCTACTCCGCAACCTCGACCTTCACCAGGTGGGCGACGGAACGGATCATCCCGCGCACGGCAGGATTGTCTGGCAAGACAGCGCTGCGCCCCATCTTGCGCAAGCCCAGTTGCCAGATGGTTAGTTTCTGCGGCTCGGGGCGGTTGATGCCGCTCCGGATCAAGGTGACTCTCAGCTTCTTGGCCATGGTCTAACTCGCTGCCGTAATATCTTCCAACCGCATGCCCCGCAGGGTCGCAATGCTGCTGGCGCTGCTCAGCCTCTTGAGAGCATCGATGGTGGCGTGGATGACGTTGTGGGGATTCGAGGTTCCGATGCACTTGGTCAGGATATCCTGCACCCCCGCAACCTCGAGCACCGGTCGAACCGCGCCTCCCGCAATCACGCCCGTACCTGGGCTGGCGGGTCGCAAGAGAACGGTGCCCGCACCGAACGTCCCTTTAACTTCGTGGGGGATTGTCGTGCCTGCCAGAGGAATCTTGAACAGGTTCTTCTTGGCCTGTTCGGTACCTTTGCGAATCGCTTCGGGAACTTCATTGGCCTTGCCCAAGCCCGCACCCACGTACCCGCGTTGGTCGCCGACGACCACCAGCGCAGAGAACGAGAACCGCCGGCCGCCTTTGACGACCTTGGCGACGCGGTTGATGAAGACGACGCTGTCGACCAGCTCGCCAACTTCTTCGTAGTTAATCGCCATTCTTGCTCCTAGTCACTCTGGCCCTAGAACTTCAACCCCGCCCCGCGCGCGCCGGCAGCGATCGACGAGACGCGACCGTGGTAACGATAGCCAGCTCGATCGAAGACAACCTGCTTGATGCCCTTCTCCAGACACTTCTTTGCCACCCAGGACCCCACCAGCTTGGCCCGATCCTTTTTCTTGCCTTTGGGCGGCTCGGCCGGCGGATTCTTCTTGGCCACCAGGTCGGACGCGGCCACCAAGGTCTTGCCCGCCAAGTCGTCCACCACCTGGGCGTAGATATGCTTGGCGCTACGGTAGACCACCAGGCGAGGCCGTTCCGGCGTACCCGAAATCCGCTTGCGCAGCGAGCGCTGCCGGCGCGTGCGACTTTCGATTTTGCTCTTGCGTGCCATGAGTCCTCTTCTTCGATGGTCCCTTGAACCTCGCCGTTGGGGCTAGCCCCCGCCGGCCGCGGCGCCCGTTGCGGCAGCCTTGCCAACCTTCTTCTTGATGATTTCTTCCAAGTACTTGATGCCCTTGCCTTTGTACGGCTCGGGAGGCCGCAGTTCGCGCATCTTGGCCGCAATCTCGCCCACGAGGTCCTTGTCGGCTGAGGTCAGGGTGAGGCGGTTCTTCTCCACCTTGGCGCTGACGATCTTGGGCAGCTTGAAGACGATCGGATGCGCGTAGCCCAGCGCGAACGTCACCGTGTCGCCCGCCACCTCGGCGCGATAGCCGACGCCATTGATCTCAAGCTCGCGCGTCCAGCCCTCAGTCACGCCTTTGACCATGTTGGCGAGGTGCGCGCGGACCAGGCCGTGGCACGCCCGGTTCTCGCGCGAATCATCCGCCCGAGACACAACAAGCTTGTCGCCTTCCAGCTTGATGCTGATGCCCTGAGGGAGAGTCTTGGCCAATTCACCTTTCGGCCCCTTGACCAAGAATTGGCCAGGTTTTTGGCTGAGCGTCACGCCCTTGGGGAGCGGAAGGGGTTTGCGACCGATGCGCGACATCTACCAGACCTCACAAAGCAATTCGCCTCCGACCCCGGCCTTGCGGGCCGCCCGATCGGTCATGAGGCCGTGGGAAGTGGACAGGATGGCGACACCCAGCCCGGATCGAATCTTGGGAATCCGATCGCATCCGACGTACACGCGCTGCCCTGGACGCGAGCGCCGGCGCAAGCCCGTGATGGCGTTGGTCCCCGGCTGGGGCCAGCGCAAGCGAACCACAATCTCGGCCTGCCCGTCGAAGTTGTCGTGGACATCAAAGCCGGCAATGTAGCCCTCGTCCTTGAGCAGCTCGGCCAGGCGCACCTTGAGACGCGACGAGGGAGACGTCACGTCTCCTTGTCGCGCCAGGATGGCGTTACGAATCCGGGTAAGAAAATCAGCAATGGGATCGGTCATGGGCACCTACCAGCTCGACTTGACAACACCGGGGACGTCGCCGCGCAGGGCGAGCAGCCGGAAACAAATGCGACACAGCTCGAATTTGCGAATGAAGGCGCGCGAACGGCCGCACTGCTTGCAGCGATTCCGGTGCCGGACGTGAAATTTTGGGGTGGGGGGGAACATGTCGACGGTCTTCGCCATTTTTTCGCTAGCTCCTAAACGGCATCCCGAGGTGGCGCAGCAAGGCCCGGCCTTGCTCGTCCGTACGCGCCGTGGTGGTGATCGTGATGTTCATACCCTTGGACTTCTCCACGCGCTCGAAGCTCGCCTCGGGAAAGATGTTCCCCTCACGAACCCCGAGCGTGTAGTTGCCACGGCCGTCGAACCCCTTGGGCGAAACGCCCTTGAAGTCGCGCACGCGTGGGAGCGCAAAGCTGACCAGGCGATCCAGAAACTCATACATGCTATCGCGCCGCAGGGTCACCATGGCCCCGACCTTCTGGTTGCCCTTGAGCTTGAAAGCCGCGATGGCCTTCTTGGACTTGGTGACGACCGGTTTCTGGCCGGTGATGAGCGCCAAGTCCTCGACGCCCGAGTCCAGGATCTTGGGGTTGGTGATGGCCTCGCCCAGACCCATGTTCACTATGATCTTGACCATGCGGGGGGCTTGCATAACGTTGGCCAGGCCCAGCTCGGCCATCAGACGCGTCCGCAGCTCGGTCTCGAAAAGCTTGCGCAGACGTGACGGTTGACTGCGTTTGAGGCGCTCGGCGGCAAGCTCACCCTTGGCAGCTCCGCCGGGCCCGCCCTTGCCTGGCTTCCCCTTGCCTGCCGCGCGGGCAGCCTTCTTGGCTGCGGCTTCCGCTTGTTGCTCGGGGGTCAGCACGGGTTTGCCACCCTTGGGTGGCTTCTCCGCTTCGGCTTTGTCGGGTTTGTCGTTCTGCTCAGCCATCGGTTTCTTCCTTCTGCCCCTGGCGCCTATGCCGATTCAATCACCGACCCACATTTGACGCACACGCGCCGCTTCTTCTGTCCCTCTTTGAAATCGGCCCGGCAACGCCGGCCTGCGCCACACTTCCCGCACCAGAGCGCCAGATTCGAGGCCTCCAGCGAGCCCTCCTTTTCCAGTATGCCGCCGCGCGGGTTGCGCTGGGTGGGCTTGGTGTGGCGCTTGATCATGTTGATCCGCTCGACCATTACGCGGCCCTTGCCGGAAAGGATGCGCAAGACGCGACCGCGTTTGCCCTTCTCCTTGCCGGCAATCACGACCACGTTGTCGCCCTTGCGAACGTGCATCACAGCACCTCCGGCGCCAAAGAGATAATCTTCATGAATCGCTTCGCACGCAGCTCACGGGCCACCGGCCCGAAAATACGGGTTCCCACTGGCTCGTTGTCCTTGTCAACCAGGACCGCCGAGTTGGCGTCGAAGCGGATGTACGAGCCATCCTGGCGCGACACCTCCTTCTTCGTACGCACGATGACTGCCCGGGCGATTTCGCCCTTCTTCACCTTGGCGTTCGGAATGGCTTCCTTGATTGCCACGATGATCACGTCACCCAAGGAAGCGTATTTGCGTCTGGTGCCACCCAACACTCGGATGCACATGATCTTCTTGGCGCCCGAGTTGTCGGCCACATCGAGGGTTGTCGTCGTCTGGACCATGATCTGAACCTGTCGTCCGTTTCTTGACTGCCGGCCGGGTTACATTTCCTGGGCTCGATCCAGGAGCCGTTCCACCCGCCAGCGTTTCTGGCGCGAAAGCGGACGTGACTCTACGATCAGGACGCGATCGCCCAGCCGGTATTCGTTATTCTCGTCGTGCGCCTTGTATTTCGCGCGCTTAGTCATGTACTTGCCGTACTTGGCGTGAGCCATCCGGCGCTCAACCGTCACTACGCGCGTCTTGTTCATCTTGTCGCTGGTCACGACACCGATTAGCTTTCGTTTCCGCGATTGGGTCCGCGAGCTTGCGGCCACTTGGTCGCTCTTGGCAGAATTGGATTCTTGGTTGCCCACGGCCTATTTCTCCTTCGCGGGGGTAGCCGGCGCAGCCGATTGGCGTTGCCGCTCGGCCAGCACCGTGTGCACCCGTGCGATGTCCCGCCGGGTGTGGCGCACCAGCATCGTGTTTTCGAGCTGGTTCGTGTTCTTCTTCAACCGATACTGGAGAAGATCCTCTTCCAACTTCCTGAGCGTGCGGGCCAGCTCAGCCGGCTCGTTTCCGCGCAGGTCCTTCGCCTGGATCTTGCCCTTCATAGCGCGTGCTCCCGTCCGATGACCCGCGTACGTACCGCCAGCTTATGCTCGGCCAGGTGAAAGGCCTGCTTGGCCAGTTCTTCGGTGACGCCCTCGAGCTCGTACATCACCCGACCGGGCCGAATCACAGCCACCCACTCCTCCGGCGTGCCCTTGCCCTTGCCCATGCGGGTTTCAGCCGGTTTCTTGGAGATAGGTTTGTCTGGGAAGATGCGCACGTAGAGCTTTCCACCCCGCTTCACGTGACGCGAGATCGCGGTGCGAGCCGCCTCGATCTGGCGCGCAGTCACGAAGCCGCATGTGAGTGCCTGCAGGCCATATTCGCCGAAAGAGACGAAGGCGCCGCCTTTTGAAACGCCGCGCATCTTGCCCTTCTGCTGCTTGCGCCACTTAACTCGATCAGGTGCCAGCATGATTTCCTCTCGTTGCGCCTAGGCCAGACGAACCGACCGTTGCGGCAGGACCTCGCCCTTGAAGATCCAACACTTCACTCCGATGGCGCCGTAAGTGGTGTGCGCCTCGGTGAAGCCGTACTCGATGTCCGCGCGCAGGGTGTGCAAGGGCACGCGGCCTTCGTGATACCACTCGTAGCGCGCCATTTCGGCCCCGCCCAGGCGGCCCGAACACGCCAGGCGGATCCCCTTGGCGCCGAACTTCATGGCGGTCTGCACCGCCTTCTTCATGGCGCGGCGGAAGGCCACGCGACGTTCGAGCTGGGTCGCCACGTTTTCCGCCACCAGTTGCGCGTTGGTCTCGGCCTTGCGAACTTCCTGGATGTTGAGGAACACCTCGTTGGAGGTCAGCGCCTGGACTTCCTTCTTCAACGTCTCGACGCCGGCGCCGCGCTTGCCAATGACGATGCCCGGCCGCGCTGTGTAGATGTTGATCTTCACCTTGTTGGCGGCGCGCTCGACCTCCACCGAGGCCACCCCGGCATGGCCCAGCTTCTCCTTCACGAACTTCTTGAGGCGGATGTCTTCATGCAGCCACTTCGCGAAGTTTTTCTCCGAATACCACTGTGAGCTCCAGCCGCGGACGACGCCGAGACGAAAACCTACCGGATGTGTCTTCTGACCCATTGCGATTACTCCTGCGCCACGTCGACCACGATGGTCACGTGGGAGGTTCGGCGGTTGATCCGGTTGGCGCGCCCCATGGACCGCGCCAGCCAGCGTTTTTCGGTCGGCCCCGGGTCGATGTTCACCTTGGTCACCACCAGCGCATCGGCATCGGCCTTGTCGTTGGTGGTCGCGTTGGCGACCGCGGAGCTCAGAACCTTTGACAGCATCCGGGCGGCCTTGCGCGGCTGAAGGTTGAGAATAGACAACGCCTCGGCTACCTGTAGCCCGCGGATCATGTCAGCCACCATGCGCACCTTGCGCGGCGACTGCCGAAACCGTCTCAACACTGCGTGTGCCATGTTCGTCTCTCTTCCTACTTCTTTTCAGCCGCGGGCGCCGCGGGCGCCGCCGTACCCGGAGCCGAGCCCGGCGCACCCGGGGCCGCGGGCGCTCCCGGTGCCGCCGCTCCAGCGGCCGCCTTGCGATCCCCAGAGTGGGTTTGGAAGATACGCGTCGGCGCGAATTCACCGAGCTTGTGCCCAACCATGTTCTCGGTCACGAACACGGGCAGGAACTTGCGCCCGTTGTGCACCGCAAAGGTCAACCCGACCATGTCGGGAATGATGGTGGAGCGACGCGACCACGTCTTGATAACCTTCTTGGCCTTCTGCCGCTGCATATCGGTCACCTTGGTCATCAGGTGACGATCCACGAACGCGCCCTTCTTGACTGAGCGGGCCATAGCTACGCCTTCTTTCCCCGGCGTTTGATGATCATGCGATCTGTCCTCTTGTTTTGGCGGGTCTTGAGCCCCTTGCTGAGCTGACCCCAGGGCGAACAGGGATGGCGGCCACCAGATGACCGGCCTTCGCCACCGCCCATCGGGTGATCGACGGGATTCATGGTGACGCCACGATTGTGGGGACGCCGACCGAGCCAGCGGGTTCGACCGGCCTTGCCGTTGTGTACGCTGCTGTGCTCGACGTTGCCCAGTTGCCCGACCGTGGCCCGACAATCAAGGTGAACCAAGCGGACCTCGCCCGAGGGCAACCGCACCTGAGCCCACTGTCCCTCCTTGGCCATGAGCTGGGCCCCGCTGCCGGCAGAGCGAACCATCTGCGCACGGCCCGCGACCTTCAGTTCCACATTGTGAATGGTCGTGCCGAGCGGGATGTTACGCAGCGGCAAAGCGTTTCCGGACTTGATGTCGGCGCTCGCCGAAGAAATCACCGTGTCCCCTACCGCAAGCCCGACCGGCCAGAGGATGTATCGTTTCTCACCGTCCGCGTAATGCAGAAGGGCGATGCGCGCGCTGCGGTTGGGGTCGTATTCGATGCTGGCCACTTTGGCGGGCACACCGATCTTGTCGCGGCGAAAATCAATCACACGAAAGCGACGCTTGTGGCCGCTGCCCCGGAAGCGCGAAGTCACGCGTCCGAAATGGTTGCGGCCACCGGTCGACGGCTTGGCCTCGGTGAGAGCCTTGAGCGGCTGATTGCCCTGCGTGAGATCGGAGAAATCCGGCGCGATCCTGCCGCGCACACCGGGCGTCGTCGGGTTGATAGTACGAAGACCCATGACCTAGACTCCCTCGAAGAAATCGATCTTCTGGCCAGCCGCCAGCGTGATCAACGCGCGCTTCCAATTGGAGCGCCGGCCGATGTGGCGGCCGACCCGCCTCTGCTTGCCCCGCACAATCGCTGTGCGCACCTTGAGGACATTGACGTTCCACAACTTCTCGACTGCGTGTTTGATCTCGATCTTGTTGGCATCACGCGCCACTTCGAGCAGAAGCTGGGGCTGGACCTGCTCGGGATCGACTTCCTCCTCAGGCCGACCGCCGGTCTCCTTGAGCAAGGAGCCCTTCTCGGTGAGGAGCGGGCGCTTGATGATCTTTTCAGGGGAGCGCATGACTTGCCTTTCTTAAGCCGTGGCCTCACCGCCGGAACCTACGATGCGCGCTTCGACCGCCTTGACGACGTCCTTGGCGATGACCAGGCCCGGATGCATGAGGATGTCGTAGACGTTGAGCCCCTCGGGCGGCAGGCAGGTGAAGGCGGCCAGGTTGCGCACCGACTTGACCAAGTTGCCATTGTCTTTCCCGTCGACCACCACCGCTGAGTCAACGCCCAGAGCCTTGAGAACGGCTGCCATGCGCTTGGTCTGGGGTGTCTCCATGACCAGCCTCTCGACGATGACCAGCTTCTTCTCTTGCGCGCGCAGGGATAGGGCCGAGGCCAGCGCCGCCTTCTTGACCTTGCGGGGCAGAGTGTATTCGTAGTCACGCGGGTGAGGTCCGAAGACCTTTCCGCCGCCCACGAAATTCGGTGAGCGCGTCGAACCTTGGCGCGCGTTGCCGGTGCCCTTCTGACGATAGGGCTTGCGGCCGCCACCGCGCACGAATTCGCGTGTGCGAGTCGCGTGCGTACCCGCCCGTCGCGCGGCCTGTTGCGCCTTGACGGTTTCCCAAAGCAGATGCTCGCGTACCTTGCAGCCAAACACTTCGTCGGCCAGTTCGATTTGGCCAACCTTCTGGCCTTCCATATTGACGACGTCGATCTGCATGGCCTTCCTCAGGTCTTGATCTCGACATCCACGCCAGCCGACAGATCGAGCTTCATGAGCGCATCCAGCGTCTGCTGCGTGGGGTCAAGGATGTCAAGCAGCCGCTTGTGGGTGCGGATCTCGAACTGCTCGCG
>PMIX01000322.1 GCA_003158395.1 Myxococcales bacterium | reverse complement strand
GCTCGGCGGGGCGGTGGCGCCCAGCTCGGCACACTTCACGCCGGCGAAGCGATGCAGCCACCATGTGCCGGCGGGGAAGATAGCCTCGCGGCCAGCCAGGTGGTCGGCGCGGGCTTCGCGGTACCGGTCGATGAAGGCCTGATTGCGCTGCAGGGCCTCGACCCTGGCCCAGCTATTCCTACATGCCACGCGCGGCGAAAGCCCACGGCGAGGCTCGCGTGTGCCCGGATGCGAGTTCCAGTGCTGTTGTAGGACGCCCCTGCGGCCGGGCAGCTTGATGTCTTTCTCCCGGCGCTCGGCAGCGGCTTTCTCCTCAGCCTCACCGACCTTGTCACGCAAAAGCCTGGAATACTCGACGTGGCTCAGGTGCTCGAAGCCTGGCGCCCGGCGAAAGTGCAGGTCGATGACATCGGGCAGGTCGTTGTTTTCGGGGTCGAAGAATCGAATCGGCTTGGTTGCGGTCAGAGGCACGTTGTGATCGATGGCGGTGAGCGATTCCACACCTGGCCAGTGATGGACCTTTTCGACTAGGTTGCCAGCGACGGGGTTGGTGATGGCGTAGATCATCTTTGCAAGCACATCTTCCGGTTTGACCAACTCTCTGCTCGCTGGCCCAGAACGCTTCCCACCTTCCGCGGAGGGCGTTCTGGTGTTTGGCGTACAATTTATGGAAATGTTCGAGAAACTGGGGCAGCCGGCCTTGGTTGTCGACGAGCAGGGCATGGTAGTGGTTTGAGAGAGTGCCGGCGCAGACGATGCTGACGCTGGCCTTGCGAGCGGCGAGGGCGAGGCAGTAGATGAAGGCGTTGTTGGTCTCGCGGTCGTAGAGGCAGATACACTGCGGATCGGATAGCGCGCACGACGGATCTCACGGTGCGCATTACTCTTCCGGTGCACCCATGGTGTGGGCAAGAAGTGCTGGTATTGGCTGCTCGCGGGGAGCGTGAGGTACACGCGGAGCTTCCCGATGGACGCCGGTGCTATCTGCCGTTGGTCTGGACGGATCGCCACCCGCGGCGGGTGGCAGAGATGGTGGGTGGGGTGCCGGTTCGGTTGACCGTGACGGGAGTGCGCTCGCTGGCGGTCTGGATTTCGGATAGGAGGAAAGACCGACAAAAACTTGACTCGGCAGATCGAGACGCCGAGAAGAGCCACGATGAGATCGTCGAGCGGCCTGCAGCGGCTGTTGCCGTGGTGGGGGAAGCTCGCGCATCGGGCATTGAGCGCGCAGCTCGTCGAAGAAAGCGGAGGCAAGGGCAGTGAGGAACAAGCTCGCGACGAATCAGTTGGAGCGTCGAGCATGTGTGTACGTGCGCCAGTCGACCGCGATGCAGGTGCACGAGCATGTCGAGTCGACAAAACGCCAATATGCCCTGGTCGATCGAGCCGTCGGACTGGGTTGGTCGCGTGATGATGTCGAGGTCATCGACGAGGATCAGGGCAAGAGCGGAGCCAGCGCCGACGAACGCGCGGGCTTCGTCCGCCTCGCGGATTCTGTCGGACACGGTGAAGTGGGAGCGATCCTGGCAGTCGAGGTATCGCGTTTGGCAAGGTCGTCGATGGACTGGCAGCGGCTGCTTTCCTTGTGCGCGGTGACCGGCGTCGTCGTGATCGACGAGCAAGGCATTTACGACCCGGCCGATCACGATGACCGGCTCCTGCTCGACCTCAAGGGAACGATGTCGGAAGCCGAGTTGCATTGGCTTCGGCTTCGCCTCGTCGGAGGCCGGCTCAACAAGGCCAGGCGCGGCGCCTTGCACATGACACCTCCGATCGGGTACGTGTGGCGAGATGATCGATTTGCGCTCGATCCCAACGAGTCGGTTCAGCGAGCGGTTCGCCTGGTGATTGAGCGGTTATCGATCGAACCGAGTCTCTGTGCCGTCGTCCGATGGGCACACGAGAGTGGCCTCAAGTTTCCGCGGCGCGTGGGAGCTACCGACGGCACTGGGGAGGTGCAGTGGGGAGATCTTACGGTGGGACGCTTGAGTTCAATCTTGCACAACCCGATCTACGCAGGTACATACGCATACGGTCGTCGCCAGAAGGCTCAGGTCGTCGTCGATGGAGAAATCCGGTCTTGTCGAAAACGGCTTGCCGAGCGTGAATGGGCGGTGCGAATCGTCGATGCGCACCCGGCATATATCGATTGGGAAACGTTCGTGTCCAACCAAGAGCGAGTACGGAAGAACCAGGCCCGCATGCATGGGGCGATAGGCGGAGCGGCGCCGAAAGAAGGGCACGCGTTGCTCGCAGGAATCGTGATCTGCGGACGATGCGGCAGTCGGATGCGTGTCAACTACACCTCGCACGATCGGGTCAGCTGGCGCTACGTCTGCGTCGGGAACACGGACAAACGCGAGAGCACTTGCTGGTCCGTGAATGGTGAGGCAATCGACAACATGGTCGAGAAACTCTTTCTCTCGACGATGGTGCCCGAAGAGATCGATCTGACGATCGCTGTCGAGCAGGAGGCGAGCAGTCAGGCGCGGTCTCTGGAAGGGCAGTGGCAGGCACGACTCGAACAGGCGCGATACGAAGCGAGGCGCGCCGAGCGGCGCTACAAGGCGGTCGATCCCGACAATCGCGTGGTGGCGCGTACGCTCGAGCGCGAGTGGGAGGTGCGGTTGCAGGATCTAGAGGATGTGGAAAGGCAATATGCCGATGCACGGCGTGCCTGTCGTGTGGATCTTGGTGATCGCGATCGCGCAGCGTTGCGAGACATCGCAGGTGATCTGCCGGCGGTTTGGCGGGCCCCCACTACGAGCGCGGCCGATCGCAAGGCGATGTTGCGGTTGGTCATCGAGATGATCAGCCTCGAGCCGATCGAGATTCCCGTGCGCAGCACACGCGTGAGCGTCCAGTGGTGCAGTGGAGCGGTTGACGAACGCAGGGTCGAGCGACCTCCGTACCCCGTCGCGTCTCCACGTCCGACCGAGCTGCTCGATCGTATTCGTACGATGCTCGATGAAGGCCTGAGCAACGCGCAGATCGCACAACGGCTCAACGATGAGGGTCTGCGGACGGCGAAACTCAACCGATGGAGCCCTTGGTCCGTGGCGCATGTGCGGCAGAACCACAATCTCCGTCGAGCGCGGCCGCATCGCTTCGCGTTTCTTCCTGACCGTCATCCCGAAACCGGGCGTTACTCGATACCCGGCGCAGCACGACGTTTCGGAGTGACCACCAACCAGGTCAAGCAGTGGGTGCGGCGGGGTCTCGTCGCAGTCCACCGTGAACGCTACGGCCGCTACGACAACGCTTGGTGGCTGGATATCGATGAAGCCCGCGCTGCCGAGTTCGAACGCCTCGCACACCGGTACGAAGCGAAGTAAACCCACGCCTCAAAGACTCATCGGCGCTCGCACCCAGTACATACAAGGAGCCGCACTTTGAACGTACCTACTCCGGGCGCATGAAGAAGCGGCGCTCGGAACAGCGACGCGTGATCATGTAGCGGCGGCCTGGGACGATGGCGCGGGGAAGGGACATGCCGAGATTGTCGGCAATCGCGATATGCAAGTTGCTTGCCGCGGGCAAATATTCGGTACCAATCGCATTGGAAGATCCAGACGCCGGCCCGCAACATCGTGGGCATCTGTAGCGGATCTCACGAGAAAATGGTCGACCTTGGTGAGGTATTTTCCAGGCTCCACACGCCCCTCGCCGCCGCGTACCGCGGCCCGATGTTCAAGATGCCAACCGGTGTTGCAGCCCTTGTCGTAACCCACCGTGGCAACCCCAAGTCAATTTCCTAGCGCGACACCGGCCCTTTGCAGGGCGGGCACTCGGTTGGCGATCCACAATTCCGCCATCATGTCAGTGAGGTGTCCGATGCCAGCAATCGAATCCAGGGGGTCATTCCCGTTCCCAACACGACGGCTCGGCTGCAATGGGGTCTTCTGCTTCCTCGCGGTTTTTCTTTGGGGCTGCTCGGATCCGATTCGCGGGACGGGTAGCTTCGACGCATCGAACTTGGTTCCCAACATGTGCCCATCGACGATGCCCGGTACTGGCACACGCTGTGTCTCTGCGGGCGAAACATGTGCGTACGGCGGCTGCACTGCCTGTGTCTGCGTGTCGGATGGTACTTGGGTTTGCACAGGAGGCCCAGGCGATTGTGCGTCGTGCCCAACCACGGTCACTGCAGACTCGCCGTGCAGCAGGAATGGGCTAACCTGCGTTCGCTGGGCCTTTTGCGGAGGCGAGTGCTCTTGCGACGGGACCGCCTGGTCTTGCGCGCCGTGCGGCGGTGGCGCATGTGGAGGTTCGGCTTGCTCTTCTTCGCCCTCCTGTCCAAGTACGATGCCCAACGATGGGGAGACGTGCGGGGCTCCAGGCAACTCCTGCGTTTACGAATGGCCAGCGGGCTGCGTGAAGGCAACTTGCTCATGCGCTGTCGCAGGCTGGTCGTGTTCCTATGGAAACTACTGCCAGGACGCCGGGCAATGATGTTGCACACCCACGTCCCGTGCCCATTGCCGACCGTTGCGGTTTCGTCCTCCAGCTCAACCGTCCGCACCGCGTTCAGTTCAACTACTGAGTCATCGTGTCTTTCCCGCTTCGCCGCCTGCGCTGTTGATGGCTGGGGTCGGGGCGGTCGCGGCGGCCTGGGTGACAGTCGCGTGTGGGCGCGACGGCCGGTGCACGAAGAACGGGCGCGCGGCGATCCAGCCCACTAAGGCCGTGGCGGTGACCACCGCGATCGTCTTCCACCACAGGCTGCCGTCGTTGAGGTTCGGGCTGGGGACGATGGTCGTAGAGGAGGGCGCCTTGAACCCCGCCAGGGTGCTCGAGATAGTGCGCGCTTCTTCCAGGGCCGCGAGCAAGACTTTCTTGAGGTCGTCGGCCGAGGCCGGCCGCCGGGCTGGGTCCCGAGCCAGGCACCGCATGACGAGGGCTTCGAGGTCGTTGGGTAGATCGGAACGATAGTGGCGAAGCGGAGTGGGGTCCTCGGTCAGCTTGCGCTGCCACACGTCTTGTACGTTGCTGCCCTCGATGGGGCAGTGCCCTCCGCTCAGCATGAAGTAGAGCAGTCCACCTACAGCGTAGATGTCGGCGCGAAAGTCGACCACGCCGCCCCCGCCGATCTGTTCAGGCGCCATGAAACGGGGTGTGCCCACCGCGGCGTCGGGGACGGTCACAGTGACGCCGCCTTCCTCGCGCAGAAACTTTGCGACGCCGAAATCCAAGACCTTGACCAGATCGCCCTGCTCATCGGATGCCCGCATCAGCATGACATTGGAGGGCTTGAGATCGCGGTGAATGATGCCCGCCCGGTGTGCCGCCTCGAGCGCCCGGCAGACCTGAACCGCGACGAGCAGCGTCCGTTCCACGGCCATCGGTCCGTCGCGCCTTATCAGCGCCTCCAGGTCGACGCCGTCGACAAACTCCATGACGAAGAAGAAATCGCCCTCTTCAGTCGTCCCGCAGTCGGTCACATCCACCACGTTGGGATGGCCAATCTGCGACGGCGCGAGGGCCTCGCGCTGAAAACGGCGGGCCAATTCACTCTTCCGCCGTTCCGCGCGACGAGGGATCTTGATGGCCACGCGCTTGCCGATGCCCGTGTGATGGCCTTCGTAGACGCGCCCCATGGCGCCTTCACCGATGCGCCGGCGCACGTGGTAGCGATCACCCAGCACCGTGCCGACCAAGGGATCGGTTTCGTTGGACGCGCTGTCGGACGCCTCCAGCGGCGGAACCTGCGCGCCCAACGCGGCGGTGCGCTGGAGCAGTTCACGCTGCTCGGCCGTCTCGGCTCGCATCTCGGCGTCGAAGAGTTGGGCAATGAAGGTGGCGGCTGCCAGCTTGCCGCCTCCGTCGCGTGGCATCTCGGCAAACAGCGCCGCGCTCATCTCCTCGCCGGTGGCAAAGCGCTCGGCCGGATTCCAGGCCAAAGCCTTGCCCACCACCTCGTCCAATTTGGTGGACAGTGCGTCGTTGAGGGTGGAGGGTGCCAGGATTTTCTGGTCGGGCTGGCGCGATTGGGTGGCCGGGAAGAGCTGCCGTCCGGTAAGCAGCTCCCACAGGATAATGCCCGCGGAAAAGAGATCGCTGCGGTGATCGACGGGCTTGCCCAGGTACTGCTCGGGCGACATGTAGCTGACCTTGCCCCAGTTGGTGCCGGCCGCGGTCTGGGCCACTTTGTCGTTCCACTGGGCCAAGCCGAAGTCGATGAGCTTGAGCCCGCCGGTGTAGGTCAGCATCAGATTGGAAGGCGAGATGTCGCGGTGGACGAGGTTCATGCCCTCCAGCCGATGCGCGTAGCCGAGCGCCGCCACCAACTCGCCGATCAGGTAGATGGCCACTCCCGTGGGGAAGCCGGTGTGTTTGACGGCGCAGCGGTTCCATGCCTCGGTGATGGTCTTGCCCGGCACGTACTCCATGGCGAGAAAGCCCTGGCGATCTTGCAGGCCGAAGTCAAAGACGTAGACCAGGTTCTCGTGCGACAGCTTGGTCACCACCTTGGCCTCGTCGAGAAAACGCTGGGTCATTTCCTCGGCGTGGCGGCCGGCCTGGAAGCTGCGCAGGATCTTCAGCGCGCATACGCGCTCGACGCCGGCCTGGCCGGTCAAGGCCATGAACACGCGGCCCATGCCGCCGTGGCCCAGTTCCTTGAGCAGGACGTAGCGCGGCCCGAAGCGGCGGGGAAAGCGCGATGGGTCCTGCGGTTCGATGTTCGAGGTTGGGGACACGGGATGCGCCTAGACTGTACCCGTTCCGCGAGATTGCGGGTACTTCAGTTCTATTCCTCCTGCAACCGTTCGGGTGGCACCAAGGGGCTGGGCGTGCCGGTGACCAGCAACCACAATTGGTGCGCGGCCCGGGTCACCCCGATGTGGAACAAGTGGCGGGATTCATCGTCGCTACCGTAGCTGCTGGCGTTGGTGTCCAGCATCACGACATAGTCGAATTCCAGACCCTTCACCTGGCGCACGTCGGTGACGTCGACGCCCGGTCGAAAGGTGAACTCCTGGGCGCGCACGCGACGCAGGGCCGGCACCTCGGCTCGGCGCAGGCCGTCGAAGGTGCGATCTGCCTGCTCGGGGTAGCGGGCCAGCAGGGCCACCGTGGCCCGCGGCTCGCGAACCAGGAGATCGCGCAGCGCTTCGGCCAGAAAGGCCACGGCTGCGCCCACGGCGGAGAAACGAAAGGCCTCAACCGGGGCGCCTCGTCGTTTGGCCTCCGCCGGCACGTCGATGGGCAAGGGCCCCATGGCAAAGCGGGCCAGTTCCAGGATCTCGCAGGTCGACCGGTAGGCGATGCGCAGGGGCTCGATGGCCACATGGTCCAGGCCCAGATGCGACAGGACCGCCCGCCAGTCGCCGAATCCGTTGTCCAGAAACAGCTTCTGTGCGGTGTCGCCCGCCAGGGTCAGCGAGGGGAGCCGGCGCGTCGGACCGGAGCGGGTCTGCCCGATCAGTGCGGCCAGCTTCATGGGCGAGAGATCCTGGGCCTCGTCGACGAAGAGATGGGCCAGGGGGTTTTCCACCGGCCGCACGAGCTGATTGGCCCGCACCAGGATGGCCAGGTCGTCGGCGTCGAGCAGGGGTTGGTCGTCCTCGGTGCGCTGGCCGTCGATTCCAATCTCACCGCGCACGTTCTCGTCGTCGTCCACCTCGTCGCGCTCGCTTTCGAAGCGCCGCACGCCCTCGGGCAGATCCGCATCCACGGTCTTTGCACGAGGCCCCTCGGAAAGTCCAATGGCCGCCCACGCGCCGGGCGCCGCCAGATCTTCTCCTTCGTCCCGGCGCCGGGACCGTCGCGGCGCATGCCTCTTTTCGGCCGCACGATCGCGCGGATCCAGGCCGACAATGGCCTGCACGCGCGTAACCATGATCCGGTGCGCCTCCAGGATGTCGGCTTCTGACACCGGCATCTCGGGATCGTTGCGCAGCAAGGAGAGCAGCAGGCCGCGGTCAGTGAGCAAGTCGGCCCACAGCTCCACCGCCGCGCGCGAGCCGCGCTTGGCCTTGCGGGCTGCGGCCTTGCGCTCCAGCTCGTGCAGCAGGGCCGGATGACTCTTCACGCGGGTGACCGCGGGCACCACGTCCTGCGTGAGGGTGGCGTGGATCCAGGGGATCGCCTTGTGCAGCTCGCGCTCGGCCCATTCGTCAAAGGTCACCACTCGCACGCCCGGCAGACCCAGGGCCGGCAGCACCTGGCCGATGTACGCGGCCAGACCCACGCCTTGCGTGACCACCACCATGCGCTTGGCCGGGAAGCGATCGGGAAAGGCGAAACCCAGGTAGGCGAGGCGGTGCAGTCCGATGGTGGTCTTGCCGCTGCCTGCGCCGCCTTGGATCACGACCACACCTGAATGCGGGGCCGTCATGATCTCGAACTGGCGCGGATCGATGAGCGCCGCGATCTCGGGCAGGTGCCGGTCCAGCCGTTGCTCGTCCTCGCGCGCAGCCCCCAGCATCCCGCGGCGGGGAACAGGCCGGGTGGCGGTTCGTTCGCCGCCTGCCAGTTCGCGCAGGGGAGCGTCTGTGCGCTGCCAGATCGCGGGGGACCCGTCCTGGCCCGGGAGCCGTCGCTTGACCCAGATCCCCTGCGGGCAGGCGATGCGCAGAAGCGTTCCATCCTGGATGGTCACGGTACGCCGGACCAGGATATCGCCCTCCACCTCGCGCTCGCCGAAGCTTTCTTCGTAGTCGCTGCCCTCGGCGTAGCGGTAGTAGAGCTGACTGACAGGGGCGTTGCGCCAGTCCACGATGGCAATGCGCGTGCGGGGATCGGTGAATGTGGCGCGGCCGATGAAAATATCTCGCTCTACCTCGCCCCGGCCGGCCACCCGCTCGCGCAAGCGCAGGTGCGCGAAGTACGGCGAGCGGGGATCCACCAGCATGTGTTGCAGGCCGGCGCGGGTGAGCGATACCTCCTGCAAGCGTTCCATCTGGGCGATCAAGGCGGGGACGTCTTCCAAGCGCGCCTCACCGATCTCGTCGCGCAAGGCCATCAATTCGGCATCGTAGGTGTGGGGGCGACCCGCCGGCTTGCCGCTGCCGGCCAGTTTCTGCGCCGCCGCCGCCGCTAGGCTCTGTGCCACCCGTGCGAGGAGTTGTTCTTCCTCGGCGGGGATATCCGCGGGCGAGCTGAGTGAATTCTCGTCCATGCAGTGGGCTAACATGACCCTGTTTTGACCCACCACCAAGCTTGCGCCGCGATCCAACATCACGCCCACGGATTTAGTCGAACGACCGGGCGGAAATGTCGCGGTCCTGTCGTGTCGGATCCTCATAACATAGAAATGAACGCCCGCAGGGACGCAGGATTCTAGGGCCGTGAGTGGCGGCACGTATGTTGCTATGATTCCCGAAGCAATGACTATGGCAAAACTCGCGACGTCTTGGCTGCTCGGGGGACTGGTCGCAGGAGTGCTGTCAGGGTGCAGCGGTGGCGGCTCAGAGGCCACCATCGGCAACAACCGGTCTTCGGGCGGTGGGGCCAACGCAGGCGGCTTTGGGGCCTCGGCCGGCGGGGCAAGCGGGGCAGGCATGGCGGACGCGGGGTGCGTTTCCTGTGCGGCTTCCCCGCCGATCCTCCAGCCCGCCTCTGGAGGCAGCGCCATCTTCGCCGGGACCGGGGGCGCTGGCGGAACGTCTTCCAGCTTCCCGTCGACGGGTGGGGCGAGCTCGACCGTCGCCTATGCCGGCGGCTCCACCTTCGTCGCGGCCTCGGGTGGCAGCACGGTGGCCTCGTCGGGAGGCGCCCCGCCATCGCAGGACGCTGGCACCCCGGGCAGCAGCGACGCGCTCGTTGCGACAGACGCGGGCGCGAAAAGGGACGGCCCGACCGCAGCGGGCGGAGCAACCTCGGCTGGCGGGGCTCTCCCGACGGGCGGCCCGCCGCCTGTCGCGGGGGGCGCGGGTCGAGGGGGAAGCGCTGGTGCCAGCGGAACCGGGACCACGAGCGCCACCGGTAGCGCGGGCAGGACGAGCGCCGGGGGTGCCGCCGCAAGCGCGGGCAGGACGAGCGCCGGGGGTGCCATGGCGAGCGGGGGCATGACAAGCGCCGGGGGTGCCATGGCGAGCGCGGGCCAGACGAGCGCCGGGGGTGCCATGGCCAGCGCGGGCCAGACGAGCGCTGGGGGGGCCATCAACGCCGGAAACATACCTGGGATCATCAGTTTCACCGCCTCCCCCACAACGATTTCGCTTGGTCAAAGCAGCACACTCAGCTGGACCGTGACCGGTGCCACGACTCTGTCCATCAATGAGGGCGTTGGTTCTGTTTCGGGCAAGGCCTCCCAGGTCGTCACACCCACCCAGACCACAACCTACATCCTGATGCTGAACAACTCCGTGTCTGCACTGGCGACAGTGACAGTGGTGGCAACGGTGCCGCAAGGAAGCTTCACAGCGACGGCCAGCATGACCATGGCAAGGGAGAACCACGCGGCGACATTGTTGCCCAACGGGACGGTGCTCATCACCGGCGGAGTCAATTTGAGTGGGGCTCTTGCGGGCGCGGAGCTATACGACCCGGGGACCGCGACATTCACGGCCACGGGCAGCATGAACCAGGCGAGGGATCTTCAGACGGCGACCTTGTTGCCGAACGGGAAGGTGCTGATTGCCGGCGGATTGAACGGCGGCAATGTTCTCGCGAGTGCGGAGCAATACGACCCAGGAGTCGGGACATTTACAGCAACTGGCAATATGACCGTGGCAAGGAGTTCCCACACGGCGACCTTGTTGCCGAACGG
>PMIX01000002.1:10524-11018 GCA_003158395.1 Myxococcales bacterium | reverse complement strand
GGCATGCGCAGGTCGACCTTGCCGTCCTCGTACGCGGCGGCGGTCAGGTTGCCCAGACCATCGTGGCTGAACTGCACCGGGCCGCGCAGAGCATCCACGATCATCTTCAGTCGGTCGTTGGGCTCCCAAACGTATGACTTGGCCCCCACCAGCTTGCGGCCCGACCAGATCTCGTGCTTGACCGGCCGGCCCAGCTTGTCCCGCTCCCAACGGCTGCGCACCCCGCCGGGCAGGTGGCGCTCCAGCTCTAGGCCGAGCTGGTCGCGCGTGAATCGCACTTCCCAGGGGGAGGATTCAGTGTCCTTCTTGGGTTCGCTACCGGAGGACACCACCGGCCCGCCGCCGGCCCGCATCGCGATCACATCGCCCACGACATTGCGCTCGATCTCCAGTGCATGTCCTCGGCTGGTCCTCATGCGCATGCGCAGGCCCAGCGGCCCGTATGCGCTTGCGACTGTGTCCGCCCCTTGCACCTCGTTGACCACCCGGCCCAG
>PMIX01000002.1:0-10474 GCA_003158395.1 Myxococcales bacterium | reverse complement strand
TCGCCAGACCCGCGGGCCGCAGTACCCTGTGCACCCGGCCGGCCTTGTCGCGCTGGTATTTCCGGCACAGACCATCGAATCCGTATTCCTCGTTCACCTCGCCGGTAGGCCCCAGCACGAATCGATACACCGCCCCGGCCTCGTTGTGGATGGCCACAAGCTGCTCCTCGGTGTCATAGCTGAAGTGCACCGTGGTTCCGGCCTGGGTACGCTTCACCAGCCGTCCCATCCCACCGTACGCGAACTGCACGTCGTACTGCTGGTCCTTGACTGCCACCACATTGTCTTCCCCGTCGTAGCGCAGCTCGCGCACGTTGCCGTCGGGCTCATACACCCGCGCGATCCGGCCCAGCGCATCTACTTGCCGCCGCTCGATGTTGCCCGCCGGATCCCGTGCCTGCACGCAGCGGCCGAGCCCGTCGTATTCCCACCCCGTCTCCGCCCCGTCCGGCGTGCGCAGCAGCACCAGGTTGCCCGCGCGGTCGTAGCCCAGCACAGTCGAGTGCCCAGACGGATCAGCGACTGCCTCTAGCCGCGGCCCGGCCCACACGAATCGCGTGCGCTGCCCGAGAGCGTCCGCGCGTTCTACCAGTCGTCCCTGCTCGTCGTAGCGCCACTTCCACTCGCCGCCTGCCGGTCCCTGCAGCGCGACCGGCCGATCCTGTGCGTCGTACGCGATCTTGACTACGCTGCCGTCGGGTGACTTTTCCTCGACTAGATTGCCCCGCTGGTCGCGCACCGATTCAGTCACCTGGCCGAGGGCATCTGTCTCGGCCACCACCTCGCTGAACTTGTTGCGCTCACTCAGGGTCACGTTGCCCAGGGCATCCACCGTCTTCCACACAAGACCGTCGCGGTGGTGGTACACGGTCTTCTGCCCAAGCGAATTCTCAACCTCCGTCACCCCGGGCTGGTAGCGGAGCTTGTGGTCGTAGATCCCGTCGTCGCCCCAGGTGCGGATGCAGCGGGCGTGCTCGTCGTTCCCGTCGTACTCGAAGTAGAATGAGAGCCCGTTGCGGTTCACTTCGCGCGCCAGCAGGTGGTCGCGGTACTCGAAGCGCATCGCCTGCTCCAGCGCGTTCCATACCGTCACCAGGTTGCCGCGATCGTCGTACTGGTAGCGCGCGAGAATGATTCGCTGCTCCGGGTTCTCGGGGTGCGGCCCCTCGATACGCTCGATCTGCCCGTGCCGGTCATGATGAATCGCAAAAACGCGGCCGCCTGAATCCACCATCTGGGCCAGCAGCCCGGCCGGGTTGTAGTGCAGACTGATGCGGTTTCCAAGCGCGTCCTGCACGCGCACCAGGCGCTGATAGTGGCTGCCTGGGCCGAAATGGAATTCCAGACCGTCAGCCGCGCGCACGCTGTAGCCGTGCTCGTCCCTGCGCAGGGTTAGCTTCTCTTTGCGATCGAAGTGCTCCTCGCCCGGCGCCAGTGGGGGCAGGGGCAGGTGCCGCCCGTCCGCCGTGCGCAGCAGCAACACCTTGTCGTCCACGTGCAGCCCCACGTCGTAGCTGTGGTGCCACCCATGGCCCAGTGGTCCCTCATACGCCGAGGTGCTGTACCAGGTTCGTTCCCAGCGCAAGGGCAGGGGCCCCGCAATCTCGAAATCCACCTGCTCGGTCAACACCTTGCCCGTCGCCACGTCCACCGGGTGCCCGGTCACTGTGCAGATGGCCTTGTACACCAGGTTGCGCGCGACGTCCCCGAGGTGCAGCTTCTCGCACAGTTTGTCGGCCAGGGCCTGCAGCTTCTTCGTCAGCCTGCCCAATATGTCCTTGATCTTCCCTACGCCGCGTAACTTCTTCAGCCCAGCCATCACCCCCTTCATCGCCATCGCCTGCATCGAAATCGTCGGCGGGCCATTGACCAACACCAGCGGTCCAGCGGGAACCGACAGCACCGTCGTGGTCGGCAACAGCAGCGACTTGGCTGTCGCTTTCTTTGTCGGTCGCGGTGGTGCCGGCATGCCGATGTCCTGGCAACTCAGCGCCGGCATCCCGAGAGACGACTGCGGGTTGCCATCCACCACCACCGTGGCGCTGCCCATGAAAATCTCGCTCTCGTTGGTGGGCGGCTTGGCAAACGGTCCACCCAGCGGCAGGTGCGGTGGCAGGGCCTGGCCGTTGGTACCCGCCGTCCCGCGCGGCAGCCCATTGATGTACACCGTTGCCCCGAACTTGGGCACGTAGTCCATCGGATCGAACACCATGCCCACGTAGGGATTGGGCAACGGCGTCGGGATCGGCCCTGCCGGCGACGGGATCAAGATGATATGCGTGTCCACCCCAAGCAGCGGATCCAGGTGCTTGGCCGCGATGGTCATGCCGATCGTCCTGCCGGCAGATGCGCGGTGGGGCGCCACTTGGGCCCCAGCAGACTCACCAACTCGCGCTCGATGCGCGGCCACAAGCCCTTGAACTCGCCACGTTTGCACAGCCGAGCCAGGCTTTCACCCAGATAGGCCAGCGTGCTTTGCGGCAGGGCCGCCTTGTCCACCCCCCGTGCGAATCCCAGTCCGTCCACGCCTTGCTGCCACGCCGGCTGGTACTGCTTGTCCTGCTCGTGGCACAGCGAGGCCAGCCGGTGGCAATCGATGACCATCGCGGGATCTGGCAGGGCCTTGGCCAGGGGTACGCTTTCGCTGTACAGCGTCGCGGCCAGGCGCCAGGCACCTGCCTGGATCAGCAAACTGCCGCGACCAAGGCGCACCTGCACGCGCAGCTTGGCACACAGCGGGTCGCCGGCTTTCTGGCCCTCCACGGCCGCGCTTTCGGCCTGCAGGTAGCTGCGGTTCGCGTCCTCATTCCTCTTCGCCGCTGTCAGGCCGCCGGCTAGGGCCATGTGCACCGGAATGGCCAAGGCCCACCACTTCTCGGCAGTCGTGATGGCCAGCGCCGCAGTGCCGTGGGTTTCCGCCGCGGCCAGATCCGGCTTGCCCAGGGCATTGGTCAGTTGGACGAACGCATGCCGGTACTTTCCGCCGGGCGTGTCCAGGTATCCCGCCGCCTCGCTCACCTCCAGCCGAGCCGCCGGCATGTCCAGATCGGCCCGCACCGCCAGCACCCGCCCAGGCTGCCCCTGCACCACGGCGGCCAGCTCTGGCGTCCGCGCGTCGTCGCACAGAATGAACCTCAACTTGGCCATCCGAGGCAACGCGGTCCGCGCGATCAAAGCCAGCCACTGAGCAAATGCCGCGCGATCGGCAATCTCCGACGGTGACAGCAGGAGCGCCAGCAACCCCGGCAGCTCATAGTGCGCGATGAACGACTCGCATGCGCGCAAGAAGGGTAAAGGATCAGGGGCACCTGGTGCTGCTGCCGGGGCCTGCCAGGCAGGCGTCATGGGATCTTCCAGGCCCTGGTGCAGGGCCGCGGCCTTCTCGACGAACTCGCGCAGCAGGGCCTCGCCGTACCGGCCCGCCACGAAGGGACAGGTCAGTCGCACGAAGAGGTCGCGCGATGCGGCCGTTTCAGCCTCGGATTCCATGGCCAGGAAGGCATCGACCATGGCGTATTCGTCGGGCGTCACCAGCCAGCAGAGCACCCGCGCGTCAGGCTGCTCGGCAAACTCCTGCCATTGGTCGGACAGGGTCTCCAACCGGCGCATGATGGGATTTCCTGGTGGGGTCATGTGCGGAGGCGGGTGCCTAGTTGATCTTCACCATCGCGCCCGTAACGTTGACCGCGACTGAGCCGGTGATGTCGATCTTGGGCCCCGAGGCCTCGACGCCTGTGGGGGACGTCTTCACCGTGGCGCCCCCAGCGGTCAGCGTGCCCTCGGTGGCGCCCGTCACCGTGGCCGTGCCCGTGCCCTCCATCGCAGCATCGCCGTCCAGCTGGACCTTGCTCCCTCCACTCGACTGGGCCAGGACATTGGCGTCAAGAAGCACCTTGGCACCGCCNNTTGGCATCGAGCACGACGGTGGCACCACCGCCGGCGGTGATGGTGATCTTCCCGGGCTCCATCACTATGGTGCTGCCTCCGCACTCCAGGGTGATTGACGTCGGGGCCTGGATCTTGATGGTGTCGCTGGCGTCGAAGGTGTGCTTGCCGGTGACGCTCGTCGTACTCTGAATCGGGCTCTTGCCCTTGCCCTGGATAGTGACTGACTGGTTGCCAATGACGGTGATGCTTTGGTCCCCGTCCACGTTGGTGGACTGATTGCGCTTCACGTGCGTGGTCATGTCGCGCTCGGCCTGAATGTGCAGCTCTTCCTTGCCCTTCAGGTCTTCAAAGCGGATCTCGTTGAAGTTGTCCGGGTTGCCGCCCTTGGTGCTGCGGGTCTTGACGCCGGTCTGGGTCTTGTTGTCCGGCAGCGCGTACGGCGGCATGTTGTCCGCGTTGTAGACCCTGCCGGTAATCATCGGCCGATCCGGGTCGCCCTCCAGGAAGTCCACGATGACTTCGTCCCCGATGCGAGGAATGTTGATCGCCCCGAACTTGGGGCCGGCCCACATCTGGGCCACGCGCACCCAGCACGAGCTGTTCTCGTCGTCCTTCCCCTCGCGGTCCCAGTGGAACTGCACCTTCACGCGGCCGTACTCGTCGGTCCAGATCTCTTCGCCGTCCTTGCCCACCACCGTGGCGGTCTGGGGGCCAGCGACGGTTGGCCGAGGCGTCCCTCGCTGAGTCCGAAACTGGCAGTGACTATCTATGGCTTCAAGTGTGCAACGAAAGGGTTCCTCTTCGCTCGAACCTGCTTGCGACTCATAGTCAAGGCCTTCGATAGTGAACGTGGCGCCGGTTACCAGGTATTCCCGGTTTTCAGAATCAATCGGATAGCCTGTTAGATCGAACAGGAAACCCGTGGCCAGACCCGCCGCGTTGCCGCCCCCCCTGGCTCGTTCGTACTGTGCGTTCAGCTCCTCAAGGCGAAGACGTGCGCGTAACTCGCCATTATCGATCTTCAGATAGTTCCCCGGATACTCGTAGTCTTCAAAATCGGCCTTTTCGTGCGAATTCGGCGCAGACCGCTTGGCTAGCAGATTGGCTTTGGGGATCTTGAAGTTGAAGTCGTTCAGAACCACGGTCCCAGGCTGGATCCGCAGTACGCTTTCCCAATCGTCAATGTGGTCTGGCAGAGACTGCTGCATACTTCCTGGTCGGAAGTACGGCACCTCCTCATAGCCAGGTACTTTGTTGTGTGCGCCGTAGAAATCTGCCAACACCAGCGTGTGCTTGTCGGCCTGGTGCGTGAAGAAGTAGTAGATCCCCTCGTCCTCCATCAAACGGCTAACAAAGTTGAGATCGGTTTCCCTGTACTGCACCACGAACTCACGCGGCGAGTAGTCGCCGGTCAAGGATTCCTGGAAGTCAGTCAAGCCGTGAGCCCGAAAAACCTCCTTGATGATTTCCGGAGCAGTCTTGTTCTGGAAGATTCGGTAGTTTGATTGTTGGCTCAAGAGCCAGAGCCAGGGACGAAGCGTGGCATAGTACACGTGATAGTTGCGATCAACCCCATGGCGCGAAAACCGGGTGACATAGCCGTTGAAGAAACGAACCCCGTCGTTCGGCGTCGGCGTGGTTTCCGGAAGGTCGAGTTCGACTGTCACCACCTGTCCCAGCAGGTCACTGAGAACCAGATCGCCGTCCTCACTCAGCAGGCTCAGGTCGTATCTGAACGGTTGCCCCAGCTCCTCTTCCCCCTCCATGTGACGGAAGAGCAGTTTGTCACCAAGCGGACTAACGAATCGAACCGGTGAGTCGACTGGAATCGGCATGGCTTCTCCCCGCGATGAGGGCCCGACCATACCCCAATCGGGCTCCCGGGGCCAATCCGAGTGCGAGATCGCTCGCGCGGGGCGGGTGTGGCTCTGCGGCCACACCCCCGGGCGACGGGCACGGCCAGGGCTTGGACCCGCTCCAGTCTGTCCCTTCTGTGCGCGGTTGCGGGAGGGTGGCGTGCGGTGGTAGCTTTGCGCCATCTTGAGATCGGAACTGGTAGTCATCGGTCTGGTCGCGATGCTGTGCCACGGTTGCGCGAAGAAGCCGCACGGCGCTCCTCCACCCGCGCCCGATAGGCCTTCCCAGGCCGCGCAGAGACCGCAGGTTCTCCGGCCGGACGCGGCCGCGGGACCCGTGTTGCAGGGCAAGCCCGCGGCGCTCCCGCCGCTGACACCGTTTGCCGACGGTAAGCGAGTGCGGATCAAGCCGCTTGAAGATGGAATCGAGGCCCTTGAGATCGCAGTCCCCCCGAATTTCAAGCTGAAGTATGAAGGTGGAGAGGAACTCGCACCGAGTGCTCATGTCATCGGCCCAGATCTGGAGATCGAGGTCGTACAGCCGGAGGCGGGATTCTTCACGCTGAAGGAGAGAATGAAGATCGCGATGAATTCCGAAAAGACCCCGACGTTCTTTCGTGCCGAGGAGACCAAGGACGGCTTTCTGCTGGTGGAACGGAATTGGCTTGCCGGAGACCATCCTCTCTACAACGCGACGGTTTCGCGCCCCAAGCTCAAGGTCGAGTGCGCAGCCGCGGGGCTTGAAAAGTTATCCGGTGCTGAACTGGCGGCCTCGATCTGTCTCACCTTGCGTGCGGCTCCGCCCAAGACCCGCAACTAACGCTTGGGCTCTTCTCGTCCGATTGCGGGGATCTGGCGCACGATGATAGATTTGCCCTATCTTGGGATCAAAGCCGGCAGTCATCTTTCTGGTCGCGATGTTGTGCCACGGTTGCGCAAAGAAGCCGCAGGGCGCTCCGTCGCCTACGCCTGGTAGACTTTCCGAGGTAGCGCAGAGACAACAGGTTCCAGACGGCGCGGCAGGATCTGCGTTGCAGGGCAATCCAGAGGCGCTCCCACCCCTCACGCCGCAGGCCTGCGGCAAACGCCTGGTGATCAAGAGTCTTGATGAGCACGTCGAGCCGCTCGAGATCACGGTTCCCCGAAACTTCAAGCTGCAGATGGAAGGCCCAGGCGAAGATATCGGTCCGGTTGCCTACCTGAGTGGCCCGGATGTTCTGCAGGTCGAGATCGAGGAACCAGATCAACCCGCCTATTCGATGACGATGCAAGAACAATTCATCCTCGACCGTGATCATGCGGCCACGTTCGTTCGGGCCGAAGAGACCGTGGAGGGGTTCCTGCTTATCAGCTTGAGCAACGCCAATTCCCCGGAACATCGGCAACACGTCAATGAGCTTCATTCCATCGGGCTTGGAAAGTTATCAGATGGCTCTGATCTCGCTGATGAATGGCAGTATGATGTTGTATTGTGGCGCCCCAAGCTCAAGGTCCGATGTGGGGCTTGGGGGGTGGAACGACTGGCCGATGCTGAACGGGCGGCTTCCATATGCCTCACCTTGCGAGCAGTCCCCGCCAAGAGCCGGAACTAAGACTGCCTGGCCCAATTGCAGGGACGTCACGCGTCGTGGTAGATCTGTTCTATCTTGGGATCAAAGCTGGCAGTCATCGTTCTGGTCGCGATGTTGTGCAACGGCTGCGCGAAGAAGCCGCAGGGCGCTCCTCCACCCGCGCCCGATAGGCCTTCCCAGGCTGCGCAGAGACCGCAGGTTCTCCGGCCGGACGCGGCCGCTGGACCCGCGTTGCAGGACAAGCCGGAAGCGCTTCCGCCCCTGACACCGTTTGCCGACGGCAAGCGCGTGCGGATCAAGCCACTTGAAGACGGAATCGAGGCGCTTGAGATCGCAGTCCCGCCGAATTTCAAGCTGAGGTATGAAGGTGGCGAGGAGCTCGCTCCGAGCGCGCATCTCATCGGCCCAGATCTGAAGATCGTGGTCGGGCCACCGGAGGCGGGAATCTTCACGCTAAAGCAGGAAATGACGATCGCCCTGAATTCCGAGAAACCGGTCACATTCTTTCGTGCCGAGGAGACGGAGGAGGGCTTTCTGCTGGTGGACCGAGATTGGCTCTTCGGAGACGATCCTCTCTACAATGCGAAGGTTTCGCGTCCCAAGCTCAAGGTCGAATGCTGGGCCACCGAACTCGAAAAGTTGTCCGACGCTGAGCTGGCGGCCTCGATCTGTGTGACCTTGCGTGCGGCGCCGCCCAAGACCCGCAACTAACTCTTGGGGGGGGGCACCGGCCGATGGGTGACTTGGCCGCCCCAGCACTGTTCGCTCGGGCCGTCCTTGTGGTACTCCCAGTGCCAGGTCTCGGTCTTGAGTTGGTAGAACTTGTGCTTCCAGGCGTTGGCGACCAGCCACTTGTAGAGCCAGGTATTTTGCCATCCCAACTGATGATTGTAGTCGCTATTCACCGTCCAAGTCTTGCCATTCTCTCGGGTCGTCAGGTCAGCGGCAATGCCAAGCGTGTGGCCGCTGAAGCCAGGAGGCGCCTTTCTACCCTTCATATGCCTGAAGATGATGATGAGGGCCTTGTGGCCGAATTCGTCGCCGGTGGCCAGCCGGTCCTTCAATGTATTCCTGTAGTACTTGGGAAAGGCTCTGTACCAAGCCCCTCTGTCATGTTCCGCTGACCTATAGCCGGACGCGACGCCAACCGAGTCCCCGGCCGAGGCATGGCTACGCGCCTTGAACTCCTTTTCCATCACGTCCCACATTTTGTTGAACAAAGGAGCAATGTCCTTGTGCATCCTTTGTCCATCATGAATCCTTCCGAGATCCTTGTCCTCCAACTTCTCCACGGCTTTCCGCCCGTGACCTTCTCTCACCTTGATCTGCATATCGATAAGGGCTTGCTGAAACTGCTTGAGGGGCGCCCCCCCCGGCGGGTGGTTTTGGTGCTCATGCGCTCTGCGTTGGCTGAGACCCGCGGCTACATGCCAGGTCCTCGTGCCTATCGATCCAGGTAGAGACAATCTCAGGGAATGGCCCAACGGGGGAAAACTCTGCGCAAGTTTGTCGTCGAGCCGTAGATGAAAACCCAAAGGACCGTTCTGTCGGGCGGACATAGCTCTGATCTTGCCAAATGTGCTGAAATGCGCAACTCGAATAGAACCTCACCGAGGTTGTCTTGGAGGACGTGGGCTGGTGACCCGGATCCTGCCCTGGCACCGACCGCCGGTCGCGTAGACGCATACAGTTTTCGACGGACAACCGCCCGTGAGCGCGGCTACGTTTGCACGTCGAAGGCAGACGTCGGCACTGGCCAGGCGCCGCAAAGGAAGCGGAAAGCTGCTGTCGGTCAGCTCGGCGGTGCAGACTCTCCCACGTCGGCGCACTTCACGCCGGCGAAGCGACGTAGCCACCAGGTCCCGGCAGGGAAGATGGCCTCACGTCGCGCCAGGTGTTTGTCGCGGGGATCTCGGTACTGGTCGATGAAGGCCTGATTGCGCTGGAGTGCCTCGACCCGCGCACCCAGGTATTCTTGCAGGCGATGCGGACAGCCGCAGAAGGTCGTGGTCGCGGTCATGGCCGCGTCCAGACCACGTCGCGCGCGTGCATCCAGATATGTTCGTACTCTGAGCAGGAGTCGCTGAGCCAGCCGGGAACGCCGATCACCTGTATTTAGCGGTCGGAGCGACACAGGGGCACCGCATCGACGGTGACCGTCCGAGCGGCCCAGGCCCAGATGGAACCCCCAGGCGAAACCGCGATGGGAGCTTGCTCGCGAAGCGTGAACTTTGCGAGCATGAGTCGCTCACTGCAACGGCCCACCCTTTCCGACTGGCCTTCAATCCGGCGCTCGACAGGCGCGACCTGCGACGTCGTATGTCTTTCGAGCGTCCAACCTGTCACCCTCGAACCATCTGTCCACGCCGCCTCGAGCTGCACCCAGCCCGGCTGCTTGCCCAGGATTTTGAAGGGGCCAGCGTACCGAATTTGCAGCGGGTCGACCTCTTGCGAACCAAGATCGGCCCTGCTCGCCCACTCCCTTCCCGACGGAACATTCTCGTGGGCTGACGCTCAGGCCATGCTCTTCGCCAAGCGGGAGTGCCCCGCCAGCCCGAGCCAGGTGATCCGCCCCGAGGGCTTCCGACCGGAAATGGTCGATTTTCCCAGGTCGGCGAAGAATGTCGCTTGTGCGCGTCTGTGGGGTGCGGACGAGCAGACCCTTCGCGCAGAGATCGCTGGGCGATGCTACGCGCTCAACGAGAACTGCGTAACGTGTGACGATCGGGCCATGTTGGAGAAGTGGGCAAGCATGCCACCCCCATTTCGATTCCCAACCTCGCAGGTACCTTCCTCTGCTCACCCTGGGTCGGGCCGATAGCAGAACCCCTCGGCGGTGGCAAGCAGTCGACAGGAGCTTGCGATGTTCTCCTAGACAGCATGCGTGGAACGCTAGGGGCAGTACGCCACTTGGCATTGGCCGGCGACGCACGTGAAGTGCGCGCAGCCGTAGCTGCCATCCGCACACTGCTGACAGAGAGCGGGCAGGGCGCCGGTGCAGTCGGTCGCGTTGCTGCAGCCGGGTGTGGGCGGGGAAGTGTCAGGCACGCACTTGCACAGGGTCGTGTCGAAGTGATCCCCCTTGATGCACAGGACATTGTCTATGCATGCGGGCTTGGCGTCGACCGGCGGCACGGCTTCCGCATCTTGATTGGGCAC
>PMIX01000038.1:8565-11744 GCA_003158395.1 Myxococcales bacterium | reverse complement strand
GGCTCCGCAGCCGCAAAGCGCAGACGCTCGGCGGTTCCCAAAATCGCGACAATCGGCTCGTCGCGACCCAGTCTGGCTGCGGCCTCGGCGGCCGTGACCTCGTCGGGCGCGATCTTCCAGGTCTCGCTCAGGCGTTCTCGCAGTGCGGCCGCGCCAGCCTCGTAGAAACGGACTGAATCGCCGGCGACCGCTGCGCGTTTCATTGCCATGCGATGCTGCGCGACGGTTTCGCGCAGAGCCCGGCGACGAATCCGTGCGGAGGCGACGCGCTCGCGCGGCCGCGCCACCAGGATCGTCAGCGCCAGCCAAGGAACCGTCACGACCGGCCAGAACCAGGGACGCCGGTACGGGGGAAGCAGCGTCGCGACGAAGCGTCCCTCATCGAAGTGGTTGGGTCGCAACCCTGTCGCAGGCTCTTCTGTAACTTTGGGGATACTCTTTCCCAGGTTCGCGGACGGCGTCGCAGCTCCGTTCGCGGTTGCAGCGATCTCCACACTGATCGGCGCGGTCGACCGGGTCAGGTACTGGTGCCGGTCGGGATCGAAGAAGCTGAACGAAACAGCGGGAACTTGCAGGCGGCCACTCGATTGAGGCACGACCGCCTGCTCGAAAACCTTGGCCCCCTGGTCGGTGACCTTCGCGCTTGGTGGATATGTCTTCCAGTTCGCAGAAGACGGAAGGCCGGTGGTCGAGACACGATCCAGGTTTCCCTGCCCTGTGACTTCTATCTTGAGGCTCATCGGCGCAAATGTCGTCCCGGTCGTAGGCGTCAGTGTCGCACGCACATCGAAGCGACCGACAGCGCCGTTGTAGTCGGCGGGCTGGCCGGTGGTCGGAGGCGACAGCACATCAACCGTTTGAACAGGGGCGTGCAGGGTCATCTCCCGCTGATGCTCCTGGCCGAACATGTCATCTAGGTTGGCGAATGCCGACTGCTTCATGAAAGAACGAATCAGCGAGGACGGCGAAGACATGTCGTCGTCGTCGAGCATGCCCGCGAAAGGATCCGCTGCCGGCCGGCGCGAGGCCTCGCGGTAACGCGCCACGATGGGCAGCGTCGCACGGGTCGCGAAATGGCCAGGCATCGCAGCCGAAGCCTGCGCGGTCCACGTGACGACGCGATAGGGAACCCCGCCGATGGATTCAACGCTCTGCCGGGGTTCGTCCTGCAAATGGTTGATGGTGAAAGCGGAGATGCCCAAGCTGGGCGCCCCGGTCAGCGTGATCTGCGTGCCAGCGCGGAAGTACGCTTTGAACGTCACGGGGACGGCTTGCCCGACGAAGAGCTTCTTGCTCGGTAGCACCACGCGAAGCAGTGCCAGCGATCCTTGGTGCGAGGATTCATCCGGCTCGGCGCGAAAACCCGCCATCGGGACTGAGGCAGCGGACGCGCCTCGGGCGCCAGCCGGACGGACCTTGAGTTGCAGCGTTCGCCCTCCAATCGGAATGGTGTAAGAGCCCGGGCGGTCGGCCTCGACCTGATAGACGGTCCAGGTGTGCTGCGAAACCACGCCATTGATGGCGGTCATCTCGGTGCTCTGTCCCGTCCGTTGAAAGTGCAACCCGTCCACGGCAGGCAGCGCGGGCGCGTGGCCGCCAGCCGCATCGACCCGAAGCTCGGCTGCCTGGTCGAGGGCGATCTCGGAAGGGCTGATATCGGCCATCGGGTTGGCGCCTGCGGCAGCGGCTTTCTGCCCAAAGACCATCGCCATACCCAGGCCAATTGCAGCGAGACTGAACCGCGTTTGTCTGTTCCAACGCATGGGACTCACCAATCCTTTCTGACCACGTCGTCCGCGGCCGGGCGATTCGGCCCAGTGGGCACCATGGGCATGATCCTCTCGTCCCCGCGAACTGCATCGAGAAGCTCCTTCGCATCATTCTTGGAAAGCTTTCCAGGAACCTCCGGCTCCTTCTGGTCCTTTTCCGATTCGTCGCCCGCACTCGCCGCTCCGGGGGCTTGTTGTTCGGGCTTGGCTGCCGCTGGCTTGGGCTGGCCCGTCCCCTGCTGCGGTTGTGCCGAGGCTTGCTGGTTTTCCGGTTGGCCCTTCTCGTTCTGTTTGTTCTGCTGACCCTGCTGCTTCTGCTGGTCCTGCTTGCCCCGCTCATTCTTGGCCTGCTGGTCCTTCTGGTCCTGTTTGCCCTGCTCGTTCTTGGCCTGCTGGTCCTTCTGACCCTGTTTGCCCGCCTGGTTCTGCTTGTTCTGTTGCCCCGACTTGTCTTCCTTCTTCCTTTGCTCGTCCTTCTGCTTCTGCTGCTGTTCAAGGGCCGCCAGCTTCCGTTTCACGAGATCCCGGTTGTAGATGGCGTCCTGGTCTTTGGGATTCAACTTGAGCGCCGATTCGTACGAGGCGATCGACTTCTTCCACTTCTCGGTCGTCTGTTCCGGTTGCTTCGCGACCGTCTCCTGCCCGACTCGGAAAAGAACATTCCCCAGATCGTAGTAGGCGTTCTCCTGCAAATCGAGGCGATCTGAGTGCAGGGAGCGGCCGAAAGCGTCGCCTGCCTTGGCGAACTCGCCGCTCTTGTAAGCAGCGACACCCAGGTTGTACTGCAGCTTCACGTCGTTGGGTGAATGAGCCAGCGCACGCCCATATTCATCTGCCGATTGCGTGAACTTCCCGGCGTGATACGCCTGCTCGGCGTCGCGCGGGGACGCGTTTGCACCTTGCGCGACTGCGGTGGCGGCTGCCATCACCAGCGTGACGACCACTCTGCGCCTGAGCAGCGCGAGCTTCGGCCATCGCTTCTCGGGCTCCGCCTCGAACCCCCGGCGCCTGCGACGCTCCCCAACCAGCGGCTCCAGCGCCAGAAAAAGAACAGAGAATCCCAGCGGCCACTGAAAACGCTCGATGGGAATCTGGTGCATGCGCGAGTGGAGATCTTCCCGAGGCAACTTGGCCAGCACATCCTGGTACAGGGCCTCCAGCCCTCGGCCATCCAGTCCCAGTCGGCGGTAGTCGCCACCGGTCACGCGCGCGATCGCCTGCAAGGTGTTTTCGTCAAGTTGCGAGCGAACAAAGCCACCCTTGTCGTCGCGAGCGAACTGGCCGGGCTCTCCCGCGAGGGGAATCAGCTCTCCCCCCGACGTTCCGACGCCAACGGTATAGATGCGAATGCCGTCTGCGGCCGCCGCGCGAGCCTCCTGGACCGCGTGGCTCTCGAGATCTTCGCCGTCG
>PMIX01000038.1:0-8544 GCA_003158395.1 Myxococcales bacterium | reverse complement strand
GCCACGAGACCCACCCGATCGCCATCGAACTTGCCCACCAGGTCGCGAATGGCAAGTTTGGCGCGCGTCAGCCGGTCCGGCTTCAGATCCGGCGCCAGCATGCTCTTTGATGTGTCGAGCGCGAACAGTAGGTCGAGCCCCCGTCGCTGGGCCTCCTCCCAGCGAATGCCCCACTGTGGCCGCGCGAGAGTTGCGCAGCCGAACAACGCACCGGCTACCAGAAGGGCTCGCTTGAACCCCCGGCGCGCACGCGATAGCGACGAGGACGCGCCGTTGCGGCGCGAGCTGAATGCGGCCAGCGCAAGCCGCCGCTTGCGGTCGAGCCGCACACCGAGGATCAGAATGGCCGCGGCGAAAAGAAGCCCGACCAGCAGCGAGACGGGATGAACGAAGGTGATGGAATGGATTGTCATGGGATCCTCTTGAAACGCGTGAGGCCGAGCCCTATTTCTCCCGCCAGAAGCAGCATTCCTGGAAACACCAGCCAGGCGAACCGCTCCTCGTGGTGCTCGTACTTTTTCAGATTCCGCGTGGTCTTCTCCAAGCTGTCGATCGCGCCATAGATCCGCTGCAGCGATCCGGCGTCGGTGGCGCGATAGAAGCGTCCGCCTGTGGTGTCCGCGATGGTCTTGAGCAACCCTTCATCCACGTCCACCTTGGTCATCACGATGCGGGTGCGACCGCTGTCGTCAGTGATGGGCATCGGCGCTTCTCCCTTGGTACCGACCCCGATGGTGTAGACCTTGACCCCGAGGGCCTGCGCGGCCTGCGCCGCCAGGGCCGGGTCGATCTTCCCCGCGTTGTTCTGCCCGTCGGTGAGCAACACCACCAGCTTCGATTTTGCCTTCTGGCCGCGCAATCGATTGACGCTCGCAGAAAGTGCCGAGCCAATCGCAGTGCCGTCCTTGATCATGCCCGGTTGCAGCCGACCAAGGTTCTGCAGCAACCAATCGTGATCGAGCGTCAGCGGGCTCATCAGGTACGGCTCGGCCGAAAACGCCACCAGGGCGATGCGATCGTTCGGCCGATTCTTGATGAACTGTGCGACCACAGACTTGACGACGTCGAGCCGGCTGCTCGGCTCACCACCCTCGGTCAAATCCAGGGCCTGCATCGAACCGGAAATGTCGACCGCGAGCACCAGATCGATGCCACTGGCCTGGACCTCGGTCGAAGCATGTCCAAGCTGCGGGCGGGCCAGGCCAACGATCAGGAGGGCCAATCCTATCCAGCGGGCGATTCCCAGGAATCGCCCCCAGCGGCTACGCGTGGCCCGCGCGACGTCGCGCGCGGTCTCGATGTTCGAGAAGGTGACTGCCGGCCTGGCCCCTTTTCGTCCCAGCCACAGCGCGAGCAACGGCAAGAGCGCGAGTGCCCACAAGATTTGCGGATGTAGGAAGAGGTTCATGACGTCCTCGCAGGTGCGGGTTGGGTTTCGGCCGAGTTCGGCGCCGTATCGAGCACGAATTGGCGCGCCAGATCGTTGAGCGACACCATTCGCTCCCTGGCCAAGGGCAAGCGAGCAAACTTCGCCATGTCGCAGGCCCCGATGAACTGAAGCAGGGACTCCCGATGCGAGGCGAGCGACGAGTCTTCGTGAGCCACGAGATTCTCGAAGAACTCTTCGGTCGTCAGATGGGCCGCCCGCAGCAGAAAGCGCTCCTCGATGTACTCGCGGACGGCATCGGAGGCGGCTCCGGCGTACTCGCGCACTTGCCCGGCCAGCGCCAGTGGCTGTGCCTGCTCAAGACGCATGAGCGCGCGCTCGTGGGGCAAAAGCGGCTTGGCATGTCGCCGCCGCATCACCACGGCGGTGAACCCACCCAAGCCCAGCAGCAACGCCGCGCCTCCACCAAGCGCCAGCCAGCGCCACCACAGGGGGATCGGCACCGGCCCGCGAATGTCCCTGATGTCTTCCGTGGCCGGCGCCGGTGCAGGCGCCAGCACCGATGCCGGTGGGACAATTGCTGTTGCCGCCCAAAGCGGGGTGGCCCACAAGAGACCGCCGAGGACCACGGACAGAATGTGAACGCGCGGTTTCATCGCCGCCTCCCTCTCCGCGACCGGAAAAGCGCAATCAACACGGGAAGATAGGGCACCGAGGTGTCGACCTCGACGCTGTCGACCGATTCTCCGCGCAACGCTCGTTCGAGTCGTTGATCCTGCTCGCGGGCGCGCTCGGCGAAGCGTTCGCGCACACCGGCGGAGCCGGTGTCGATCTCGATCATTTCGCCCGTTTCGGCGTCCTCCATGGTGAGCAGGCCGACCTGCAAGAGGTTTCGTTCGCGGGGGTCGTTCACGTGCAAGGCCACCAGGTCGTGCCGGCGTCGAACCATGCGCAACGAGCGCCGCAGCGCCGACAACATATGGGCGGGATCGCCAGCGCTCTGGAAGTCTGAGAGAACGCACACCATCGCGCGCCGCCTGGTCACGGCGTTGACGAAATCGAGTGCGTGCGCGACGTCTGTGCCACGGCGTTTCGGCTGGCAGCTCAGCACCTCGCGCACGATGCGCAGCACGTGCTGACGACCCTTGCGGGGTGGAACGAAGGTCTCGATCTGATCAGAGAACAGGACCAATCCGACCTTGTCGTTATTGCGAACGGCAGAGAGGGCAAGCACGGATGCGATCTCCGCCTCGATCTCGCGCTTGGTGTGCGCGGTCGAGCCGAAGTCGCCGGAGGCGCTCACGTCGACCGCGAGCACGATGGTCAGTTCGCGTTCCTCTCGGTACTTCTTGATGAACGGGCGTCCCGCACGCGCAGTCACGTTCCAGTCGATGGTGCGCACCTCGTCGCCCGGGACGTATTCGCGCACCTCTTCGAAATCCATTCCCCGGCCCCGGAACATCGAGTGGAATTGTCCGGCCAGGGCGTCGGTGGCGAGGCGGCGCGTGCGAATATCGATGAGACGGACTTGTTTCAGGATCTCTTTGATATTCTTTTCCATGGTCACACCGTTACGGGTTGGGTAGCGCGGCGAGAATCTTGGTGACCAGATCGTCGGCCTGGATGTTCTCCGCCTCTGCCTCGTAGGTGAGGCCTAGCCGATGGCGCAGCACATCAGGGGCCAGGGTTTTGACATCAGACGGGATGACGTAGCCCCGTCCGTGCATGAAGGCCCAGGCGCGTGATGCCAGGGTCAACGCAATGGTGGCGCGCGGCGATGCCCCAAACAGCAGGTAGTCGGCGATGGGCAAACTGTAGCTGGCGGGAGCGCGCGTGGCGGTGACGATGTCCACGACGAAGTCGCGAATCTTGTCGTCGACGTAAATGCGGTTGACCACCTTGCGGGCGTGGGCCAACTGGGCAATCGAGACAATCGGATCGACATGGAGATCAGGCTCACTGGTGGCCATCGCGTCGAGAATCGCGCGTTCCTCCGACTTCGACGGGTAGCCAATGACGAGCTTCAACAGGAAGCGATCGACCTGGGCTTCTGGGAGGGGATAGGTGCCCTCCTGTTCTATAGGGTTCTGCGTCGCCATCACCAGGAAGGGCTCGGGCAGCGGATAGGTCTCTTCGCCCAGGGTCACCTGATGCTCCTGCATTGCTTCGAGCAAGGCCGATTGCACCTTGGCTGGCGCACGGTTGATCTCGTCGGCGAGCACCAGATTGGAGAAGATCGGACCGTGCTTGGTCTGGAAGCTGCCGGACGCTGCGTTGTAGATCATGGTGCCGACGACGTCGGCGGGCAGCATGTCGGGCGTGAATTGCAGCCGGCGGAACTTCGCGCCCACCAACGTCTGCGCGAGTGTCTTGAGCGCCAGGGTCTTGGCCAACCCGGGCACGCCTTCAAGCAGCAGATGCCCATTGGTCAGGAGGCCCACGATCAGACGGTCGACGAGGTATCGTTGCCCGACGATGACCCGTGCCATCTCCGTTTGCAGTGAAGGCACCCACCCGGCGGTGTCCTGAACCTCCTTCTGGATCTGTTGCACGTCTCCGTGCCAAGCACTCCGACTTGGAATGGCGTCGAACCCATTGGTATTGACTGGACCGGCATTGATAGAGGCGGAATTGGCTGCAGCTTCCATGTGGTCTTCTCCTTGTTGTTCCGACTGTCGAGAAGAAGTATGGGCACCGTACCCATTCCAGAATCTTGCGGGACCATTACAGCGGCGAAAGGTTCGCGGTTGATCCCGAGAAGAAGAACATGCACCGCGCGACGGAGCGGCCGACATCCTGAACGGCCGCCAACACTGTCTACGCGCGCTCTTCGGTCGACTTCTTCACGTCCGCTGCGGCCGATGCGGTCGCGTCCTTCAACCACTCGCGCCGCTGTCGCGCGCGACGTCGCCGGAGGCGAAGAGCGCGCAGCATGAGGGTCGCGCCCAACCAGGCCATTACCGCCGCAAGTGGCAAAGCGACGACCCTCGGCCAAAGTGCTGCAATGGCTGCGCTCGCCAGAAGAATGCCGGCGAAGACCGCCATCAAGCTGCTCTGGGCGAACCCGAGGGTGCGACGGCGTCTGACCACAGACCCCACGGCGTGCGCGAACCGTACCGCGCCGATCGCTCGCCCGGAGGCGCCCCGGGATGCGGCCTTCCCCCGATCTCCACGAGCAGCGACACTGGCATCAGGAGCCACCCTACTCTTGAGATTGATCACGATTTCCGTCGCGTTTTCGAGGTCCGCGAGAAACATCTCCTCCATTTCGCGGGCCAAACCAGCATGTTCCATTGCCACATCGATCTCGTAGTTCGAGATGAAGCTGGCAAGGTTCAAATTCGACGAGCCCACGCGAGCCCAGCGGCCATCGGCCACGGCTGTCTTGGCGTGCAGCATCGATCCGTTCCATTCAAAGACACGCACGCCCGCCTCGAGCAAGGGTCGATAGCCCGCCCGCGAAAAGGCAGCGACGAGTTGTAGGTCACTGGCGCTGGGCACCAGCAGGCGCACGTCAACCGTGTCCTGGGCGGCGGCACAGAGAGCCTGCACATAGGGAGAGAATCCAACGAAGTAGGCGTCGGTTAGCCACAAGGTCCGTGTGGCCGCGGTTGCGATGAGCTGGTCCAATCGAAACAGCCGGGCTTTGCTGGGAACATCCGCGATCACGCGAAGCAACACGTCCCCAACGCGTGGCAAGGAGCCAGGGTCCGACAGTTCCTCCGCCAGGATGCTGCCTCCGCTGGCCGCCCATACCTCGGCAAACGCACGCTCGACGTAGGCGACGGCAGGGCCACGAATTTCTATGCCGGTATCCCGCCATGGCGGAATGCCCCGCGCCGGATCCCCTAGCCAGCGGTGGCTTACGCAAACTCCGGTTACGAAAGCGATTTCGCCGTCCACGGAAAGCGTCTTGCGGTGATCGCGGCTGAGCCAGCCCACGGGACTATCGATTCGAGGCGGGTTGAATCGTCGGACCTCGACGCCCGCCGCGGCCAAGACGCGCCAGTATCGGCGCGTGGCGCCCCCGAGCGATCCAAGCCAGTCGTGCAGCATTCGCACCTTCACCCCGTTGCGGGCACGATCGATCAACGCACTGGCGAGTTCGTTGCCGACCTCATCATCCTCGATGATGTAGTTCTCGAAGCAAACCATCTTCCGGGCGGCGCGAATCGCGGCGAACCAAGCGGCGTAGTTGGCGGCTCCGTCTTTGAGCACGCGGACGGCGTTCCCACCGACCAGCGGCGCCCCGGACGCGCGAGTGTAGGCCTGCTCCACCAGGTCCGACGCCCCTGGGAGCGAGGGTGTGGCTGGCGAGGAAACGAAGGGGTTGTTGCCGGTGGATTCTGACATCACGTCTCTGGCTTGAGGGTAGCCTACGCGACTCAGCAGCGCTGCAATAGCAGCAAGTGCCAAGGCTCCCAGGCTGTCTAGGGCAATGAACGGACGTCAGTTGGATTATCGGACGGACACAGTGTGACCCGGGCGTGCAGTATTGGCTGGGGTGTTCAAGAGGTTGACGTAATCGGCCAGGATTTCCACGGTCTCATTCAAGACGATGTCGTCATCGGCCGGTCGGCCGGTAGGCACGCGGTCAAGGGCGTTCGACGCAGAAGAAGGGTCCGTGACTTGCGCCGGTGCCGCGCTCTTGGTAGCTGCCATGGGCGGTGGTAGACCGGGCGAGGAGACGTTCTTGAGCGTGATTTCGTAGGTGGCGGGCCGGGCAGCGGGATGGATTCGGCTTTCCCGTTCACGCTCGTCCTGACGGGCCTTGGATTGCGCCAGCTCCTGCCTGCGTTCCGCCTCGTTCAAGGAAACAGACTTCGTGGCCAGGCTCTTCCTGACTTGGGCGAGGTCGTCTGCCAGAAGGGCAAAGCCCTTCTCGGTTGCGACCCGTCGGAGGGACTTCTCGCGTAGAGCGCTGAGGTAGGGCTGCACGCGATTCAGGCGCTCGTGGGGCGCCGGGGTTACGGTGTCCCAAGGCAATGGGTCCTTCAGCGTCGACTCGCTCACTTCACTGAAGTCACTGGGGGATGGCAGAACAATGTCGGACGCGACGCCGCGCAACTGGGTCGAGGCACCGTTCGGTCGATAGAATTTGCGAATCGTGACCTTGAGCGCGCCGGGGTCATAGGCATGCGCCAGTCCCATTTTGTCCATGACAAACGCGAGCGGCAGAATGTTTTGCACCGTGCCCTTGCCGAAGGTCGAAGAATCACCCACCACCACGCCGCGCCCATAGTCCTGCAGAGCGCCGGCCAAGATTTCCGAGGCTGATGCGCTGAATCGACTGATCAGCAGAATCAGCGGCCCGTCGTAGAGCACAGAGGGATCGGTGTCGGCGTCCACGTCGATGTCACCCCGGGGACCGCGCGTTTGGACGACTGGTCCCTCACGAATGAACAGACCGGTCAGGCTGACCGCCTCTTCAAGCGACCCACCGCCGTTGCGTCGCAAATCCAGGACAACGCCGCGCACGTGCTCCGCCTTCAACTTCTTGAGCAACCGCGCGACGTCCGCCGTCGCGCTGCGACGTTCGCCTGACCCGCCCAGGTCGGCGTAGAAGGATGGTAGGTCGATGACACCGAGCCGAACCGTCGTGCCTTGACCGGTTGGCAGGTCCAAGATGTGGGCCCTGGCCTGCTGGTCTTCGAGATTCACCTCATCACGCACCAGGGAGATGGTCTTGGGAAGCGAACCATCGGCAGCGCCCACGGGAAGAATGGTCAACCGCACCGTAGACCCCTTGGGGCCGCGAATCATCTCCACGGCGCGCGCAAGGGGCATGTCGGTGATGTCGACCGGCTCCCCGCTTGATTGCGCCACCGCCAAGATGCGGTCGCCTGGTTTCAGCAGACCGCTGCGCGCCGCAGGCCCTCCTGGCAGCAATTCGCGAATTTTGCAAACGCCATCCTCGCTTTCAAGGGACGCGCCGATGCCGAAAAGCGAGAGCTTCATGGCAATCGAAAGGGTCTCCATCTCCTGATGCCCGAGATAGTCCGAGTGCGGGTCGTAGACGTGGGCCAACGCGTTCAGATAGGTTTCAAGCACCTCGTCGCTGTGCAAGGACTTCATCATGGCAAGCTGTTGCGTCTGCCTGCGCATCAACCTGCTCACGATTTGCTCGGGCCGCTTGTCGGCCAGCTTCTCCTGGAGGTAATCCGCTCGGATCTGCTGCCGCCAGAGTTCCTGCGCCGCCGTCAGATCGCGTGGCCATTGGGCGTGCTCGCGATCGACGGAGTAGACGTCGTGTCCGGTGAAGTCGAACTTTGCCGTCCGCAGCAGGTTGGTAGTGTAGGTCACCCGCTGCTGCAATCGCTGCAAGTACCTGGCAAAGATGGCGTGGGCGGCGCTGGTGTCGCCCAGGTTCCGGGTGGCCTGCGCGAGAGTCGCGCGGTACCCCGCGAATTCCTTCACGTCCGACTGCAGGAAAAGTGACCGGGTTCCGTCCAGGTCATCCAGATAGCGATTCAGGAACTTCGCCGCCAGTTCACTATCGAGCGGATGGTGCGCGAACTGCGATTGTTCCAGCAGGTTGGTCGTCAGCCGCGTGATATTGGCTTCGGTAGTGCCCGTGGCGGCTCGCGCTGACGCCGCCTGACCGCGAAGATCCGTCGTGCTGAGGCCCGCCGCCAACCCGAGGACGAGGAGGAAGGGGGAAAGTCTGTTTGGAAATCTCATGGCGTTTGTAGCCTCTTGGTGCGCGGAGCGCTGGGAGAAGCTCTGGGAATCCACCCTCGCGCCCCTGTGCAGCGATCATAGGTGTAGTCTCTTGCCGCCACCTTGTCCCGAGATTACAAGCTTGAAAGGTCCGCAGTCGGCCGCCCCTGCCAATAGGTTTCCTTTCTCTGATGCCGAACTGGATCCGATCGATTGCCTCCTCGAAATCTTCGGGCTCGATATGGGGAAAGCAGCGTCGGCTGCCCCGCGACGGTTCAGTTGTCCAGTTGGGCAGTGCCGAGCAACAAATCGGTGGTGGCCTGGTCAGCCAGGGGAAAGGCGTAGTTCCCTAGTTCCTGAGGTGCCACCCAGCGGAGTTCGGCTACCCGAAGCGCACGCGGCTCCTTGGTGGACGCGATGGTGGCCCGATACAGAACCAGGTCAACGACATGGCTGCCGGAGCGGTGAGTGCGCTGCGCGATAACGCCGCCCACATC
>PMIX01000040.1:1210-5480 GCA_003158395.1 Myxococcales bacterium | reverse complement strand
CACGTTTAGTGTCCCTGTCGCGAATCCCAAGTTGTGGGACCTCGCCAATCCCAACATGTATCAGCTTCTGACCAACGTCCAAGTCGGGGGGACCACGGTAGACGATGACGTGACCCCGTTTGGGATCCGGGAGATCAAGTTTGCCACGGGCATGACCCTGAATGGCAAGAGCGTGAAATTCCAGGGCGTCTGCAACCATCAAGACTACCACGGGCTCGGGCTCNNTGACCGACCGGATGGGCTTCCTCGTGCTCGACGAATTCACCGACGTGTGGACCGCACACAAATACAGCGATGTTGGCGACTACGCTACGTACTTCAACAAGGCCCCGACGAATCCGACTGGAATGCCCGCATTGCCTTCGAGCGCAACTGGAACTGCCACCTGGTGGAAGGTCGATTTTACCGGCTGGATCATGAGGGATCGCAATCATCCAAGTGTAGCGCTCTACAGCATGGGTAATGAAATCCACGATGGGATTGGGACAAGAACTCCCATTCTTACCGTGATGGTTGCCATGAGTCACCAGCTCGATCCCTCGCGAAGTGTCACCCAGGCGTTGCTTCAACCCGCCGCTGGCGTCGACATTGGCGGGGCAACGAACACACTCCTCGATGTTTGGGGCGACAACTATCACGTCGACAGTGCCCTGACAGCNNGTTGACTATATGGGCGAGCGAGACGGCGGATGGCCATCAATTGGGGGCAACGGGGGGCTGATGGACGAACTGGGGGCTATGAGGGCTCAAGGCTACGCGTGGTCGAAGATATGGGGGGGCCCATCGCAGTCGGCTCCGGCCAGCGGAGCGAAGGCCGGCCAGGTCGCACTCACGGCGGATCACCCCACGCTCACAACCGACGTGGACGACGTCTCGTTCGTCAAGGCCGAGGTGTCCGGCACTGCTGCCGTGACCTTCGCCATCACGGGTCCCGGCACTATCGTTGCGGTGGACAGCGGGAGCATGACGCAGGAGTCATTCCGCGGAACCACGCGCAACGCATTCGGCGGCGTGGCCTATGCCATCGTTCAGGCGACAGGCGCTGGGGCCATCACGGTGACGGCGACTTCGTCGGGGCTCACGGCCGGAACCGCGACCATCACGGCCACCGAAGGCACGTTCGTTCCGTGCTCCGGGACCTGTGACTAGTCGCGCGGGGTGGGCTTTGCTGACGTAGGCGTCCGGCGGCGGATATGCCGTTCGCGCAAGGGCCCTTCACTGCGCGGCCTGGCATTTTGCGAGCAAGCCCTTTCTGGAGACCGCAGTGACCCAATCTGCCGAGTCGTTGCCCCTCTCTCCTTGTAGGAGTTCTCCATGCAAACAAAGGGCGCCCTCTTGACCGTCGTCTTCTCGGTAGCATTCGCCGCTTCGGCTTGCTCAAGCAGTTCTGGCACCGGGAGTGCCGGTGGTGGCGCGCAGAATTCCGGCGGCTTGGCAAACAACGGGGGTGCCGGGGCAGGCGCGGGCGGCCTTCCAGTCACGGGTGGGCAGACCACGCCCGCTTCGGGCGGGAATGCCGCTGGCGGCCTGCCGCTCAGCGGCGGCGCTGCGGTCGGGGGCCTGCCGGCCAGCGGTGGCACGACCCCAGTTGCCGGAACCACTGCAACGGGTGGAATCGTTGGAACAGGCGGCACCACCCGACCTGGCGGCAGCACAGCGCGAGGCGGGACCACTGCGCCTGGCGGGGCCACGGCCACTGGCGGCAGCACCGTAACAGGCGGGACCACCGGGGGAGGAGGTGGTGTGACGAGTCTTCCACCACCCACGGGTCGAGTCCGACAGATCATCCCCCTCGACCGGGGCTGGTTGTTCAACAAGGGTGATGCGACCGGGGCTGATTCAGCGACTTTCGCGGATTCCGGATGGCGCCCGGTGAACCTCCCGCACGACTGGAGCGTGGAAGGGCCGTTCGACCAAAGTGCCCCGATGACCGGAAGAGGGGGCTACCTGGCGTCGGGAATCGGCTGGTACCGAACCCATTTCACTCTTCCCGCAACCGTCACCTCGGGCAAGCAGGTCTACATTGAATTCGACGGGGTCATGGGGAACAGCACCGTCTACATCAACGGCACTCAGCTCGGGAATCATCCCTACGGCTATGTGAGCTTCCGCTACGACATGACAAAGAGCATCAAGCTCGGGGCCGAAAACGTGCTCGCGGTCAAGACCGACACTACCTCGCAGCCGGCCTCGCGCTTCTACTCGGGCGCTGGCATCTACCGCCGAGCGCGCGTCATTGCGACTGATCCGGTTCACATCGATCAGTACGCCACGTATGTCCAGACGCCCTCGCCCACAACCACGTCGGCGACCGTCCATGTTCAAACCTCGGTGGTCAATTCGGGCACGTCTTCTCAAAGCGTGAGCGTTCAGGGCATCGTGACCCCCGCTGGCGGGACAGCGCTCGCACCGGTCTCGGCGGCCGCCCAGACCATTGCCGCAGGGGCATCGGCCAGCTTCACGTTTGACGTCCCTGTCACGAACCCAAAATTATGGGACCTCGCCACTCCCAACATGTATCAGCTTCTGACCGACGTCCAGGTCGGCGGTGCCACGGTAGACGATGACGTGACCCCGTTTGGGATCCGGGAGATCAAGTTCGCCACAGGCATGACTCTCAATGGCAAGAGCTTGAAGTTCCAAGGTGTCTGCTTGCATCAAGACTACCACGGGCTTGGGCTCGCTGCGCCGCAGCGGGCGATGCAGAGGCGGCTGGCAGCGCTCAAGGCAATCGGGGCTAACGCCATCCGCACGGCCCACGATCCGCCTAGCCCGGAGTTCCTCGATCTGACCGACCGGATGGGCTTCCTCGTCCTCAACGAGTTCACCGACGTCTGGACTGGACACAAGTACAGCGATGTTGGCGATTACGCCACCTACTTCAATAAGGCCTCGACGACCCCGACTGGAATGCCTTCGCTGCCCAAGTCCGCCACAGGCACAAAGTGGTGGGAGGTCGACTTTACCGGCTGGATCATGCGGGATCGCAACCACCCCAGCGTGGCCCTCTACAGCATGGGCAACGAAATCCACGATTCGATAAGCACGCGGACTCCTATCCTCACCGAGATGATCGCCATCAGTCACGAACTAGACCCGGGGCACCTTGACACCCAGGCTCTGCTTGACCCCGGCACGGCGGGCGACGTCGGAGGAGCGACGAATACCCTACTCGATGTCTGGGGCACCAATTACAACACCGCCGTTGCCATTTCGGCCGCGGCAGCCACGTCCACGAAATCCGGCTTGCTCACCGAGAAGGGCACCGCCACAAGCACTTGGAGCGACGTCACGGGTAGCGCGGCACTCACGGGCGTGTTCATGTGGACGGGCGTGGACTATATGGGCGAGCGTGATGGCGGATGGCCATCATTTGGGGGCAACGGGGCGCTCATGGACGAACTGGGCGCTGTGAGGAGTATCGGCTACTCGTGGTCGAGCATATGGGGTGGGCCGTCGAAGTCGGCTCCGGCCAGCGGAGCCAAGGCAGGCCAGGTCGTGCTCACAGCGGATCACCCCACGCTGCTGACCGATGTGGACGATGTCTCGTTCGTCAAGGCCGAGGTGTCCGGCACCGCAGCCGTGACTTTCGCAATCACGGGCCCCGGCACCATCATTGCCGTGGACAGCGGGAGCATGACGCAGGAGTCGTTCCGCGGAAATACGCGCAACGCTTTCAGTGGCGTGGCCTACGCCATTGTTCAGGCGACGGGCGCCGGAACCATCACGGTGACGGCAACGTCGTCGGGGCTTACGGCAGGTACCGCAACCATCACGGCCACCGAAGGCACGTTCGTTCCGTGCTCCGGGACCTGTGACTAGCGATTGGCGTTCCCTTGACGAAAGAGGGGAACCAAGTGCCCTAAGATCGTCATGGTGCACAGAAGGAGACCGCGATGAGATCTGCGAAATGTCCGTCGACAACGGGTCAGCAACACTCTCTGCTGCTCTGGCTAGTCGTCGGCCTAAGCTTGTTCGCTGCAAAGAATGTGTTTGCAGCGGAGTACTACGTTTCCCCGACTGGCAGCGATTCGAATGCCGGGACCCAGGCGTCGCCATTCGCCACCCTTCAGAAGGCAAACGACTCCGCCGCGGCAGGGGATACCATCTGGATGCGTGCGGGAACTTACAACTGCGCGAGTCAAATCACGCTTTCGAAGAGCGGAACCTCGGACACCAATCGCACCAAGATTTGGGCCTATACGGGCGAGGTGCCTATTCTCGACTTCTCGAACTACTCATTGGCCAGCTCGTCGTCGGACAAGCCAGC
>PMIX01000040.1:0-1154 GCA_003158395.1 Myxococcales bacterium | reverse complement strand
AATTGCGATTCGCACGACAACTATGACGTCAACGGCAGTCAGGGGGATGGGCAAAACGGCGACGGGTTCGGTGTTCACTATCAAACCAGCGGCCCTAGCACCATCATCCGCGGGTGCCGCGCATGGGGCGACGCCGATGACGGGTTCGACCTTATCTCGCAAGAGGTTCCTGTGACCGTCGAGAACAACTGGGCCATCGGGATTGGACTCGGCGGTGGCAACGGCAATGGGTTCAAGATGGGGAGCAGCAAGACGGGCATTCGACATATTGTTCAGAACAACGTTGCCTGGAAATGTAAGGCGAGCGGGTTCTATGCCAACCACTCTGCGGGAGGCAACACTTGGTACAACAACACGTCGTACAACAACGGCACTCAGTACAACATGCTGGCTAGCAGTTTTGATTCTTCCGGCGTGACGGGGACCATCATCTTGACGGGCACCAAGGTGCATATCATGAGAAACAACATCGGCTTTCCCAACGATAATACCAACATGGGAGGGGTCGACACCCAGTTCAACACCTGGGACTTGGGGATTACCCCAGCCGCCAGTGATTTCGCCAGCACGTCGGACACCGGCTGCACCGGCCCGCGCGAAGCGGACGGCAGCCTGCCGACAGCATGCACTATGTTGCATCTGGCTGCCGGCAGCAAGATGATCGACAAAGGCACGAACGTCGGCCTTCCGTATGTGGGCTCGGCGCCGGACCTGGGCGCTTACGAATATGGGGCTGCCGGGTCAGGCGGCGGCGGGACCGGCGGGGGGGCCGGCGGTGCGACGGGAACCGGAGGTACCACCGGAACGGGCGGCAGGGCGGGAAGCGGCGGTACCACAGGAAGCGGTGGTGCCACGGGAACCGGAGGCAGAAGCGGAGCGGGCGGGGGCACCACGGCGGTCGGTGGAGCACCAGGAAGCGGAGGGAGCACGGCAATCGGTGGAGCGCCGGGCACTGGCGGCAGCACTATCGGGGGGGCACCGGGAAGCGGTGGCATTGTGGCAGTCGGTGGAGCACCGGCGACCGGCGGCAGGACTGGAAGCACTGGAACGGGTGGCATGGCTAACGCTGGGGGCACGGTGGGAACCGGCGGCGTGGGAACTGGCGGCAGTGTCGCGAGCGGCGGAGTAACCGGGAGTGGCGGCTCGTCTGCAAA
>PMIX01000147.1 GCA_003158395.1 Myxococcales bacterium | reverse complement strand
CCCGCGCAGCTCGTCCATGAATCGTCGTGTGTGCAGCGACAGGTCCAGGCTGGGCAGAAGTCCGCGCCGCAGGCGCTCTGGCGCGATGGACGGCTTGGACGGCACCGGCACGACCAGCAGAGCCATCCCGCGACGGCGAAGCTGGGCGGCGAAGTCGGCGATGGTCGCGGCCGGATCTTCCCCGGGGTTCTCGGACTTCAGGTTCTTGAAGTAGCCTTCGCCGAGGTAGCGGATGTTCGGTCCGTAGTACGCCCAGCCGTCCGCGGCGGCCACCGCCTTGTCGCCCAGATCGCGCATTACCAGCCAGCGCAACTGGCGATAGACCGGCCGGATCCAGTCGGCCACCTTGGACGATTCCTCCAGCTCCTTCTCGAAGCTGCGCAGGTTGGCCTCACTCGGGATCTTCCTGAACACCCCGAGCACGCGCAGTGATCCTCCCTCGACCGCCTTTTCCCAGATACCTTGAAACAACGGGACCACGAAGATGATCCCGAGGAAGACAAAGGCGAACGTCTTGCACAGGGCGCGCGACATGATCAGAACCGGAAGTAGAGGAAGGGGTTGAAGCTTTGGGTGTACATGGCGGCCAGGGCCAGCACGAAAAGCGGCACCAGCCAGGCCAGCTTGGGCCAGCTCACGCTGCGGGCTAGATCCCAGGCCTGCGTCTTGCGCGTGACCACGAAGGCGCAGATTCCCATCATCATCACGTGGTTAAGGGAGAAGACCTCGCCGCGCACCAGTTGGCCGTGCGGCAGCGCCGCGCCGAGGCCGAACAAGGCACGCAGGTAGGCCACGGTGGCTGCCCAGTTCTCCGCCCGAAACGGCACCCACGCCAGCAGCACCAGCGCGAAGGTGACCGCGATCTGCAGCGGCCGCGGCAGGAACGACCACAGGCCGCCGTCGCGTTTGGCGAAACCCCGTTCCAGCGCCAGCCACAGTCCGTGGTAGGCGCCCCACAGCACGAACTTCCACGAAGCCCCGTGCCACAGACCGCCGATGAGCATGACCAGCCAGAGATTGATCATGGAGCGGCGCGCGCCGTAGCGGTTGCCGCCCAGCGGGAAATACAGGTAGTCGCGCAGGAAACTGGACAGCGACATGTGCCAGCGCTGCCAAAATTCGGTGAGGCTGCGCGACAGGTAGGGCGAATTGAAGTTGCGTGGGATCTCAAAGCCGACCATGCGGCCGAGTCCGACCGCGATGTCCGAGTACCCGGAGAAGTCGAAGTAGATCTGGCCGGCGTAAGCGGCCAGCCCCCACCAGGCGGTGAGCGCGTCGGGCGAGTCGGCGGCGAAAACGACGTCCGCAATGCGCCCCATCGCGTTGGCGAGTAAGATCTTCTTGGCGAAACCGAGAATGAAGAGAGCCACGCCCGAGGCGAAGCGTTCGTAGGTGTGCTGGCGGTGGCCGAACTGATCGGCGATGGTGTTGTAGCGGACGATCGGTCCCGCGATCAGGTGCGGGAACAGGGCGACGAAGCAGGTGAAGTCGCTCAATCGGCGCGCCGGAGGTGCGGTACCGCGATACACGTCCACCGTGTAGCTGATGGTCTGGAACGTGTAGAACGAGATGCCGATGGGCAGCGTAATCTGCATGATACGGAAACCCTGCTGTCCCAGCAGGTGCAACAGCGCTTGGGCGTTCTCCTGCGCGAACACGCCGTACTTGAAATAGCCCAAGAGCAACAGGTTGTTGATCACCGCCACCGCCAGCGTGCCCTTGCGCAGCCGCTGGGACGAACCGGGCGCCGCGATGATGCGGGCGGCGTAGTAGTCGCACACCGTCGAGTACATCATCAGCAGGACGAACCACGGCTTGTGCCAGCCGTAGAAGACGTACGCCGCGAGGGTCAGCAGCGCATTCCGGTAGCGGAACGGCAACGCGTAGTACAGCAGCAGTACCAGCGGCAGGAAGTAGAAGATGAAGATGTTGGAGGTGAAAACCATCTCGCCCTAGCCGCGAACTTGCACGCGGCCAAGCAGGCGCTCGGACTCGGTCAGAAGCGACTTCATCTGCCCCGGCACGCGCAGGGCCTTCTCGACCAGGGAGCTCGACATGAGCACGCCATCGGAGGCCCGGTGTACATCGGTCCGGAATAGCAAATGCCCCAGGGTGCGCACGCGGGACGGCGCGGATACGGCCGGCGGGAGGAAGCGCGCCTGCACGCGGATGTGCAGCTTCTCCTCTCGCGCGGCATTGGCGAAGTAGTAGAGGCGGCGGTGCTGGACGGATAGGCAGGCGACCAGCGGCTCGGACAGCGGGCCCAGCAAGCGCTCGCGCAGGAAACGCCGCTCGCCCGAGGCCATGATGGCGGGGATCCGCGCGCAGTACACGACACCCACTGCATTGAAGTCGGTTTCCGGCTGGATCGCGTACTCGAAGGGGACGGGTTGCAAGTCGTGGGGTAGTTCTGCGGCGCCCGGCCAGTCCAGGAAGCCCTCTATCGCCCCAGAGCGTTCGACCGCGAGGTGTTCGGTGATCCCGGCCGGCATGGCGGACAGGGCGGGCGCGGGCCGTTCCAGGAATGCGCGGGGCGTTTCCAGCTTGGCCCAAGTCCCCCCGCTGCGCGTGATGAATCCGTGCGTGACGTAGGCCCAAGGCCTGCGGCCACGCACAAGGTCGTCGCGCGCCTGCACGGTCTGCAGTTCCTCCCCGGGGATCGGCTCGCTGTCGAAGAGAAAGATGCCTTGCACAAGCTTGTGGCCGTACACCCCGGTGCGCTGACGGAAGCAGAGGTCGGCGCCCTCATCGAATTCGTCCCAACTGCGGCCGGCAGGCAGGCCCAGCTCGACGCTGATCATCGAGATGTGCAGGCGCTCGCCGGCCTCACTGACGACGGCGTTTTCGGGCTCACCAGCCAGGGCCGCCACGGCCTGCCACTGGAAGGCGCCTAGTTGCTTGATGAGAGGCTCCTCGGCCAGCCCGCCGGGCGCGAGGTGGGGCATGCCCACGTGCAAGCGAAACTCGCGCCAGGTGGTTTCGGTCATTTCGCGGGACCACTCGCGCGGCTTTCGATCTCTCTGGCCAGCGCCTCGATGGTGCACAGCCTGCCCACGATGTCCATCTCATCGATGCGCACACCATACCGGCGCTCGATGTCGGCCAGCAATTCGGTGGCGCTCAGCGAGTCGATGTAGCCACTATCCAGCAGATGCGCACGGATGTCGATGCTCTCGGACGGGACGTGGTCGCGCGAGATGCGCGTCACCGTCGCCCGCAACATGTCCAGCACGGTGCCGGAGCCGGGTACCTCCGCCACGGCTGGTGACGCGACACCGAAATCGGACTTGACAGGACTCTTTTTACTGAAAAGCCACATGTTGAGCGAGCCGACCGGACAAATGATGCTATGTTTGCTACCGTTCCGTCAATCGTCGCCAGCAATTCACATGGGAACCCTCAAAGGGTTCCCAAACCCTCCCGCGATGGTGCGCCGCCGGCAGAGCCGGCGGGCTCCCCACGCGGGTTGTCGCCAGCAATCTTGCAGGCCCGCGCTCTTGTCCCGAGGCTTCCATGAACGATCCTCACGCGCTTCCTGCCGTCGCGCCATTGTTCAACGGTGGCCAGCCATCCTATGAAACAGGCGCCCTCCGACTGGCGCTTGGCCTTGCGTCAGACAAGCCGTTCAACCTCGGCGCTTTGCTCTCCGATCGGCTGTGCGTGCAGGGTCATGGCGACCGCCTGGCTCTTGTCTGGGAGAACCACAGCGGGCTGCGCAAGGACTTCACCTTTGATGATCTGCGCCGGTACAGCGACGTCTGGGCGGCAACGCTGGCGGATCTGGGCATCGTCGCCGGCGACCGCGTTTGTCTCTTCCTCGACCGCGTGCCGGATCTTTACTTCGCCTTCCTGGGCATTCTCAAGCTGGGCGCTGTCGCCCAGCCCCTGTTCTCGCAATTCATGGCCGACGCGCTCGAGGTCCGCCTGGCCGACGCGGACACCCGCGCGGTCATCACCACGGCCCGACATGTCGAAAAGGTGCGTTCGGCTCGTGTCCGCCTGCCAGGGCTGTCCTGGGTGATCCTCACCGACGTCAAGCCGGGCGCTGCGCCCGTCCTCGGCAAAGGAGAAACGGCGATCAACGCCGAGACCGCTCCTCCCCGGGCCTTCACGCCCCTTGCAGCAAACGACGACACCCCCTCGCTTCTGCACTACACCTCGGGTACCACGGGCCGTCCCAAAGGCGCGCAGCACGTGCACGGCTCGGTGCTGTCGCAATTTGCGACCACACGCCACGTCCTCGATCTCCGCCCCGAGGACGTCTATTGGTGCACCGCCGATCCAGGCTGGGTCACGGGAACCTCCTACGGCATCATCGGTCCGTGGGCAGTGGGCGCGACCCAGGCGGTGTTCGAGGCGGGGTTCTCCGCCCCGCGCTGGTACGAGTTCATCGCGCGCCACCGCGTGACCGTCTTTTACACTGCGCCCACGGCCATCCGCATGCTGATGAAGGCGCCGCCCCCCGCCGCGGAACAACTCGTCAGCCTTCGCCACATGTGCAGCGTGGGCGAGCCGCTCAATCCCGCGGCAGTCCTGTGGGCCGAAAGGGTCATGGGACGGCCCTTCTACGACACCTACTGGCAGACTGAAACTGGCGCCATCATGATCGCCAACGTCCCTGGCCTGCCCATCAAGCCCGGCTCCATGGGCAAGCCGGTTCCTGGCATCGAGGCGGCGATCCTCGACGCCCAGACCCACCAGCCCGTTACCAAGCCCGGCGCGCCGGGACTGCTCGCCTTTCGGCCGCCCTGGCCGTCCATGTTCCGCGGCTATTTCAAGGCCGAGCAGACCTACCAGAGCAAGTTCGTGGGCGCGTACTACCTGACCGGCGACCGCGGCAGCGTGGACAGCGATGGCTACTACTGGTTCGTGGGCCGCGATGACGACGTCATCAACACCGCCGGCCACCTGGTGGGACCGTTCGAGGTCGAAAGCGCCCTTTTGCGACACCCGGCAGTGGCCGAATCAGCGGCGGTGAGCAAGCCCGACCCGACCTTTGGCGAGGTGGTCAAGAGCTTCATCGTGCTGCGTCCCGGGTACGCCGGCAGCGACGAGCTGAGGCTCGACATCATGAATTTCGTGCGCAAGCATCTTTCGCCCCTGGCCATGCCGCACGCCATAGATTTCGTGGACAAACTCCCCAAGACCCGCAGTGGCAAGATCCTGCGCCGTATGCTGCGCGCCCAGGAATGGGGCGAGCCGGTAGGCGATCTCTCGTCGCTCGACGACTAGCAAGGCCGAGAACACACCATGGCTGATGATCAGCAGATTGCGCGAACCATCCGGGACTACATCACGCGCGAATACGCGGACGCCTTGCAGGGCGCGCTGATCGACGCCAGCACGCCGCTCATCTCCTCGGGGCTCATCGATTCGCTGTCGATGGTGTCGCTCAAGATGTTCTTGGATCAGACGTACCGCGTGCGCATCCCTGATGCCGAGGCCAGCGCCGAGGCCTTTGACAGCGTGAACTCCCTAGTGGCGCTGCTTCGCCGTCTCGGCGTGAGATGATGCTTTCCTAGCGGCGCACGATGCGCGCATCCCTGGAGTCGCCGATCACCAGGGAGAGGAATCCCGAGATGCCGGATCCGAACGACGGAACGAATCCACATTGGAATCGGTCTTGGTGGCTTGGCCTCCGTTGACGGCGGGGCCGGCCCGAGATCAAGCTGGATGACGCCGAGATCATGGCTACCGGCAGGTCGAGTGGTTCGCAAAGGCGAGATGCTATGCTACGCGCCAGACCGGCGGGTATCGCGCTGACGCCCGCTGATCTGGGCACGACCTTGGCGACTCTGTCGTGAGGACAAACTGTCTGATGGGCACCTCGGCCGAAACGTGGCCTGCAGGTTCGGAGCTATTTTGCGCCGAGAGCCTTCTCCAGAGCCTCAAGTGAGAGGAAGGTGACGTTGAGCTTCCCATGCTTCCGCTCAAGCGGTGCGGGCAGGTCGGGAACCACCACGAAGTTGCGCCCGGCCGCATGGGTCTCCCTGAAAGCGAACACGCCCTTCGGATCGAATGAAGAGACCGACCACTTGCACTCGATGGCGTCGGCAGCGTTGCGGCCTGCGGGCAACACGAAGTCCACCTCGCGCTGTTGCTTGTCTCGCCAGTAGTGAACCGCGCGCGCTGGGAAGGATGCCGTTAGGGTCTCCAGCACAAGATGCTCCCACAACAGTCCGCAGTCCTCAGAGCGTAGCTCGTTCCAGCCGCGGCAGTAGGCCACAAAGCCGCTGTCGAAGCCGTAGACCTTGGGTTGGCGAACCAGTTCCTGCTTGCCGCTGCCGTGATACGGTCGCAGGAGGGTGACCGCGTGGGTGACCTGCAGAACCTCCACGTAGTTCATCACCGTGGGGCGGCTCAGCTCGCAAGCGCGGGCGATCGACGTGAAATCACAGAGACCACCGCTCTGGCGCAACAGCAACTCGACCAGACGCAGGAAGGCCGACCGCTTCTCCACCCGAAACAGCTCCTGCACATCACGCGCGTAGAACGAGTCGAGCCACTCGGCGTAGAATTCGGGCTCCCGCTGCTCCGCCAGCAAGGCCGGTGGCAGACCGCCACGCAGCAGGCGACGCCGTAGGTCCTTCACCCCGAAGGCCGCCAGTTCCCGCACCAGCACAGGCTGCAGGTGAACCATCTGCTTGCGGCCGGTGAGCGAATCGCGAAACTTCTGCGTGGCCGCCAGGGTCGACGAGCCGGTGGCCAAAACCTTGAGGCGAGGGTAGGCGTCTGCGGCAATCTTGAGAAAGCGGCTGGGGTCAGCAAGTTGGTGGATCTCGTCGAGAATCAACACGGACGCTTCCACCGAACGCAGGAATCGCTCTGGATCGGCGACGCGCTCGGCGGTGCTGGGGAGATCGCAACTAAGATACAGGGCCTGGTCCAGGCTGCGCGCCAGCGTCGTCTTGCCAACCCGACGCACGCCTGACAACCAGGCAATCGGCACGCGACTCCAGGCGCGCTGGAGCTTCTCGTGCCAAAAGGGCCGCAGGATTTCCATATCCAGACTTTATGTTTGGTTGAACCATTTGTAAAGGCTGTTTCCGTCTGCCCAACCAGGGCGTCCGCGCAGCCTGTCGGGGCGGGTCTTGCCGCGATTTCTGGGTCCTGACGAGGGGCTCTCGACCTCGCGCGACAGTCTACCCCATCACACTCGCGTCGGCGTCCCACGATTGTCCCACCTGTCCTCCGGCGAGGCAACCAAGCGCGCCGAGCGTCGAAGCGTCTTCGTCAGTCGTCGGCGTCCAGAAGCACCCATTCGCCGTGGCGGTCGGCGATCTTCTCCTTGATTCGGAGAAGCTGGGACCATTTCAGGAAGGCTTCCACGAACACGATGCCCATGAGCGCCATGAGGACGATGGAGAAGCCCACCAGCAGCCACAGGCCCTTGGGCAGGTAGTTGTTGATGATGTTCTGCAGGCCAGCGGTGAGGAGTATGGGGATCATGACGATGCCCGGGACACCGGTGGTCCAGGCGTAGCGGGCCTTGCCACGGCGGATGAGCATGGTGGTGCCCACGATGAGGGCGCAGGTGGCCAGGAGCTGGTTGGCCATGCCGAAGAGCGGCCAGATGGTGGAGATGTCGCCGGTGTAGACCAGGTAGCCCCAGGCGCCGGTGAAGAGGACGCTGGTGATGAGGATGCCAGGCATCCACTTCTTCTCCTCGAAGCGGGGCCAGATCTTGCCCAGCATTTCCTGCAGCATATAGCGCCCCACCCGGGTGCCCGTGTCCACCGCGGTGAGGATGAAGACCGCCTCGAACATGATGGCAAAGTGGTACCAGTAGGCCGCGAGCGTCTTCATGAAGGGGATGGAGGCGAAGATGTAGGACATGCCCACGGCCAGAGACACCGCGCCGCCGGGTCGGCCCTGCAGTTGTTCGCCCACGGCCTGACCCAGTTCGGGGAGGTGAACCGGGGTCATGTGCAGGGCCGCATACGCCTTGGGCAGAGCGTTGATGGCAAAGTAGTCGGAGGGAACCAGGACGCAGGCGGCGATGAGGGCCATGATAGCCACCACGCCCTCCACCAGCATGGCGCCATAACCCACGAAAAGGATGTCCTTTTCGCTGGCGATCATCTTGGGCGTGGTACCGGTGCCGATGATGGCGTGAAAGCCGCTCAAAGCGCCGCACGCGATGGTGATGAAGATGAAGGGGAACACCGCACCGGGGATGATGGGCCCGCCACCTTTCACGAAGGGCGTGAGCGCGGCCATCTCGAAGCGCGGGTGCACGAAGGCGATGCCACCCACCAGCATAGCGATCACGCCCAGTTTCAGGTAGGTGGAAAGGTAGTCCCGCGGGCAGAGCAGCAGCCACACCGGCAGGGCCGAGGCGGCGAAACCGTAGAGGGGAATGGCGATGGCGAGCTGGTTCCGCGACAGCGTGAAAAGCCTGGCCCAGGTGGGATCGGCGGCGATATGGGGACCTGCCAGCAGAGCCAAGAACAGGAGTCCCACGCCGATGACGCTGGCGCCGAGCACGTCACCCTTGCGTAGAATGTAGAGATAGACGCCCATGAACAGAGCGATGGGCATAGTGGCCAGCACGGTGAATGTGCCCCAGGGACTGTTGAACAGGGCGTTGACCACCGCGATGGACAGCCCAGCCAAGGTGAGGATGAGAATGAAGAGAATGGCAAAGGAGGCCACGATCCCAGCCCGGCGGCCGATCTCGTTCTCGGCAATATAGGACAGGCTCTTGCCTTTGTGGCGGACCGAGGCGAAGAGCACCACCATGTCGTGCACAGCGCCGCCCAGGACGCAGCCGATGACGATCCACAGCGTCCCGGGCAGCCACCCGAACTGAGCGGCCAGTACCGGCCCGAGCAGGGGACCTGCCGCGGCGATGGCGGCGAAATGGTGACCGAAGAGAATGAACCGGTTGGTCTTGTGGTAGTCGTGCCCGTCGGCGAATGCGATGGAAGGCGGCGTGCGGCCCGGATCGAGGCACAGCACCTTCTTCGCCAAGAAGATCCCGTAGTACCGGTACGCCAGCGCAAAAATGCACAGCGTTGCGAACACGAGCGTCAGTGCGTTCATGGAAGCATCTCCCGTGGGGATTTGAAGGATGCTCCGGTCATTGCTCCTCTCAGTCAGTCGCGAGCTGATACACCTCGCTGCCGGCGAGTAGGACTCGATAGCACGGAAGGCGGTTCCCGGCCAGAATGAGTTGCCCCAAAGTGTGGAATGTCCCCGTACGCAGTTGTGCTCCGTCCACGCGTGGTATAGCCGCGGTCGAGCTCTGCACCCACGGGTCGTGAGCCCTCTTGTCTAGAATCGAAAACCCCGGTTCTCTTGCAGAGAGGTAGAGATGTCGCTTCGAAATTTGTCACTCCTTGGGCTCTGTTTCGCCGTACATTTCGCGTGTGGCTCGGGAACAACCGACGGCGCCGGAAATACGAACCAACCAGACGGCGCCCACGACCAGGCAGATGGGCTCCTCGCGGACGGCAAACAGGAAACCGGATTCATCACCTGGACGTACAACGGCCAACCGGTTGGGATGTACGTGCCGGCACCCACCGGCAAACCGCTTCCGATAGTGATGTTCCTGCACGGCTGCACCGACGATCCGATCTATCCGAGCTTTTGGATGATTGAGGCGCTGAAAAGTGCACAGAATACCCAGGTCTCGACCACATGCCGACCATCGAAAAGGCGCGCTCGGACCCGGCGTTCATCGAGTGGCTCCTCGCCCAATGTCGCAACTAGGGTGGACAGGCTGCCCATGCGCATCAGCTACCGCGGGATTCGGGCGGCAATCGATCGCGCCTCGGGATCGTAAGGATCGATCGCGAGCGCGCGTCGCAGCCATTCCCCTGCCCTGCCTGGCTGGTGCTCGGCAGATGCGATCTCGGCGAGCAGGGCCAGGCTTCGCACGTCACGCGGGTCCTGCGCAAGCAGGATGCGCGCCAGCGCCGCCGCGGCCCGAACCTCTCCGGCGGCAAAGTGCGCGCGCGCACGAAGCTGCGCGGCCGGCCGCGAGTCCAGACTGGCCAGCACATATTCGGCCTGGCGGGACTGCCCGAGCACGACCAGCAAGCGCGCCAGGTGAAGACGCGCCGCCTCGAAAAGCTCCCTGTGGCCGCTAAACCGCGCGGCCAGTTCATCCAGGATGGCGTCGACCGTTGCACGCTCGGCGAGCGCAAGACCGGGCCCTTCGTGCAGAAAAAGTACCTCGTAGCCGTCAGTGTACGCGAGTCGCCAATCGGCGGAGCCGGCGAGATGCCAGATAAGACCGAGATAGCGATCAGGGTAGGTCGTGGTCAGCACGACCGCGCCAAAGTTCTCCCTGGCGGCAAGGGCATCAAAGCGAGCAGGTTCGTCGAAGAGTGCGAGGTAGTCGGCGTACTCCTTTTCGGTGTGGAGCACCAGGCGCGTGTCGATGTAGGGCCGCAGGGCCGGGACCGCGAAACTGAGATATCCACCATGCTGGTCAGCAGCGAACACCGGACCTGCCGCACACATCCCTGCCAGCCGGCGCGCCGACTCGACGGGAAAATGGAACGGGGTCGGACTGCCCGGGGCAGGCTCGCGTCTCTGCATGAGGCCGGCAAGCACCAGCTCGCCGCCGAGGAGCGCCACGAGCACCGCAGTCCCGCCGCACCTGTCCAGTCGCGCGGGGAGCGACGGACCGAGCCGGGCCGCGCCCCGCGAGGCGAGCAGCCGCAGCCCGGGCGCCAACGCAATCGCGGCAATAGGCGCGGCCACCCAGTAGAAGAGGGGCAGATTCCGGTTGGCCATCAGAGCCAGCCCGAGAAAGGCGGCAATCGCGAGCAGGTGCGCCAGGTGGAAGCGCGGTCGAACAAGCGCGATGACGGCGGCCAAGAGGGCAAGGACCCATTTCAAATGCCAGACCAGCTCGGGCGCGGTTCGTTCCAGGACAAAGGGCGGGATGTTCTCGGCGACCTCGCTGCCAAAGACGTTGCCGCGGCCCTGGGTGATGCGCCCAAGCAAGCGCAAGGGAAGCGCCACCGCATCAAGGCCATAGGGAGTGACAAACGAGGCCAGCACACACAGTCCAAGCGCGATCGCGAGCGGACGGAGCGAGGATGCCTCCTCGCTCGCGAAGGGCCAGCGGCGAAGCCCGCGGGTCGAGAGCCAGGCTCCGGCGAGGTACATCGCCACCAGCAGGGGGCCGATAGGCGCCAGCCCCTGGCAGTTGCACCACACGACCTGCGCGAGCGGTAGGACGACCCACGCCCATCTGGCACGCGCCGCTTGGGTGCGCAGCCGTTCCAGCGCCAGGAGGAAAGCCGCCAGAAGAACCAACGTGACGATGAGCGGACGCATCGGCACGAGATGGCGATCGAGGATCAGTCCGCCCAGCACCGCAACGGCGCAGACACCCCGGGCAAGGGCGCCCCCCGAACCCTCCGCCGCGTGGATGAGAAGGGTCGCGCCGCCAGCAACCAGCGCCGCCTTGGCGATGGCAAGCCCGGTGAAACCGGAGATCGCGTAGAGGGCGTAGGCGCCAACCTGGAACAGCCAGTGCACGTCCGCCCAGGGCCGGCCCGCTGCGCTCAGCGTGAAGGGATCGAAGCGCAACAGGGCCCGCTGACGCAAGATCTCGCGCCCCGCAGCAAGGTGCCAGTAGATATCTCCGTCGGAGATCGGGCCCAACGTAACAATGAAGGCCCCCACCGCCACCGCCGAGAACAGAAGCACCCTTGCCGCCAACTGCCAGCCAGCCGACGCCGCCGGGTGAGAATCAGGGGCGGCCGCCATTCAACCGACCTGCGACAGCGAACCCGAGACTACTTCCAGGGGAACCAGTTGTTAGACTGCATGAGCGAGATCACGCGCCCTGCCCAGTCTTTGTGGCCCTGCAGATCGAAGTGGTGGTTGTCCTGCATTTCAATGCCGTCGGTAGGAACCAGCACCAGATTCGAAATCAAGCCCGGAAGCTGCTTGATGAGCGGCACCATGACGGTACCATATGCGCCAGTAATGGCGTACTGGCCCGTCGCGTTCTGCTCATAGTCGCAGAACAGAACGGGGAGATTGGGCTCACCCAGGTCGGCACGAATGTCCGAAACGATCTGTGCAACGCGGGTCGGGAAGCCGGGGACCAGGTTGGCCGCCAAGTGTTCGCCGTCGGTGACCCCCAGCATGATGACGATCGCCCCAAAGGTGACGTTGCCCTTGAGCTGGCCTGCCCAGCCCATGAAGACGGGGTAGTAGGTCCCAGACTTCTGGTAGTCCACGGTGGTCGCTGAGCCCTGGCCGTAGCCGACAGAGATGAACTGGACATCGCTGGTGGATGCGACCGCGCCCCTGGCCGAATGCAATATTGCCATGCCCGGCCCGGCAGAGGTGTATCCGGCCTGGGGCGCCGTCGGTTCCTTGGCGAGGGCGAAGCTCCCCTTGTAGCTCCAGAGTCCGTCCTCGGTGTCGAAGAAATAGGAGGTCAGGCTAGTCGGCGTGGTGGCTGCCCCGCGCATGTTCGAATGGCCGAAGTGGATGAAGACGATGGCGTTGTCCTTCGGCACGAACTTACCGTTGATGGTCACCCCCGCGCCGCTCGCGCCTGCACTTCCACTGCTGCCGCCCGTGCTGGCCCCGCCCGTTGGCGTGGACTTGCCGCCGGTGCCGCTCACGCCGCCACTTCCGGTGGTTTGTCCGCCGCTGCCGGTGGTTCGACCAGCGCTTCCCGCCGTCTGCCCGCCGCTCCCCGCCGTCTGCCCGCCGCTCCCCGCCGTCTGCCCGCCGCTCCCCGCCGTCTGTCCGCCGCTCCCCGTCGTCTGTCCGCCGCTGCCTGCGGTTCGACCAGCGCTTCCCGCCGTCTGCCCGCCGCTCCCCTGGGACTGGCCACCTAGCCCGGCCTGGCCGCCCGATCTACCAAATTGACTGCCGGCGGTGGGGAGTGCCTTGAGCCCGCAACCAAGCCCCAGGAGAGCGGCAAGCGCAGGGCCAACGACGCCGACATGCATGGACCGCATGTTGAGGCCTTGCTGTGAGGCGCGCGTGTCACTCATTTCTTCCTCGCTATAGCGTGCATTCAGCTGCCGGGAAGGCTACTCCTAAAGAGTTCGTGGCTCCCTCAGCCAGGAATTGCTCAAAAAAATTCATCACGCCGGCTCGTCAAAACGGCGCTGCCGCAATTCCCAACGAGACTGTCCAGGGCAGAAACCTCCATGGGGATCGAGGCCGTCCATTCTCATCTTCTCTGATGCCGTCGTACCCATAGGGGACAGATGCAGCGACGAGCAGGGCGATCCAGCTATTGGACCATTCGAGGGAAATGTTCGCGGCCGTGCTGAAGAGCGGCGTCGTCTGTTCCGAGTCCTGGTCCTTGTCGTGACCGGTGAATCCGGTCACGGAAAGTCCGAAAGCCGGCACGAGCGGTCCTAGAAAATAGCCTGCGTATCCGTAAAGGGTGCCACTGGGCGCGCGGTAGTTGTGCACCTTGTTTTCTCCGCCACGCCAGGCCGCAGCGCCCCCCAAAACAATCAATCCCCACATCTGGTCCAGGGTTTGATCCAGGATGAGCGAGCCGGTCGGCTCCCCGAACCCGATCTGCTGGCTCTGATTGATCGGCGTTCCTCCAGGGGTGAAACGCGCGTCGTAGACCCCGGTAGGAATTCCGACAATGCCCGTCAGCAACAAAGAGTTGATTCGCCCCAGCTTACGCGTCGCAAGGAGATTGATATCGCCAACGCCGCTATTGCTGTAGTCGACCGCAGGAACCCCAGATCCCCCCAGGTGGGTCGGATCCACTAGGTACTTGTAGACGAGTGGCAGGTTGACCCCGACGTTCCACTTCTGGTCGATGTCGGTCGAAATCAGGGTGTTGAAGAAGAAATTGTACTCGGGATAGCCGGCCTGGCCGAGCTTGGTGTAGGTGACCTGTTCCTGCACGTTGAACAGACCCCCGGTCACATTGTGGCCGATCCATTTGAGGCCCACGCTGGAACCTCCGCCCGAACCTGCGCCGCAGCCGCCCACGGTCTGCCAGCTCGCCACCAGACCGATTGGCTCCTCGACGCGTACCACAAGTCCCGGATCCGGAGTCCCTGGGAAGCCGGCGCCGCAACGCGGCCAAGCTGCCTGTTGCGCGCTCGAATCCTCCACGACGCCAAGCCCTTCGAGCCGGTGCAAAACCCGCGAGGCTTCCCGCCTCTGCAAAACCGCTGGGCCGAACGCGATCGAAAAGAAGGTGAAAGCAACGAAGGTGGAGAGCCGAAAATGCTTCATTCGAGGCCGCTACTCAATTGTGTTCGAGCCTTGCCAAATGCAACCCTAGCACGAAGGCTGCCGGGCTCGGTAGCGGCATCTTCGGCTGCATGAGACCGGGATACGAATGCCAATTTCTGCCGCCCCGGGCTGCACTGTCGGCGCGAGCAGGCGTCGGCTGTGCGCCGGCCGTGATCGGGGCAGCGACCAGCCGCAAGCCCCAGAAGAAACCGGAATGCGCTGTTCGGATAGGGTGCCGCGGGTAGAATCCTCCGGCCTTCTGGAGCAGCTCGTAGCCGGTGCGAATCATCGGTCGCGGTAGGGACGGCCCTC
>PMIX01000382.1:51214-52862 GCA_003158395.1 Myxococcales bacterium | reverse complement strand
CTCCATGACCTTGTTGGAGTCGCCGATGACGAAAAGCGCTCCTACTGGCCGGCCTTCCCATCCTTCCACGCCAATGGTGACCGCCAGATCGATAAGCGCCTCCAGAATCTCTGGCTGCACGCCCTCCGTGCGCAAAAAGCCGAAGCCCACGTCTTCTTCGTCAGGGCCCACATTGACCACCAGGATGGAATCGGGCTTGCCCACGGGACGCGCCGAGAGCAGCGCCACCACCACGTCGCCCTCAGCGTATAGCCCGCGCGCAATGCCGCTGACCAGCGCCAACTTCAGCTTCTCCGCCCGCCCCAGGTCGTACTGGGGCAGCGGAATGACAGGCACGCCCGCCGCTTCCACCACCGCGCGCTGGGCCTCGCTGACCACCGCCTGCGCGAGCTTCTTGCGCGCCCGCGGTTTGCCGCGAAAGACCTCCTCAGGCAGCAAGAGATCGCCCACGTACAATAGGTGGTCAAAGGTTCGCTTCTGGGCCAGCGAAACCGCGACTTTGATCAGTTCCAGGTGATTCTGACTTGCCTTGGCCATGACGTTGGTGTGGTCTCCCAATTTGGGATGTTACGCCAGCCTGTCGCATGCAGCCAGATCTCGCTTTGGCACCCGATCAGGGCGACGGGGCGAATGCGCTGCTCCCGGCAGCGGGTGGTCATGAATTGTGGCTGGACATATTTGTGACCACATGTAGATTTAGGGCATGAAGCAGATTGGGGCGGCCAAGTTCAAGGAACAGTGTCTGTCCTTGCTCGACAGCGTGGATGCCGAGGGTCTGATCATCACGAAGCATGGCAAGCCGGTGGCTCGACTGCTTCCCATGCGGCCGATCCCCTCGTATCTCATCGGCTGTCTCAAGTCTAAGGTCAGGGTCAAAGGAGACATCCTGTCGACGGGAATCAAGTGGAATGCTGAATCTTGATACCCACGTCGTGATCAACGCCATGACTGGGCAGCTCCGCTCATCCGAGATCCGGCTGCTGTCCGCGGAGCACTGGGGCATCTCTGACATCGTGCTCTGGGAGATCGGCAAGCTCAGCCAGCTGGGTCGCATCGAGATCGATCTCGACGACGCAGACGTGGCTCGCTTCCTGGACGCGTTGCACGTGTGGCCCATCACGCTCGACATCTGCCGTGCCATGTGCCGTCTCGATTTCCGCAGTGATCCGGCCGACGAGATCATCGCAGCCACCAGCATCGTGCACAGGGCTCCCCTGCTGACCCGCGACAGCGTGATCCGCAAATCGAAACGCGTTCCGTTCGCGAGATGAGCGTCACCGCATAGACTCACGGGCGCGATTCAGTTTGGTCTCGTCCGATCACTTGGTCGCGCCCGGCCCCGACCAATTCGATGATCCGAAGTTCGGGCAGCCGCGCGAGCACCTCGTCGAGATCCGGAGCCTCTTCGCGCCGGGCCAGGCCCATGATGTGCTGGCCGCCAAAACGGTACTCGCCAGCGGGCGGCAAGGGCGGCCGCGCGAGCAGGAAATGCGCGCGGTCCGCAAGCGCGTCGGGCATCCAGACAAACGAGGCGGGTACGTCCGGGATCACGAGGAGTGGCTGGGGCAGGCGCCCGGCTGGCGAGGCAAGCTTGACCGCCAAGTCCAGGTCTTTCACCGCGTTTCGCACCAAGAAGATTGTGTGACCC
>PMIX01000382.1:0-51156 GCA_003158395.1 Myxococcales bacterium | reverse complement strand
GGCAGCGGCAGCAGGGCCAGCAACGTCCAGAAAACCGGGAACCACGCGCGTCCCCCGACATGGAAACCCTGAGAGGGTTCGCTTCGCCCTTCGGCCCCCCACCCACCACCCGACCCCGCTCGCTTCGCTCGGCCTCGCCATGCCCTCCCGCGATGGTGCGCCGCCGGCGACGAGGGCGCGCGCGAAGCGCGCGGGGGGTGGGCAGGGTGGGCTGTCCGTCCCGAAGCCCCCGCAGGGGAAGCCGGCGGGCTCCCCACGCGACTGGCTCGCACCGCGAACGCCCCGGCAACCAGCAGCGCACTTCCGCCCACAAGCCACGCCAGGACTTCGGGAAACGGCGCATACGCCGTAACCCCATGGACCAGCCCCCCTGCCATCTGCAGGCCTCGTCCCCACCAGGGGGCAACCGGATCGTTGCTGCCGCCCAGACCACCCAGCACCGCGAACCGGGCGGCTAGGTACCCGCCCGCCAAGACCAAATGCGCAATCACGGGCACGACAAGCCGCCGCAACAGCGCTGTGCGCTCCCCTCTCCCCTCGGCGTTCTCAGTGGCAGGCGATCGTGCAGATGAAGTCACGCGTCGGGCTGCGGCCATGTTCTTCGCCCACAGCGCTGCCACCGCGAGTGCCGGCAGCACCAACGCCGTTTCTTTCGAGAAATACGCCAGCGCAGCCAGGGCGAGCGATGCCGCTTGCCAGGCTCGCGACTGGCGCAGCAGGCACACGACTGCAGCCAGGGTGGCGAACGTGGCCAGAAGATCGGTGCTGGCCGCAAACCACAGCGCGGCCTCGCGTTGGGCCGGAGCCACCAGGAAGAGCGCCCCCGCGGCCAACGAAACCCGAACCGTGAACCCGACCCCACGGCCGAGCGCCACGACCAAGGCTGCACTCCCCGCGTGAAGCAAGAACCCCGCCAAGGCAAACGGCCATTCGGCCCCCTGCCCCACCCGATTGAGCAACCACCACAGCAGCATGGGCAGGGGTCGGTAGTATTCGCCGCCGTGCATGTCACGCACGAAGGCCACGAACGGATTGGGTTCCAGCCGCGCGAACGCAAGGAACAGGTAGTCGTCGCCCACGAAGGTGGTGGCGACAGCAAAGTCCCAGGCCACAAGGCCCAGGAGCAGCGCTGCCGCGAGGACGACCCATGCGCGCATACGAAGGAGAATGTCACCACAGACCGCTAGTTGCGCCCAGGAGAATTGCCTGCCCATTCCCCTGACGGTGCTAGCATCGGCGCATGTCCACCTCCACGTTGGCGCTCGAAATCTTCGATTCGGGCTTGAGTTGCGCCGAGGCCGCGGCCATCGCCGGCATGAAACGCTTGGGCCGGCAGAATGACCTGATCCCGCGCATCGCCACCGGGTTTGGCGGCGGGCTCAGCCGCACCAAGTCCGTGTGCGGGGCGCTGACCGGCGGTGTGCTGGTGCTCAGCGCGGCCTTCGGTCGCGACAAGCTGGGCGACGACCGAGACGTCCTGGTCAGCAAGGTGCAAGCACTCGTGGATGGGTTTCGCGCCCGCTTCGGCAGCGACAACTGCTTCGCCCTCACAGGGCTGGATTTCAACGAACCGACAGCGTACGGCATCTATCGCCAGCGCGTGCACGCGCAATGCCGCGGCTACGTGGAGTATGTGTGCGAGCGGCTCGACGAGCTGCTGTGATGGCCAGCCGTGACCACGAACGGAACCTCGCCGCCGCCTGAGCCACCCGCGGTCGAGATTCGCTTTCGCTCTGGCACGCTTGAGATCGCCGGGGTTCCCGCGGCCTTCGCCGGTCTGCCGTCCGCCTGCGTCTGGGACGACCGCACCGCCTGCTTTCGCGCGCCGGCCTCGGCGTATGCGGGTCTGGTCCAGACCTTGCGTCGTCTGAAGATTGCCTACCTCGACCAAGCCCGGCGCTACGAGACCTTGACCGCGGGCGCGGTGGTCCGGCGCGAGCCGCGTCCCTACCAGAGCGAGGCGCTGCACGCCTGGCAAGCTGCCGGTGGCCGCGGCGTCGTGGTGCTGCCCACTGGTGCGGGCAAGACCCTGGTGGCCCATATGGCGATCGACCTTCGCCGCCGCAGCACCTTGGTCGTCACACCCACTCTCGATCTCGTGCGCCAATGGTATGACGGCCTGGCGGCCACCTTCGGCGGGCCCGTGGGGATCATCGGCGGCGGCGAGTATGACCTGCGTCCACTGACGGTCACCACCTACGACTCAGCCTACCTGCACATGGAGAACCTAGGCGCGCGTTTCGGCCTGTTGGTGTTCGACGAATGCCACCACCTGCCCAGTGCCAGCTATTCGCTTTCCGCGCGCCTGGCCCTGGCGCCCTTCCGGCTCGGGCTGACCGCCACGCCCGAGCGCGACGCCTGGACCACGCGTGGTCTTGCGCCCGAAAACAACGGCGGTCCTGATGCCCTTGACGATCTCATCGGTCCCATCGTCTACCGCAAGGACATCGTGGCCCTGGCCGGTGACTATCTGTCGAGCTATGAAACCGTGCGGGTCGTCGTGGATCTTTCGCCTGCCGAGCGCGCGGAATACGCGGCCGAGCGTGCCCTGTATCGGCAGTTTCTCGACGCGAACGGCATCTCCATGGCCAGCCCGCGTGGGTGGACTGAGTTCATCATCCGCTCCTCGCGCAATGCCGAAGGCCGGCGCGCCTTCGACGCCTACCGCCGTCAGCGTGCTATCGCCTTCACCGCCCCGGCCAAGCTGGACTACGTGGAACGGCTGCTGCACCAGCATCGCCGGGACCGCGCCATCATATTCACCCAGGACAACGCCACCGTGCACCTGGTGGCCAGGCGTTTCCTGTTGCCGGCGATCACGCACCAGACCCGGGTGAGCGAGCGGAGCGAGATCCTTGACGGTCTCGCCCAAGGCCGCTACACCGCCATCGCCACCTCCAAGGTTCTCAACGAAGGCGTGGACGTGCCCGAGGCCAACGTGGCCATCGTCATGTCGGGCAGCGGCTCGGTGCGCGAGCATGTGCAACGCCTGGGCCGCATTCTGCGCAAGCGCGACGGCAAGCGGGCCATCCTCTACGAACTGATTGCGGACGGCACCAGCGAGGCCTTCACCAGCCAGCGGAGGCGCGAACACATTGCTTACCGCTGACCTCGTACATGCGCGCCGGCGCGGTGACCGTCTTGTCGTTGTTCCGGTGTCCGAAGCGGAACGTCCCCGCGCGCTGGAACTGGCCACCGCCTATCTCGACCTTGCGCGCGCTCATGTCGGTCAGCCTCGCGGAGTATTGTTGGACGCCTGCCGCGCCATCGACGTGGAACCGCGCGAGCAACGCCTGGCCCGCGGGCTGCAGAAACTGGTGCTCGACCGCTGCGAATTTGAAGAGGACGCGGCTCAGGATCCTGGGGAATTGCGACGCGCGCTCTTCACCTGCGCCGCTGCCGCGCGCCGCGAGGCCGAGCACGCGGCCTTTGATCGCGCGGTTGTGCTGGCTGCGGTGGCGGCCGAGCGCCGCGTGTCCAGCGACACCATCGAACGCGCCCTCTTTGCTGACCTGCCTGACGCCCACATTCTCCGCGCCGCGCGCCTGCTCTCGCCCGAGGCCCTGCTGGCCGAGCACCACCTCGCGCAACACCAGGCGGTCCTGCTGCGCGCGCTGAGTGTGCGCGCCACCGTGTGGAGCGGGGCGCCCGTCAGCTATCGCCATCTCTTTCGCAAGCTCAAGTTCCTCCGTCTGCTCCATCGCATCGAACGACTCCCCAGGAACACCGGCTATCGCCTTCACATCGACGGCCCCTACAGCCTCTTCGAATCGGTGACCAAGTACGGACTTCAGCTCGCGCTGGCTTTGCCGGCGGTGATGGCCGCTGACCGCTGGGCCATCGAGGCCGACCTGCGTTGGGGCCGGGAGCGGCAGCCCCTGCGCTATACCCTGCGCGGTCCACTCCCAGGGCAATTCCCCGGCGGGAATGAAGCGCCCGATTGTGAACATCCAACCGACAAGCTTCCCGACGACGTGGCCGCACTCCTCCAGGATCTGGCTGCCCTGCCTGGTCCCTGGCGGCCAGCCCCCAGCCACGCGATTCTCGATCTCCCGGGCGTCGGCCAGTGCGTGCCCGACTTGGAGTTCGTACATCAGGAAACCGGGCAGGCTGCCTATCTGGAAGTTCTCGGCTTCTGGAGCCGCGACGCCGTCTGGAAGCGTATCGAGCTGGCGCGCAAGGGGCTTCCCCAAGCCGTGGTCTTTGCGGTCAGCAAGCACCTGCGCGTCAGCGAGGCGGCTCTCGACGAGGGGTTGCCTGCCGCGCTCTACGTCTATGCCCGCGTGATGAACGCCCACGCCATACTCGATCGGGTGAAGGAGGTCGCGGCTCGCGCCGAGAATCCGGCGCCCGGCTGATGGAGCGTTGGGCCGCAGCTTGCTAGTCTCGCATAATCCCTCTCAAAGGAGCCTTCGTCATGCTCGTCCGCCCAATACCCACTCTCCGCGGCCTTGTTTTCGCGTGCGTCGCCCTCGCCATCTCGCCTTTGGGCTGTGCCAACAAGCCGCCTACCGGCGGGCCTGGGATCTACCGTGGCGTCCTCGTCGGCAACTCCGTTGGAATCGTGGATGTCACGGTGGTAGAGGCGGCCAGCGGTCCGCTTCCCGCCACCGGGGCCATCGATTTTGGCAGCATAGTGGATTCCCTTTCCGGCACCCTGGACCGGTCTAGTGCCAGCATCTCGCTTTCCTCGGCTGACGGCTACCAGCTGGACGGCGTCTCCCGACCAACGTACATATTTGGCTCGTACAACCAAGGTTCCCTGGACGCCGGCACCTTCGCCCTATTCCTGGAGGCTTCGGACAGCAGCCCGATCCGTTTCTTGTGCGGCAGCTACATCGATTCCGGCACCACCACGCCCACGCAATACCCATTCGCCGTCACGGCCACGTCTTCGGGATTGGCATTTTGCGTCACGCCCGGTTTCTCCTGGTTCGGCGCCCTGGCGGCTGACGGCACGCTCTCGTGCCAGAGTGGGGGCGGCTTGTTCTCGGGAAACACGAACGCCGACGCTGGCAACCAATGGGGGACGGGTGTCGACAACAGCGGCAACGGCGACTACGGCACCTGGACGGTTGCGCCTTGCCGCGCTGGGGCCGCTGACGGCGGCGTCGACCGGGGCCTGGACGGCGGCCCAGACGCCGGGGCCAAAGGGGCCGCCGATGGTGAGGTGGACTGAACAGTCCTTATCTAGCTGTATCGCTTGCGAATCAACGCCAGCACCGCGTCCTTTGCACAATGCTCGCAGTAGCCGAACCGCGATTGCAGGGTATCCAGGGTTCGCCGTGACGCTGCGGCCGCGTCCGGCGACATTCGGCCTGGCCCGTCGACCAGATAGATCAGAATGTCCTCGTTGATCTTGCGCACGACCTTCCTGCGCTCGGCGAAGAACGCCTCGCGCAGCTCGGCCAGGGGCCGCGGAAAGATCAGTTCATAGTCAGGCCGCTGGTCACCGTGGTCCAGGAACCAGGCGCCAATCTTAGCGATGATCTCGCGCCGGAAGTCGCCGGCTCGGGCGCCACCCGCGCCCACGTGCAGCGCGCGCTCCACTTCAGCCATGAGCTCCTCGTCCGCATCCTCGTCCTGACCCGTGACGGGGTTGTGATACTTCTCGTGCTTGACCCAACAGGACACCTGGGTCACGTAGCGCTCGAACTGTTCAAGATAGCGCCGTTCTTCGACCAGCCCCATCGACGTGCGCACCTCGTCGTCGATGCGGTCGATCAGTCGGTCATGCACCTGGGCAATGAACTTGTCGTTGTCGTGGAAGCCGCCAGGCATGGGTTCCTGCCGCAAGAACTCGTACACGCTCACCGCGCGCACCAGCTCCTCCAATTCCTCCAAGACAGCAAAGGGTGACACGCACCTCCATTTCGCGCTCTGGGCTGCGTTCATCAGCAGCACGGTCATCTCGCGTGCCGAGGCGCCCGAACTGCCTTCGTAGTGGGGGTAGCTATCCGACTCTCGCGCGATGGCCTCCACACCCGAAAGAAGCTGCTTCTGTTCTTCAGGCGAAAACGACTCCGGCACCTCGCCCGCGTAGAGCCGTGCCTTGTCGGAGGGGCTGAGGCGGCCGGTTAATTCGGCCAGACCCTCGGGATATTTCTCGGGGTTGGGCTTTCTCATGCGCGTAAGCACGGCCCACAGCGCGGCCACCCAGGTCACATGCGGGGCCACGTGCCGGTCCGAACGCGCTCCGATCGCCTCACCCAGGCGCGCGTCGTAGATCTGCTGCTCCAGACGATAGTCGAGCAAATAGGGTGCGCGCACCAGCTCCATCCGCCCCTTGAAAGACTGGAACTCGGCGCTCTCCTTGAACGCCGCCAAGTAGGTCTCGTTGGCCGTCGCCAAGAATACCGTGTCCACCGCGATGCTGGCCACGTCCAGTGACGTCATACCATCCTCGACCACGCCCAGAAGATACTTGAATGCGTCCAGTGGCCGCTTGAGCAGATCGTCAAAATCCAAGAGGCCTCGGTTGCCGTCGACCAGCTCGCCGTGGAACTCGAAGAGCGAGAGCGACTGCAGCGCGGGTGGCAGGGTGCTCAGCGAGCGATCCATCGTCAGTTGGCGCACCCGCGCGTCCACGGCGAGCTGTGGCTCCACCGTGGCCACCGACTGGCGATAGCGCCGCGAGATGAAGAAACGTTCCACCTGCACGTGGCGCAATACCTTGGCCAGATCACCCTGATACGAGACCAGCAGCGCCTCGAAAATCTGACGGTTGCGGTGCGAGAGATCACCGTCGAGCAACGCCCGCGCGGGCCGCAAACCAGCCGCGATCTGGTCCTTGAGCTGGCCCTCGATCCACGCGCGCCGCTCACCGCGTGGCAGAAGCAAGATGGGGTGGTCGCGCAGCTCATCGACGATCTTCGATTCAACCAGATCGTCTTCCAGGTAGGCGTAGCTATCGCCAGCCCCTTGACTCTCAGCGGGCAGGCCACCGCCGAAGCCGATACCACCCTTGCCGGTGCGCTGCGAGGGAAAGATCCAGTTGAACCGGTAGAGCGCACCTTCGTCGAGAGAGGAGTAGTGCTCCATGGCCCGTTGCAGACACGAGACGAAAGTGGACTTGGCGCTGCCGTTCGGACCGTGCAGTAAGATGAGTCGATTGGTACGTCCCTGCCGAGCAAAGTTCGACAGCAGGCGATAGACGGCGGCCTGCACCTCTTCCTGGCCCTTCAGGCTGTCGCGGCCCCCGTCCCACGGACAATCGAAGAGCTGCCAGCGCGTCAGCGCACCGCGGGACCCGCGCACGGGGGTGGTCCCATAGCGATCGAACACGTCACGCAGGTACTGGGCTGCCGAGCGTACCTGGTGGGGCATGTCGGTTTCAAACAGGGTCAGGTACTCGGCAAAGGACATGACCCGCCGGTTGCGGGCATAGGCGGCGCGCATGTCCGCTGCGATCTGGCCTAGCCAGGTCTTGGCATCGAAGGTCGAGGACATCGCTGCCTCAAGGTATCACGTGGCCCTTCCCATCGCACGGGCGCGGCCCGTTTCCCTTGTGCAGGCGGCTGCGGTATAGAGTCGTCCTGCCATTCCATGAGAAACCTTGTCTTACCTGTCTTCTCCAGCTCGCGCAGCGCAATCGCCATTCTTGCCATCCTCTTGCCGACGACCATGGCGGCTGTCGCCGAACCCAAGAGGGGGACCAAGCCACCCCCGATCGCCAGCCCTGCGCCCGGCGAAGGAGTGGCCGGCGACGTCAGAGCGCCCTCGGGCCCCATGTCCGTGCTGAAAAAGTCTGACAGCGCACTCAAGAAACTGTTTGCACGCCGGGCGCCGTCCTGGTCTCCCGAGGCCGACGCCAAACGGGGTGAGATGCGCAAGATTGTGTCCGGCTTTCTAGATTTCGAGGAGCTGGCGCGACGGTCTCTCGCGCGACACTGGGACAACCTTTCGGCCAAGCAGCGAACGGAGTTCGTCTCGACGCTGCGCGACCTGATCGAGCGGAGCTACATCAAACAGGTCCACGGATCGCCGAACTACGACCTGGTCTTCGACAAGGAAACCATCGAGGGCAATGAGGCTGACGTGACCGCCACCCTGCACAGCGTAGAACGGGGCAAGAAGGTGGACGTGGCGATTGAATACAAGCTCCTCATCAAGGAAGGCCGGTGGCTGGTCTACGACGTCATCACNNCATCACCGACGAACAGAGCATGCTCGAGAACTACCGGGCCGAGTTCAACAAGATCATCAACAAGGAATCCTTTGATGCGCTTCTCAAGCGGATGAAGAAGAAACTGGAAGAAAAAGAGTGACTGACGGGCCCGCGCGGACAGGATGACGACGCGCGCCGAATGTGACAAACTAGGCTTCCACCGTGCGCAGATCCACACTGCTTCCCCTCTTGCTCCCTCTGCTCAGCGCCCAAGCCGCGTTTGCGCAATCAAAACCTCCTTCTGAGAGCTCGTCTGCGCCGACCAGCAAGAACCCGGCCGCGCCAGGTGCCGCGCCGAACGGTGAGCGCGCAGCGGAGCCCGCTGGGGCCAAGACTCCGGAGCCGGCTCCGGCTGCAGCCCCCCAGCCTGTGCCTCCTCCTGCTCCGAAAGCCGTCGCGACCCCGGCCGCACCCGCCGCGCCGGCGACCCTGAACCCGCTCGCTCCCGGGGTGGCCCCACCCCCGATTCCCGTCCGCCCGGACACGCAGTACCCGACCGCCGCGCGCGTCGCCATCACGGAATTCCAGGTGACCGGCGAGGACGCTTCGCGCACCCTGGCCATGCGCCTGCAAGATGGGTTCGTGGTGGGCCTTACCCGCGCGGCGCCCATCTACGTGCTCGATTCCGTCGATGTCGCTCGCTACATCGACATCTTCCCTGAACTGCAGAAATGCCAAGGCTCCATCTGCATCAAGCGACTGGGCCAGATGCTCGATGTCAGCCACGTCCTGCGCGTCACGGTCGCCGTGACCGGAAACAGCTACGACATGACCGCGCGTCTCTTCAGCACTCAGGGCCCTTCGCCCGCGGACGTGCCTGTGGACACCCAGACCCGATTCTGCCCCGTGTGCACGGTCGACGAAGCCCGCCAGAAAGTCATCCAGCTTGGCGACGCTATCAAGAACCCGGTCGATCTTTGGCTGGTCCAGCAACGCCCACCACCGCCGCCGCCACCGCCGCTCCAGTCCTGGCGTCGTCCTGTGGTTGCGGCGGGCTTAGCCCTGGGGTTTGCTACCATCGTCGCAGGAGGTGCGCTGCTGGCCAATGCCAGCCACAACAGCAAGGAAGGCCCGGCCGTGGCCGGTGCCTTGATTGGGGTCGGTGCCAGTGTGGCCGTGCTTAGTGGCTACCTGCTACTCGCGGTACCGACCGATGCCGCGAAGTCCTTCAAGGTTGCGTTCGGGGGCACGTTCTAGAGCNNCCCGCCATGGCAATGCGGTGATCACCATCCGGCTGCACACGCCCGCCCTGAGAGGGCTGTCCGCTTATGCCCACCACAGAAAGCCCATCCGGGGCCTCGTGCACCGTCACGCCGGCTCGCTGCAACTCGCGCGCGATGCAGGCGATACGGTCCGATTCTTTCACGCGCAGCTCCCGCAGGTCACGGAACTCGGTGGTGCCTTTGGCCATGGCTGCCGCCACAGCCAGTACCGGAATCTCGTCGATGGAACGCAGGGCCAGCTCCCCCGCAACCGTGATGCCGCGCAGCCGTCTTCCGGTCCAGCGCGCGCGCACGGTGCCGACCGGCTCGCCCATGACCTGGCCCGTGACCTTGGCCTCTAGGTCAGCCCCCATCGCGACCAGGGCATCCAGCACCCCGGTGCGGGTGGGGTTCAGCCCCACGTTCTCCACCGTGATGTCGCTCTCCGGAACGACGAGCGCGGCGACCAGCAAGAACGCCGCAGAAGACAGGTCGCCAGGCACACTCACCGCTCCTGCGCGCAGGTGGCCGTTCCATCCGGTCGGATCCACCACGACACGCCGTTGCTCTGGCTCGGTACTCACCGGTGCGCCGAAGAAGCGCAGCATGCGTTCGCTGTGATCGCGGGATGGGCCCGGCTCGTTGATGACGGTTCTCCCGCGGGCCTGCAGTCCGGCCAGCAGCAGGGCACTCTTGATCTGGGCGCTCGCCACCGGAAGCTCGTACCGGATGCCTTGCAACGTCCCGCCGTGCACCGTGAGGGGCGGAAACAGATCACCCGGCCGGGCACTGTCTTGCCGGCCGTCGATCACCGCGCCCATACGCTGCAGGGGCGTTGCCACCCGGGCCATGGGCCGGCGTGACAGCGAGGAATCGCCGGTCAGGGTGGAGACGAATGGCCGGCCCGCCAGAAGCCCGCAGAAGAGACGCATCGTGGTGCCCGAATTCCCGCAATCCAGCGCAGCGGAGGCCTCTTGCAGCCCGGCCAGACCAACTCCCTCCACACGCGCGTCCGTGCCCGCCTGCTGGATGGGCACACCCAGCGCACGCAAGGCCGCCATCGTGCTCGCATTGTCGCCGCCCATGCCCAGGCCGCTGATCTCGACCGGGCCGTCGGCCAGCGCGCCGAACAGCAGAGCGCGATGCGAGATGGACTTGTCTCCCGGTACACTCACCATGCCCCGGAGCGCAGGACTGCGGTTGACACGAAGCAGGTGTTCCGACCTCGGGTCTTTCTGTTTCATCGGGTACTTCCTTCGACAGCTCCCTCGCCCTTGCCTGCTATGCTGGCACGACGACGCGCAATCTGCTGCGCCACCAGTGCCATGCGGTCGGCGATTTCCGCGCGCTGATCCTCGGGAATGCTCAACCTTGCTTCCACTCGGTTCTCGCGAGCTGCGAGACGAACGCCGTCGAGGATAGGCTGCAGGCCCAGGATCAAGACCAGCGGCCGGTTGCGCTGCTCGCGCAGCACCGCAGATACACGAGCGGCCAGGTCCGTGGCTTGCTGATGAGTGGGCACCAGCCCGACCATGGCCACATCCAGGTCACGGCCGAGGTCGAGGCGTGCCCCGACTTGTTCCAATGTTCCGCCTTCGCCCATCTCAGCTTCGAGCTGGCCGCGCATGGTCGGACTGACCCGCACCGCCGCAGCCATTGCCGGCAAGCGCCGCGACGGACCCCGGCCCTCACGAAGCATGGCCTGGAGAGCGGACAACCATGACTCGTTGGCCGCGCTGCGGGCCAAGCCAAAGCCACAGTCGATTGCGGCACGAACGGCCACCAGCGGGCCGGACAGAACGGTTCGCTGGGTGAGAAAGGCGATGGCCTCCTCAGCCTCGGCCAGTACGCCCACGCCCCGGTAATCGGACGCCGTCGTTTGGGGATGCTGGCGCCGGAAGGCCGCGCTCAGGCGCTCGCGATCCATGCGCCCCTGCGCGACCAGGATGCTCGCTCCCTCGCGCAAGGGCGGTACTGTTGCGTAGAGCAGGCGATCCACGTCGTCCACCTCATCAAAGCCGCGCGCAGCAGCACGAGCCGCGCGCTCCTCAGAATCCGTCTTGCCCAAAGCCGCCTTGGTCCAAGCTGATTCGCGGAGCTGGGCCATGTCGGCCCATACCAGCAGCTCCGCCTCGGCGGGCGCCAGCGCCCAGAGATCATCGTCGTCGGCAGCGGTGCGCGTGGCGGCCGAAACCGCCGACGGCCCTGGCCAAGCCGGGGTGGCGCAGGATGCGACCAGCAAGGCGCCAAGCGCGCCCGGCAGGACAAGGCATGGCGAGGCCGAGCGAAGCGAGTGGGGTCGGGTGGCGGGTGGGGGGCCGAAGGGCGAAGCGAACCCTTTGAGGGTTCCCATGTCAAATGTGCAAGCTGTGGCCACGCTCACTTCACCAGCCGCTCGCGGCAGGCTTGTCCGAAGGCCAACGCCGCCTCGAGCGTCGCTGCATCCCCGGCCGCCATAGCGGCGCCGATGGTGTTCACCCGTTGTTCCAACTCGCGCACGAGGGGCAGCAGATGCTCCCGGTTCGCGAGGAGGATGTCCCGCCAAACCTGCGGACTGGACGCGGCGATACGAATCGTATCGCGCAAGCTGGTGGTGGGCCTGCCGGGCAGGACATTCGACTCGACCAACGGGAGGGCATCGGCCAGGCTGGCTGCCAAGGCAAAGGCGGCCACGTGAGGCAAGTGGCTGACCGCTGCCATCAGGCGATCGTGCAGCGAGGGCTCGATGGATGCCACCTGGCAGCCGAGGCCCTGCCAGAATACGGACGCTGCCCTGGCAGCCTCGGCGCTGGTTCGATCACTCGGGCACAGGAAACACACGCGGCCCGCGAAGATCTCGGGATCGGCGGCGCCCACGCCCATATGTTCGGCCCCGGCCATCGGGTGGCAACCCACGAACCGCCCGCCCGGCAACGCGGCGTCGGCCTCCAGCACGACCGGCTGCTTGACACTGCCGACATCGATGACCGTCGCCGTGGGCGCCAGCCTCCCAGCTATGCGACGAACCAGCCCGGCCAGGCTCTGCACCGGCGCGGCCAGCAAGACCAACGATGCCCCTGAGGCCGCGGCTTCAGCACTGTCCGCCATCTCGTCGACCACGCCACGCGCACGAGCCAGTGGCCCGGCTTGGGGGTCAACATCGTAGCCGGTCACGGAACCGATCAGTCCAGCCCGTCGCGCGGCCAGAGCGGCAGAGCCTCCAATGTAGCCGACGCCGATGAGCGCCAGGCGGGAGAATGGAATGCTAGAATTCACGTAGTAGGGACCCTACCAGGTTATGCGGCCGAAGTCGGCGTGCGCGACAAGCGGGCTTTCGGCGCCGGCGTCCCGATCCGGAATTCCAGCCTCACGTCGCATCGCCCAACAGTGCCTCCAGTCGAGCTCGGTCGAATCCGACCAGCAAGCGGCCTCGCACGTCGAGGATGGGCACCCGATCCGCTGGAATTCCCAACCGCGACGCCTTCTGTTGCAGCTCGCGCGCAGCGGACTGATCATTTTCGATGTCTTTGTAGGCAAAGGGAATGCGTTTGGCAGCCAGGTACTGGCGCGCTGCCTTGCAGGCTCCGCACCACGGTGTTCCGTACAGGATGACGACCGGCGGGCCGCCTGCGGACGCATGACCCGCGATCCCAGCATCCGAGCCCGCTTCCCCGGGCTCCTCGGGCAACGGCGGACCATGAGGGCCGGTCAGCGTGCTGGAATCACCCGGCGGCAACTGCGCCAACGCGCCGGTCTCGAAGGCCTCGCGGGACATGGCCCGTGCCCGCGCCTTGCCGTTGGCAAGCAACTCGCGCAGGTCAACGACATAGACGTTGGACGTGTCACGCCGCTCGGCCACACCCTTGGCCGGGTCGATGACCCGCACTAGACGCCGGGCAACCTCGGGCACCTTATCGGCCTTGTCGGTCGTGGCGAAGCTTCCGTTGGGCCCAACATGGGTAAAGAGCAGCGCCGAATCCTTGCTCACCTCGAGCGGCGGCAGCTCGGCCTGGGCCGTGGGTGGTGGAGCCGGCGGCGCCCCCTTCTTGCAAGCACCGACCAGAACGAGAAGCGCTAAGGTTGTGTGGGCTCGGGAGCCTGGGCGATTGAACCACATAGCGGGGCACACAGTTTACGTCACAGACCGTCCCTCGGCTCGCCGGCTTCGAGTCGCAGGGGCGGCAAGAACAAGGCTACCTGGACTTGTTCTTCTTGCCCGTGCGTCGGGGTGAATCTGGCAGAGTGGCGGTTGACATTTTGGCTACCGCCGTGCTGACGGCCTGTTTCAGCGCAGTTGCGAGGGCTGTCTTCGTCATGTCCTCGACGTCACTTTCCATGCGTCGCTCCGCAAAATCGCCCACAAGCGAAGCCTCGCCGTCACCGGTGAAGCTGAGCTTTCCTCCGGGGTAGGTCGTACCGTACACACCCAGCTTGACCTGGATGGCCATCTGCCTGTCGCGTCGGCCGGGCGCCGGCGGTTTGATTTCCTTCCTAAAGTTTGTGATTCGCAGGTTCACCTGAAAGCCCTGTAGCCCTAGCTTGCGCATCGCTGCAGCCCTGGCGGCTTCGCCCTCGGCACCACCCAGGTCCTGGGTGAACTCGGAGCGGCTCAAAATATCCTTGGCAAGGAGTCCTTTTGCCAAAGGAATAATGTTTTTGTCTTCAGAGGTTACGCCACTTATGATAAAGTAGTACTTTGGCTTTTGGGCATCGCCGCTCGCGCGACCGGCGAAGCTGATCGCCACGGTCAAAGTTCCGGCCAAAGCAGCGATTCTCGGGATCCGCATAGTCACCCTCCATCTAGGCAGTTGATAGTTGCGTCCACCACGGGCTGTCCATCATTCCACCACAGAGCGAGCCCGCACGATAGTCGCCAATGCCACGACGACCCACAAGTGGACAAGGAGCACATTTTTGCTTAGCGTGTTGCCATGCTGATCCTCACGCTGGCCGAGAAAGGTGGAGATTCCAAGGATCTCAGCTTCGATAAGACTGAAATCCGGGTGGGACGAGTCCGAGACAACGACATCGTGCTTCCCAAGGGCAATGTGTCCAAGCACCACTGTCACCTGCTGCTTCAGGACGGCCAGCTCGTGGTCGAAGACCTGGGCAGCACCAACGGGACCTATGTGAACGGCCGGAAGATCACCGAAGCCACGTCGCTTGGCACCGCCGACAAGGTTTTCGTCGGCGATTTCGTCATTCGCGTCACCAGCGGGGTGCGCGGAGCCGAATCACAACCCGGCATTCTGCCGCCGCCACCGCCGTACGCGTCCTCGGCGCCCGAGGCAGGCTCGCTCAGCACAGCCTTGCCCCGGCGGCCGCCGCCTCCTCCCCCTCCCCCGCCACCACGACCCCCTGTCTTGCGCGGAGCCGATGAGGGTTCCGGGCCCCTGCCCACACGCGGATCCGCGCTCCATGTCCCGCCGCCACCCCCCAAGCGAGAAAGCAAACCCATGCCTGCGGTGACAGCCGAGGCCCATCTCGCGCCTTCCCTGCCTACGGAAATAAGCCTAGATGACGATGATAGCTTGTCTAGCCCGGCACCGCGCCTGAACCTCCCTCCCCTCAAGCCGCCGGTTCCCGTCCTGCCGCCGTCGCCGTCGCCCGACGAGCCCCGGACCATGCCCCGAGGCACGCCGGCGCCCCTGGTCCACGAGCCAGAGCGACCCGCGATGGTAGCTCCGCCGCCTGTGCCTCCGCCCCCGGCCGCCCCTGCCCTGACCGCCCCTTCCTCGGCCGCCCCTTCTTCTGCCGCCTTTTCCCCGTCCATCCTTCCTCCGGCACCCCCACAGGCAAGCGGAGATTACCCCCGCTGGCTGGCTCACTTGCTGGACAGCGACGACGCAACCGCTGCGTTCTTTGCCGGAACGCAGTCGGTGGAGGTTGAGCGGAACGGTCATCGAGAATCGGCTGTCGTCGCATCAGCCGATTTGGCCTCGCTGCCGGACCATCTGCGCAGGCTGGCTGGCAAGGGCGTCCCGCGACCAGAACCCGATGCGCCGGTCATTGACACGACCCTGGCCGATGGCACACGCATCACGGCCCTGTTTCCGCCACTGTGCGACCGCGTGTACGCCTCAATTCGACGGCCGAACGTTGGCCACAAGACTCTAGAAGAGTTGGTGGCCGACGGAAGCCTCTCACCCGAGATGCAGCAGCTCCTCGAAGCATGCGTAGGCACTCGGCAGAACCTCCTCATCGCGGGCGACCGACCGGCTTGCGACCTGCTTCTAGGCACCTTGGCCTGGTCGCTCGATCGGGTGGCACGGGTCGTGGTGCTGGCCGAGACCATCAGCCCACCGGCCAGCGCAGCCACTTGGTTGAAGCTGCCGGTCGCTGCCCGCACTCCTGACTTGGTCGCGGCTGCAATAGCGCTCCGACCTGACTATGTCGTTGCAGACGCGGCGGCATTCCTGCTCTTGGGCGACTTGCTGCGAGAATGCGCCCGGGGGCAAAATGGCGTTCTCACCGCCCTGATCGCCCGCTCGGCAAACGATGCCCTCTACCGACTGCGGGTGATGGGCGCGGCCTCTGGGCCGTCCTCGACGCCCAATGACCTCCTCGGATCGAGTCTCGACATGCTGGTCTACGCTGTCACGCAGACTGATGGGAGTGTCCGGGTCATGGAGATCGCAGAGCCCACCTTGGGATCTGCTGGTGAACTGCGCGCCGAGACCCTCTTCGCCTGGCAGAGCAAAGGCAAAGGCAAGGGCCGCTTCATTGCCACCCGCGTGTCGTCACGCCTGGCTGGCAAGCTGGAAGCGGGCGGTGTGAGTGTGCCCGACAACGTGTTGCAGCGCTAGAACCGCCTCTCGCACATTCGTAGCTGGTTCCGCGTCGCGCACACGAACTCGCCCACGCCCACCCGACCCGCGACCCGCGACCCGCGCGCCGGCCCTTGGGCCAGCCTCGGGTTTCACGACAGGCTCTAGTAGGACGGTCATGTTCGTGGTACAGGGACGCGACACCAGCTTGGGGCCGGGCCAACGACAGCGATCCGCTTCAATGCGACCTTGACCCCTCTTGGTGTCACTGTCCTCATGAACGCATTGAATCTCAACCAAATCATCCTGATCGTCGCGGTGGTCGTCGCCGCCCTGGCCTTCGACTTCATCAACGGGTTTCACGACGCGGCCAACTCTATCGCAACCATCGTCTCGACTCGCGTCTTGACGCCGTTCCGCGCGGTGCTGTGGGCGGCATTCTTCAACTTCATCGCCTTCGCGCTCTTCAAGCACCAGGTGGCCAGCACCATTGGCAAGGGGATCATCGACCCGGGCGTGGTCGACGTCGCTGTGATCGTCGGCGCCCTGGGTGGGGCCATCGCATGGAACCTGCTCACCTGGTTGTGGGGTCTGCCGTCCAGCTCGTCCCACGCCCTCGTGGGCGGCTTGATAGGCGCGGGCGTATCCAAGGCGGGGCTCGGCATCCTGGGCTGGCAGAAGATCGGCAGCACCGCTGCTTTCATCTTCCTGTCTCCGATTATCGGCTTCTTTGCTTCGTACCTGCTGGCCGTCACCACTTCTTGGCTGTTCCGCAAGTCAACACCCGGGCGCGTGGACAAGTGGTTCCGGCGCCTGCAACTCCTGTCCGCGGCTGCTTTCAGCCTCAATCATGGCGGCAACGACGCGCAGAAGACCATGGGGATCATCGCCGTGCTGCTCTATTCCCAGGGTCTGCTGGGCGAGGAGTTCCACACAGCCGGTCGCATTCCAGTCTGGATCGTCGTTGCCTGCTATCTGGCCATGGGGCTAGGCACCATGGCGGGCGGCTGGCGCATCGTGAAGACCTTGGGAATGCGGCTGACCAAGCTGCGTCCCTTTGGCGGATTCTGCGCTGAAACCGGCGGCTCTCTGGCCATCTTCATCGCAACTTCCTTGGGGATTCCCGTGTCGACCACGCACACCATTACCGGTGCCATTCTGGGCGTGGGCTCTGTGTCCAACCCCGGCCGGGTCCGCTGGGGCGTGGCCACTCGTATTCTGTGGGCCTGGATCTTCACCATCCCGGCGTCGGCCGCCATCGCGGCTGTAACCTACTTCGCGGCCCGCGCGCTAGGCGTCTAGTACGAGGCAATCGAGCTCACGGCACCGTCACTTCCCCCGCGGCCACGAAAGGGCCTCCGGCGTCGCTACCGCGCAGCACCGTGGCCAGCTTCTTGACCCCGGCAGGCAGGTCGACCACCATCTCACCGCCCGGCGCCAGTGTCGCGGCCGTTCCGGGCAGCTCACGCCGACGCCCGCTCCCGTACTCGACAAACACGCGCACAACCCCGCCCTCCTTGACATCACTGCCCAGGCGCACAGTGACCTTGGTCGTGCCCTTGTTTCCCGCGAGTGTCAGCTCCAGGCTCGCTCGCAGGAGATGATTGAGCAAGCCCGCGGCGTAGCCAGCGATCTCAGGCAGGAGAGCGCGCGCCATGTCCGCGTAGACGACGTCATCGAGGAGGAAATGCACTTGTGTCCCGCTGTTTTCGTAGGCAAGAACACGACGGCCCTCCAGAACCAGATAGTGGCGGTGTTCCGCCGGCCTCAGCACCAGTCCGGACAGGGTGGGCGAGGAAAGCACGAGCGACTCGCGCGCCCGGCGAACCACGTCGGCCAACGTGGTGTCTCGTTCAAGTGAGATGTCGGTGGGGATCGTGCCCTCTGAAAAAAAGCGACGCTGCGTGCGATTGGCTAGTCCTTGGCCGTCGTCGGACGCAAAGAAACTGACGATATTGGGCCGGGGCACCAGCGTCGCCGCGGGAGGAAGCCCCGTGCGGCCATAGCGCTCAGCCACGAACTGCTCGTAGGCCGAGCCCTCGTTCCGCTGCAGGAATGCAACCCGGAAGTCGTTGCGCACAAAGGCTGGCTCCCCGACGTCTTCGAGCACCGCCATCACCCCACCGAGGGCTAGCAAGGCCCGCACCAGGGCTGATTCACGTTCGCGCGGTTCAGGCAAGGTGACGGCACGCTCCCAGTTGTCGAAGAACACGGGAACGCCCAAGTCGTTGCCCGGCGACTCGATCCAGTCCAGCGCGGACTTGCCGTCCAGGCTGAAGGCTGTGCCCGCGGCAAGCTCGCGCACGCTTGTGCCGCCGTCGAAGAGCAGCCGCAAGGTGTGGGCGACACCTGACAGCCCCGGATCGTCTCTCAGTCCCCTCCCACTCGCCGGATCCAAAAAATGATTCGCACCCTGCTCAGGCGGCGTCATGGCCAAGACCGCACCTGCCACCACCCAGTGGCCTGCGCCCGCTTCGCCGTCAGGCCCGGGCCGGTAGCCGCCTGCCGGGTCGAGCGAGTCGAGCCGGGCCTGCAGGGCCCGCCGCTCGTCCTGATCGACGAGGTCCAGGCCAAGACGCAAAGGCTCCAGCAGTCCCAGCGGTCGTCCCAGACGGGCGATCACGTTGTGCAGTCGGGAGGCTTCCAGGGCGCGCTCGGTCAAGCCAGCATGCGTGGTAGCTGGCTCATACGCACGTGCCGCCGGAGAGCTGAACAGCGCCCCCGCGCACGCGAATGCTGCCAGCGTGGACCGCGTGCCGGCGACAAGGCCTGTGCACTTCACGGCTTGCCTCCCGGTGCGAGCGACGGAGCCGACACGGGCAGAAGCCCGGTGCTCTCGGGCGACGGGAGCCTGACCTCGGGTAGGTGGCTTTCCGCCAGCTTGGCGAGACGCAGGATCATCGACGATTCAGGGCACTGAGCAAGGCCGCAACTCAGTTGCATCACGACTCCTTTCTCGCGCAACAAGAAAGCGAACCCGGTCACATCGCCGCCTTTGGCCCGGAGCGATGCATCCCCAATCTCTTCGGTCGCAACTGCGCTCGGGAGATCGCTGAGCAGCTTCCTGAATTGCGCTTCAGCGGCTTCCGACCCGACGGCCCACACCCGCAGGCCGACGTCATAGGTTTCGGGCTTGTCACTGGCCTTGAAGTGCCGGCTGTCATACACGTCGCTGGTGGCTCGGTCAGCCAACTTGCCCACCTCGAACTTTCCTGCGTACCCGGTCACGCCGCGCACTTCGTCCTCGGACAAGAGAGGCAAGATGTCGAGCGTGGCCGACGAGCCAGCCCGCGCGTCTTCTGCCGGGCGCTTGGAAGTGGTTGCAGGCGAGGTGCCGTCGAGTTCCAGTCCCGCCAGTTGTACCTCCCAAGCCGCCGCGGTCCGGACGGCGGGGCCGCCGCCCAGAAAAACCAAATGCCGGTAGTGGGACATGGAGGGCTGCCATTTTTCCAAGCGTACGCGGTTTCCCCGTTGGGCGAAGTCGTGGCGCGGCTCGCCCGTCGGGAAGCTGCTGTCGCTGCGCCAGGCCACGTACCCTCGCCGGTAGACGATGAGGGTGAATCGGCGCAGGCGGACCCCTTCGCCCCTCGGAAGATCGGCGGGGATGCTCACCCGATAGCGGCCGTCCGCGCCCGTTTCGGTTGCGGCCTCCAGCGCAGCCGCCGGCCCCTGCAGGCCGATGCCACGCTCGAATGCCCATGCCCCAGCCACCACGACGCCCCCCAGCGGCCGGTCGGTTTCGCCGTCGGCGACCACTCCGTCGAAGGGTCCCAGAAGGTCTCCCGGCCGCAGCGTGTCCGGGCGTGCCGAGAACGGCGCGTTCTCCACCACGGGACCACACGCCGATCCAACGGCGGCAAGCAAGACGGCCCTGGTCAGCCTCGACAATGGCCCGCTTCGCGCGGATTTGACGCTCTCCGAAATCGTTGGTATTAGTTGCTGCACGGTGAATGGGTGGGTGTCATGCCCGTCTGTACAGGTAATGTCCCGCTCGCCTTCTAGTAGAGGATGGGCTGCCTTGCAACGTTCGCCGGCCCTTTCTGGCAACGACTAGGGAAGATGCTTATTAGCTGTCTCCAATGCGGCGGGGCGCTCACGGATGGCGCTGCCTTCTGTCAGCGCTGCGGCGCCCCTGTGGGGCTGCCGCCTGCGGACGACTCGTTCCTGGTTTGCTCGGGGTGCGGGAATCGCAACCCGATGGGGACCAACTTCTGCCATGCGTGTGGGCGCCGTCTCGGCCACACCACTCCGATGAGCGCGGATGCCTCGGCGGCCTTGGCCGCGGCGGCGGCCGCCCGACCCTCGGTCGCAGCCGCCAGCCAGCCCGGCGGGCCACGGTTGGTGGCGGTGCGACGGGATGGCAGTGACGGTGAGTCATATCCCCTGCCCGGCGAGCAGGTCGACATTGGACGCAGCGAAGGCGATCTCCACTTCGATGATCCGCATCTCGCCCCGCGCCATGCCCGCATCACCCTGCGGGCCGGCCAACATGTGATCACGCCGCTCGAATCCCGCAACGGCGTCTACCGGCGCATTAGCCAACCAGTGGAGCTGGCGGACGGCAACCTGATCCTGGTCGGCAAACAGGTCCTGCGCTTCGAGTTCGTATCCGATGTCGAGAAGACCCTGCGTCCTGCCGTCGAACACGGCGTGGTCCTGTTCGGCACGCCGCTCAAGGCGCCCTGGGCACGCCTGCGCCAGCTCACTTCGGCGGGGACAAGCCGCGATATTTACCACCTGACTCGCAGTGACCTCGTGCTCGGCCGCGAACAGGGCGATATGGTTTTCCCAGACGACGAGTTCATGTCCCGCCGCCACGCCCTGCTTCAGTTTCGCAGTGGCGTTGCGCTGCTCTCCGACCTGGGTAGCTCGAATGGCACTTTTGTCCGCCTCACCGGCCAACACGCCCTTGTCCCCGGGGAAATGATTCGGCTCGGCGATGAACTCTTGCGCTTCGAGATAGGTTGAGGCGAAGCTTGTAGGCAGGGACGACAAATCAAAGCCCCGCGGATGGCAAGCCCTTCTGAAATCAAGATCACGGTCTACGGCAAGACCGACGTCGGCCTGATGCGTGAGCACAACGAGGACAACTTCCTCGTGGTGGACTTTGCAAGTGCGCAAGGGCCCTCGCCGGACGCCTCACTGGACTTTTCGCTCGAGGAGAAGGGCGCTCTCTTTTTGGTGTGTGACGGTATGGGGGGAGCCGCGGCGGGCGAGGTCGCTTCAACCATGGCCGTGCAGTCCATCTCGGCGGCTGTCGGCGACGCCGGCCCTCTGTCGCGGGCGCGTTTTGCGCGTCGCCTGCGCCGCGCCATTGAGGAGGCCAACGAAGGCATCTACACCCAATCGCGCGACAACCAGAGCGAGCGCGGTATGGGCACGACCTGCACGGCGGTTGGGTTGGTCGACGCCGCCTTGCTGATAGGGCAGGTTGGGGATTCACGCTGCTACTTGCTGCGCGGCGGCCGCCTGATCCAGACAACCAGGGACCAATCTCTCGCCTGGCAGCTCATCGAAGCCGGCGCCATGACGCTGGAGGAGGCCAAAGGCTTCGAGCACGCCAACATCATCCTGCAGGCGCTGGGCGTCCAGGAGAAAGTCGAGGTCGTGCTCTCACAGGTCCCGCTCCGTCGAGGCGATGTGGTTCTGGTTTGCTCCGATGGGTTGCACGGCCCGGTCAGCGACGACGAAATCAAGCAAATCCTGCTCGATCAGCCCGATGTGAGAAAGGCTTGCGATCGGCTCATTGCTCGCGCCAACGAGCACGATGGCCCCGACAACATTACGGTGGTCCTTGCCCGATTCGACGGTCCCGGGTTGCCCGAGGCGGGCGCCGATGACGAAGTGAGCTTCCTGGCCTACGACCCGGGGCAGGATCCGGAAGACCCTGAACCTGAAGGACTCCCGCTCTCGACCGAGAAGGCAGACGAAACCAGCGCTGTCCAAGAACGACAGGCCACCACCGAGTTGACGGTGGCCAAGGATCCCATCGACAGCACTCCTCCCGGGGCCCGCGCCGCCCGCTTGCCCGCGCAACCCATCCCAGAACCCCGCTCTCTGCTTGCCTTTGTTCTGGTCACCCTGCTGGCGGCCTTGGCGGGGGCCCTGTTTCTGGTTTCTCAGCGCGGAAGGATGCCAGACCGCAGCTTCGACCGGACCAGCCTCGCCTCGCATAGCGGGGTGGCGTCCCCGTCGATCGCGCCACCCTCACCCGCACGTCCACAGGCACTTGAGGCGTCCACGGCCGACGCTGGGAGAGAGCCCTAGGTGAGAGAACCCATGGCGACCAGGCTATGCCCACAGTGCAAGACCGCCGCCGAGCCAGAGGCTCGCTTCTGCGGCGTTTGCGGTGCGGCTGTGCCGCTTGTATCTGGGAACGTCGTCGACCGAGCCCTCGAATCCGCCGCTTCCCAGCCTGCACGCGTGATGAGCCCCGTATCCGGCGTTCCCGTGGCCCAGGCCAGCGTGCCGCTTTCCGGTCGCGTAGTGCCGCTTGCTCCGCCTCCGATCACGCCGGCCCCGATTGCAACCGGTCCCCGTCCGACCTCCTTGGACAGCCTGGTGGGGCGGGCGCTGAACAACCGCTACCGGGTCGAACGCAAGATCGGCGAAGGAGGATTTGGCGCGGTCTTCGAAGGCAAGCAGCTCGCCACCGGGCGGCCGGTGGCGCTCAAGATCCTGCACCCCCACAGCGTGGCCGATGCCACTGTGGTAGCCCGTTTCCGGCGCGAAGCCGAGGCCTGCTCGCAACTTCGCAACCCGCACACCGTCACCATCTACGATTTTGACCAAACTGAGGACGGAGTCCTCTACCTAGCCATGGAGCTGGTTCGAGGCAAGAGTTTGCAGGAGATCCAGCACCGGGACGGCGTCATCGAACCGACCCGCGCCCTAGCCATCTTGGATCAGGTCGCGGAGGCGCTGGCTGAGGCGCACGACAGAGGCATTGTCCACCGTGACATGAAACCCGAGAACATCATGGTCGAGCGGCGTGGCGAGGCGGACTTTGTGAAGGTGCTGGACTTCGGAATCGCGAAGATCCTGTCGGGTGACGGAAGTAAGGTACCCGCCCTGACCGCAATCGGGCAGACCGTGGGAACCCTGGAATTCATGTCGCCCGAACAACTGCGTGGCAAGGCGCTGGATGGGCGCTCGGATGTCTACGCCCTAGGTATGGTCGCCTATGAGATGCTGACCGGACAGCTTCCCTTCAAGGACGCGAAGAGCACCACGGAAATCATCCAGTTCCATCTGCAAGAGGCGCCTCCCACCCCGTCCAGCCTGCGACCCGACCTGGCGATCCCAGCCGTGGTGGATGAAGTGGTCCTGAAGATGGTGGCCAAGGCTCGCAAGGACCGGCACGAAAGCGCCGGGGCACTTCGCCAACACATCGCGGAGGCACTCGCGACCCTGGATGCCGCTCCTGTACGCCGGGAAGCGAAACGGGTAGTGGCGGTGGTCGGCGCTATCTTGGTCGTCGTGGGGACCGCTATCTATCTCTTGTCACGGTAGGCTACCTGACCACGCTGAAGAATCGCCCCAAGCGGATCGACGTGAACCAATCGGCCACGCCCGCGGGTGACCACCCTCCGTACGCTGGATCGCGCGACCACCACACGACGAGCGCCCGCCCCTTCACATTGTCGTAGGGCACGAAGCCCCAGACCCGAGAATCGCGCGAGTTGTCGCGGTTGTCGCCCATGACGAAGACGCTGCGCGGGGGTACCAGCCGTGGCCCCCAGTCCTGCGGCGGCTGGTTCGGGTCCTGGTAGACCTGGTGGGCTTTGCCGCCGAGGGTCTCGACCCACAACTCGCAGTCACGCGCCTCCTCGGGGCTGCGCCCCTCATTGTAGCGGCAGGTGCCTGCAGTGCGTTCGCGCGCCATGGGTTGACCGTTGATGAAGACCTGGTTATGGCGAAGTTCGACCGAATCGCCGGGTAGACCCACGACACGCTTGATGAAGTCTGTCGAAGGGTCGGGCGGGTACCGGAAGACGATGATGTCGCCGCGTTTGGGATCGTTGAATTCCACGACTTTCTTGTTGGTGAACGGGATCCCGATGCCGTAGGCGAACTTTGACACGAAGATGTGGTCCCCAATCTCCAGCGTCGGGATCATCGACCCCGAAGGAATCTGGAAGGCCTCAACCACGAATGCGCGGAGGAGCAAGGCTACCGCCAAGGCCACCCCGATCGACTCGGCGTACTCACGCGCGGTTGACTTACGCGCGAAGGCCAGGTGCTTGTCCATCCGCTCGTCGAGGGCTGTGATGGCCTCGCGCAGGCGCTCGAAGTCGTCGCCCTTGCCGGCTGACTCCACATCGGCCACGGCCAACTCGATCTCCGCGGCCACGGTCTGCGGGATGCGATAGCTCCTCCGCTTCAGAATTCGCCGCGACTCCTTGACCAGATGCTTGCTCTCGTCTCGGGCCCGGTTCCAGGACCGGTGCATCCGCCATGCGGACCATAGTCTCATCACCATGTTCATTCAACCTTGAGGATGGCCAGAAAGGCCTCTTGCGGGATTTCCACGTTACCAACCTGCTTCATCCGCTTCTTACCTTCCTTCTGCTTCTCCAACAACTTGCGCTTACGGGTGATGTCGCCGCCGTAGCACTTCGCGGTCACGTTCTTGCGCAGGGCCTTCACCACGGTCTTGGCAATCACGCGCGAGCCAAGGGCAGCCTGGATCGCCACCTCGAACTGCTGCATCGGGATCAGCTCCTTCATCTTGATGCAGAGGTCGCGGCCCTTGATGTACGAGGTTTCGCGGTGAACCACCGCGGAGAGCGAATCAACTCGGTCGCCGTTGACCAAGAGGTCCAGACGCACGAGATCCGCCGGCTGGTAGCCCTTGGGCTCGTAGTCAAGTGAGGCGTAGCCGCGCGACACGGATTTCATGCGGTCATAGAAGCCGAACACGACCTCGGTCAGCGGCAGGTCGTAGCGAATGATCACCCGTCGCTCGCCGGCATAACTGAGGCCGGTCTGGGTGCCTCGCCGCTCCTGACACAGCTTAAGCAACCCGCCCACGTACTCAGGGGGCGTGTGGATGGTGGCCGCGATCATCGGCTCTTCAATGTGATCGATCTCGCCTTCCGCCGGGAACTTGGCCGGGTTGTCCAGGTCGACGACGTCCCCATCGCGCAGGACGATCCGGAAACGCACGGTGGGCGCGGTGGTAACCAGGTCCAGGTTGTACTCGCGCTCCAGCCGCTCCTGGACGATTTCCATGTGAAGTAAGCCGAGAAAGCCACAGCGGAAGCCGAACCCGAGGGCCGCCGAAACCTCTGGCTCGCGGCTGAACGAGGCGTCGTTCAGGCGGAGCTTGTCGAGAGCATCACGCAAATCCTCGTAGCGCGCCGGATCGGTCGGGAAGATGCCTGCGAAGACCATGGGCTTGGCGGGTTGGAAGCCAGGCAGAGGCGCTTCGCAAGGCTTGCTCGCTTCGGTGATGGTGTCACCCACGCGCGCGTCGCCGACGTCCTTGATGGCGGCAGTGAGGAATCCCACCTCGCCCGGTCCCAACTCGGCCACGTCCGTGGCGAAGGGAGCAAACACACCCAAGGTCACGATCTCGTAGTCGCGTCCTGCCGCCAAGAGGCGAATCTTCTGTTTCAGCCGTAGGGTGCCGTCTACCACGCGCACCAGCAACACCACGCCGCGGTAACTGTCGTACCAGCTATCTAGGAGCAACACCTTGAGCGGCCTCCCCAAAGACCCCACAGGCGGCGGAATCCGCGCTACCACGGCCTCCAGGATGGCCTCGATGCCACGCCCGTCCTTGGCCGAAGCAAGGATAGCGCCCGACGCGTCGATGCCGATGACTTCCTCGATCTGGCGCTTGGCTCCCTCAGGATCAGCCGAGGGTAGATCGATCTTGTTGATCACCGGGATGATCGCCAGATTGTGCTCGGTCGCCAGGTAGACGTTGGCCAGGGTCTGGGCCTCCACGCCTTGCGAAGCGTCCACGACCAATAGCGCACCCTCGCACGCGGCCAGCGAGCGCGACACCTCATAGTGGAAATCTACGTGGCCCGGGGTGTCGATGAGATTCATCTCGTAGGTTTGGCCGTCGGCGGCCTTGTAGCTGAGGCGCACCGTAGCGGCCTTGATGGTGATACCCCTCTCGCGCTCCAGCTCCATGCTGTCGAGGAACTGCGCCTTCTGCTCGCGCTCAGTCAGGGCGCCGGTCGCCTCGAGCAAGCGATCCGCCAGGGTCGACTTGCCATGATCAATGTGCGCGATGATAGAAAAATTTCGTATCTGTTGGCTGGGGGTCGGCACTGACGGCTACCGGCGAACGACGTCGAGAGAAAGTTGCCCGGGAAGATGACTCCTTTCCCGGTCCAGCACCAGGTCGATTCCCTGGCGGATGTACTCCGCAACCGGCACCTTGGTCTTCTGGTGCAGGAGCTTGAGAAGCTCGTCTTGCTCTGGTGTGATGTACACGGTTGTCGAGACCTTCTTCCGTGCCATGACAAGACCATGCATGACCATACCCCAGCAGTCAACCGCCTGTCGCGGCACAGCACCGAAAACCAATGGGACTTGCTGTCACATTTTTTTGGGCCTAGCCTAGGCCCCATGCTTGATTGTCATGCCTCGTCACGCGGGCGCTCCTTGGGTGCGTCCCGCGCAGTTCTCGCCTTTTCGTTGGTCTCTTGCGCCATGGCCCTCGGAAACTCTGGCTGCGGCGGCAGCACGGCTGCGGCCTCGCCTGCCACCGCCGGCGGGCTCAAGGTGAGTCAGGGCGACTTCGGCGCCCAGTTCGACCGTTCACGTTGCGACGACCGGGGAAAGCAAGTCGTCAGCGCGGACACCAACGGCGACGGCAAGTCTGACGTCATCAAGCTCTTCACGGTCGTTGAACAGGGTGGGCAAAAGGTGCAGCAACTGACCTGTCGCCAAGTAGACCTGAACCACGACGGCAAGATGGACATCGTCTACACCTACGGTCCGGGCGGAATGCTCATGACAGAAGATTTCGATCTGGACTTTGACGGCAAGTTCGACGAGCGGGTCTACTATCAGGAAGGCAAGAAGGTGCGCATGGAGCGCGACATGGACGGCGATGGGAAGCCTGACTACGTGGAATTCTACGAAGGTGGGAAACTGGTTCGAATCGAGCGCGACAGCAACGGCGACGGCAAACCCGACGAATGGCAGTACTACGAAAACGGCCGCCTGGACCGCATCGGGATGGACACGACTGGATCAGGCCGGGCAGACAAGTGGGAACGCAATCCTGAGGCGGCGGAGACGGCCTCAGAAGCGACACCAGCGCCCGCGGCCAAGAGCACCGCTCCCGCAAACCCCGCGCCCGCTCCCGCGGCTGGCAGTGGTTCGGCGGCAAAGAAGAAGTAGACCGTCGGGCGACGGGAGAAGCTTTCCTCGTGCCCATGGAAAGACGCCGCGATGGACCCCGGCTGGCACTTGAGGCCACCGCCCTCATCACGTTTGGCGTATTGGGCCCGGCCATCCACTCGCGTATCGTGAACGCGAGCCAGCGGGGCATGCAGCTGGTCATGCCCGATTCCCGACCGGTGGGCACCCGGATCCGGGTCACCGTCCGGATCGAGGAGCCAAGGCGCGAGATCACCGTGACGGGAATCATCGTGCATACCGCCACGATGGAAAGCATCGATCCTAGATTCACGGCACGCATCGGAATCTTCCTCACTGAGGCCGGCGACGACTGGCGCAACTTGTGCGACAGTTTGGCGCGCCTCGCGCCGAAGAAAGCAAAGTAGCGAAAGCCAGAGGCCTCGCCACGCTTGCCCCGGCGCTGACCGCGAGATCGCGCGTCCCAACCCAGGGCTGTGCCAGAAGGCGCAACCCTGCTCGTGGGGTCTCGCTACCAAACTGACCGCGCACCGACGCAGAATCGTTACATTTTTCGATCTGCCCGACGGTGAGTTACCCCCAAAGTTACCCCCGGAAAGGGAGCCGTGGGACGTCGGCCGGCGTGGACCAAAGGAAACCGGATGGCACGGCTGCGAGCTGTCCACGCCTGTACTACGTTACATGCTTATCCGGTCGGCTGACAAACGACTATGAGTGCTGCGAGTGCATTGTCGGCCGCTGTCGTACACGCATCCAGCGATGCCTGAGCTGTGACCAGAGCCGTTTCTGCCGCCTGCCACGTGGCCACCGCCTTGGCAAAACGAATGGCGCCGTCAGCGCACGCCTTGGCTGTAACTCCTGTAGCGATAGAGTCGACCCTCATTGGAATCATGGCGTCGAATGAGGCTGACAACTTGTCCTTGGCGCTTTCGCTGTCTTGTTTGACCCTTTGGGCATTGTCTCTGTCTCGTCGCGCTTTCAAGAGATCTGCGCGTGCATTCACCAAAGCCACAGCTAGTTCTTCTTGCGTCATGTCTACCTCTCGCGAGAGATCTTCTGCACCCTCGCCACGGTAGTCAAGGCAATGCCAGGTGCTTAGGTCGAAAGGGTCTACCGGACGATGTTTGTCAGCCAACAGGACCCCGGCGCTGGCGCATTAGCTTCACGAGCGCTCGGCTGATTCCAGAATCGTACAGCCGGCCAGCCGTGAGCCGGGCCGCAACGCTACCGTCAAGCAGGGACTTGGTGCCGCCGTGGTATTCGGCCCACGAGAGATAGGCCAGGATCGCAAGGGCGACTTCGCCGCGCAGGTCAGACTCGGCCGCGGTCATGGCTGGCCAAAAAACGCACGATGCTCACGCTCGCGGCGGGCTTCGTCCCACCCTGCCCGGATGGCCTCGGGGTCGGTATCACCCGGCGCTTGCGCCTCGTCGTACTGTCCCAGGAGGATTGACGCCGCCTTGATTCGCAAGGAGCAATCTTCGTCGGAAAGGATATCCGAAAGCGTCTTGATGGCCTTCAGCGAGGCCTGACGCAGGCTGTCCGCCGTGGCCTCGGAGGCCGCCCGCCGTTCGCGGTTGTAGGCGGCTATGAAGTCGGCGTCCGAGTGCCGCCATCGACAGACGGTTTCGCGCGTGACGGATGCAGCCTGGGCGGCCTCGGAATCGGTGCCACCGGCCAGCAAGACGTCGATGGCAAGTTGCTGATTCGCTGACACCGCGGGATGTGAGGTTTTGTGATCTGATTTCACCATGTTTCACGCTTTCCTTCTGTCTGGTTCTTTACAAGTGTCGCCTTCGGTGGCGCCACTACGTTGGGCCGGCGGACCCTTGCGACCGCTCGCCTCTATCTCGCACCAGCACCCGCGGCAGACGAGCGCGCCGGCTGCGAAATGCGCCTCAGCCCAAGTCGAGCTGCCACAGCAGGAACAGGCTTCACGCTGACACGTGGCTTCAGGCATCGTGCCGCGCTCCTTTCATCGTTGGGTTGAGGCATCGCCGGCAGAAACGCCCCGTGCCCGTCGTGACCATGACGGTGGCGTCGGCCCGGCCGCAGTCGTCGCAGGCACCGCCGCGGGCCGTGGCTGCCGCAATGGCCTCGCCCCAGCGGGCTTCCCAGGTCGCCAGGCACGCCAGGAACGTCTCTGGAGCAGCTCCTCGGCCGGCCTGGTAGTCAAGTGCGGCCACGTCGGCCGCTCGCTCTGCTGCATCAATGGTCCCGGCCAGGTTGGGAAAGGTGGCCTCCACCTCGGTCCACAGCTTGCCGGCCAGCGAGTCCGGGTACAGGGCCGCGAGGCGCGCAAACGTTTCCGCCCACGCACGGGACGCCTCAACCTGCCGGGGCTCGCGCAGCAGGCGCAGCAGGTCGGGCTTGTGCGCTGCCACCTCCGGTTTCAGTTCCGCGAGCGCCTCCCTTGGGCCGTGAAGGCGGATCGTCTGGCCGCCCTGCCCCAGCGTGACCGAAACGCCGCGAGCGCCTGCGAGGGCCAGGACTTTCCTGGCTTCGGGGGTCATAACTCGATCTCCTCGGCGTCGCCAGACGCCACGCCGGCCCGATTCTGAGGGTTCTGAGGATTCTGAGCCTGCCGCATGGCCGGCGGGTTCTCTTCCCGCACGGGTGCGAGGTTGGCGAGGTTAGCGAGGGAAGTAGCCGACCGGATGCCACTAACGTCGCTTTCCTCGCTTCCCTCGCGGCGCTTGGCCACCGCGAACCACCGTTCGGCGGGTCTGCCTATCCCGCCGCGCGCAGCCTCTTTGGTGCAGGTGGCGAGTCCATTCTCTGCGAGTAGACGAAGGGCTTCCGTCAACCGTGGCGCCGACGTGTGCCGATTGAAGTGGTCGCATATCCCTTCCCGTGTCATCCCCTCCGGGGACTCCCGCAGGACGCGCAGAATCTCGTCAGCCACGGAGTCCCCCAACGCGTCGCCGAAAATGTTCTGGGCTGACTCCTCGACGAAGTGCCACAGTGCGAGCGCTGCTTCCAGATGGGGCCGCCGGACGGAATCGGACTCGTCTGCCAGCGCGTAGACCAGCGCGATCCGAAGAACCTGTGCCTCCGCACGGCCCAGGACGCTGCCAACCAGGCCTGGCTGGTCAGCGGAGAGACGCGAGTAGATGGCCCTCCACAGTTGCCGGGCACCGGAGTCCATCGAAACCACGAAGTCGTCACCCCTGGCCCGTGCCCACATGATGGCGCTTTGGATGTGCACCATCGCCGGGGCCGCCGCATCTCCAACTCGTCTTTCGCCGAATGGCAGCTCCCTGGCTCTGCGGGCGCAACACCACAGGAATCGGTTGGCGTAGCCGTTCACTGAGTCGCACACGCTCAGCTCGCGTTTCAGCTCGTCCTTGGTGATGTGCCCGACGATAGAAACGTGCGCCCCGGTTGCCTTGTACGGGGACTTGGTCAAGGTGCTCAGGCTGCCGGAGTCCCACGCTTCCCGCAGAACCGGCGAGAGTGTGCTCTCTCTGCGGCTGGCCGCCTTGAGGGTCCGCGCGAATTCCGGCTCGACCACGAGGAGCCGCTTGTCAGACTCTCCGGCGTCCACCTCCACCTCTTGATACTCAACGATTTTGCCCGTCTTCTTGCCTCCCTCGCGAATCGGCTCCCGTGCGATGACGGCATCACGAACCGCGTGGATGACACCCTCGCCGCTGGACAGTCCACTCTTGATGCGATCTTTTGCCCACTCCTCGTCGGCCGGGCCGATGATCTCCCGCGCGTTTGACCAGGCGGTACCCTTGCGGGCCTTCGATGACTTTCCAACGATGACTGCAAACAGATTCGCCGTCTGCCGTATGGATCCGATCACCAATCGCGGACCGCGGCCAACGGCACTACCGAAGGCGACCAGCAGATGCACCAGCACGGCCGCCGGATCGGCCTCGGTCAGCGGCTCCATCAGCCGCGCAGCTTCGCCGAGTGGCCCGTAGTACGCGCCGTCGACCATCGTCGGCCACGGGGTCACGACTGCCGTCGGTCCCGCCGCCTCCGACTGCCCGTCGCCTGGGCGCATTTCCTCTGCGTCTGCCTCCGGGTTGAAAAGAAATGCGCCCCGCTGGACGCGCGCATTGTCGTCCAGCTTGCTGTCGTCTCTGGTGGGCCTCACGCTGCACCTCGCAATCCCCCGCGCAGAAGTGTGCAACGACCACGCAGGCTCTCGTGGACGGCGCGCGCGTACTTTTCGCCAGGCTCGTCGAGGTGTGTTCGGACGATCACCCGCGCGCCATCCGGCAAGCGGCCCGCGATGCCGGATGTCCAACTGCCGCTGACCAGGCCCAGGACGGCGGGCGCGGTCGCGTTGCCGTCGGAGAACCGTGTCCCCCAGGTCAAGAAGTCTGGCTCCCCCTCTGCGACTACGATCTGGAGGGGAACCGCGTCCGGCCAGCCCTCGGGGCGTCGCCCTGTCGCCAGTAGCTTGCGCCCGAGCGCATCGGCCATCACGAGCCCGCCGGTGGAGAACCCGGCCGGCGCCAGATTCTTTGGTCCCTCGCCATTCACCACCCGCCGGGCGCGGAGGCTCCGCAAGACGCCCAACCCGTCGAACATCGGCAGGAGGAGCCGGTAGCCCGCTTCGCCCCACGCCTGCCCCCGACACGCAGCCCAGCAGGGCAGCCGCACGCCCAAGGGCAACGCCCGCGCGAGATCGAAGTCCTCGACCGCGCCCGCGTCCAGTGCCCTCGACTTCAGCCAACCGACCACCTTGGGCACGTCGCCCACGGGGCGGCCGGCGGCCCAGAGTCCAGACACCTCCTCGGCCGGCGGGTAGCTGGCTTCTACCAGAAAATGAGGCCGCGGTTTGAAGGAGCCTCGGCGGGCGCCGATTCCGTCTGACGGTACGCCGGCCAGTTCTGCGGCCAGCCGCAACACCTCGGGGAAGTCCCGTCGAGTTTCCAACCCGTGCGCCACCGCGACGAGATCGAACACATCGCCGCCAAAGTCACAGGCGAAACAGTGGACGGCGAGTGTCCCATCGGCTGCACGTCGCACGGAGCAACTCGGGGTGCGCTCCTTGTGCCAGAGGCATCGGATGAGTAGCCCCCCTGCCTGCGGCTTGGCACCTTCGTCGAGCCCAAGGCGACGGCAAACGTCGCGCGCATCAACCAGAAGGCGCCGCACCTCTGGGGCTCTGTCTGGCGGTCCGCCGGGGCTGCTGCCGGCGTTCATAGCCGCACCTCGGCCGTGCTGGGCCGCGACTCAGCGATGCGGGCCGCAACCCAGGCGTCGACCTCACGGGCAATCCAGCGGACCGAGTGCGGACCCAGTTTTATGGGTTTGGGAAAGGTTCCGTTGGTCAGACGGAGATAGATGGCGCTGCGCCGCAAGCCGACCCGCATTTCGACCTCTCGGCGGCGCAGGAGGGTGTGTGCCGACTGCGGTTCGTCCATAACCGTCTTCGGGGCGTCTTTCTGTTCCATGAAGGCAAAGGGGAGCGCGCTGCGGGGGGTAATAATCCCCACCACCAGCCGGCCGCCTGGGCTTCGCCCTGCCGTTCGACTGCCCCGTCAGTCCGAGAGCCGGCCCAGCGCGGGCAACGGCGTCACGTCGACGTAGTGGTGGCGCCGCTGGCCGCCGCCGGTTGCCCAATCGTCAGGCAGGCCTAGTTTGCGCGCCTCCTTCTTGGTGGGCTGGCGTCGTTCATCCCACTTGGTGAGATATCGACGACACACTCCACGCACGGCGGCCTGAAGTCCCTTGTCCAGATGCCCGACCGCCTTCCCCACGATGTCTCTGAGAGAGGGCGGCACGCCCAAGGACTGCCGTGCCTTCGGCCCACGCTCGAAGTAGTCCACGATGGGGAAGTCCCGTCGTTCCCCCCGCCACCGCCATTCCTCCCGTTCGGCTTGCCATGCATCTCTCACCGCCGTCTCAATGGCATTCCTTGCCTCCTGTGGCAGACGAAGAAAGCACCGTTCCTCAGCCGTGAGTCGGTCGAAGCGGCTGGGGTGCCGTTTCATCTCGCGCCGCATTTCTGCAATTGGAGAGTAGCGGCGCCGCTTTCCGGGTGGCCACGGTGAGCGCCGAACGGCGTCCTTGTACCAGTTCGGCCCGTGACCGATGAGGATTCCCGTCTGTGCATCTGCCCATTTCGCCGGGCCGCCTCCCTTCCGAATTGCATCAGGGCTCGCCATGCTGGCACACGATGCCCGGACCGCGAAAGCTTGCTGTTCGTTCGCCTTCAATTCACAGACGCTGCTGGGAAATTCCGACAAGTGCCGGCGCAGATCGACTTCAACCTTCCCCTGTGGCTCACCATCGAGAATCTTGCACGCAGCGAGGAATAGCTCCGCCTGTATCCGCTCCGCAGCTCGCACGCGACGAAAAGCAGGGTTGGTGCTCCAGTTTGGGGTGAGGTCAATCCTCGGCCGCCCTCGCTTGCGTGCGGCGTCGGGATTCTCGACCTTCGACAAGTTGCACCTTCGATGCGCCTTCGCGAAAGAGAGCCAGGCTGGGGCCGTCGAAGGTGCGAGGCGGCCCCACCCGCCGGAGATCAACCGGCAGGTTGCCTGGGATGTCTCAGTGTACCTCAGCGTCGGCGCCGGTACGATACAAGCGCGATGGACAGGCTACGAGCGACAGCCGCGGCTCGCCAGGCGCATGCCCTTGCCGCCGGTCTATCCACGTTGCTGGTCGGGGACTTCCCGACATTCACGGACCGAGCACGCGATCTCTGATGTTCTTCTCTTCGAGATCGTTGCGCGGGCGGCTCTTCGGCCGCGGTGACCGCGTAAGTTTCTCGGCTTCTCCTGGGTAGTTTTTGCGTAGCTCGTCTTGATCTGCCGACTCCCGGACCATGTTGTCCATGCGCTGCTGGTGAATTGGCGACCAGAGATCCCCGCACGAACTTTTCGCATTCTCCCAGACCACACGCACTCTTGCGACGTCGGGCCGCCATCTCTCAACGGCCGCGCCAGCCTCGTCTACCTTTACATTGCAGAGCCATTCTCTATGCGCCTCTTGTTCCTTCGCTTCCCTATTGGCTTGCTCCTCGCGGGCGGACTGGACTTGGACTCTTACAATCTGGAGATCAACGTCGAAGGCCTTGGCCATTGCGGAGGTTATGCGTCCCGAGACGAGAAACGGGCCGACCTTCACATGCGAAGGTTCGGCCGTGACCAGACCACGCAAGCACTGGAGACGCTGGGATAGCGAGCCTCCCGCACAACGTCTTGTTGGGTCAACGCGGGGTTCGAGTGAGTCAACGCGAAACTCTCTGTCGAGATCGTCACGCGCTTCGATCATGACAGCCTTGGCGTCGGTCCTCATCACACGGCACAGCAGGCTGCAACACAATCCGCCCGTTCGATTCCCACAAAGACGTTGTAGACCGGGCGCGATCCCAGTTTGCATCACCACGGCATATGCCAGTGGTTCTAGCCGTTCGGACGGCATTCGGCCCCGTTCGGCCACGGTCTGCTCGATCGCTGCGTTGACAGCGTCTGCGACCCGAAGATCGACCGCTTGATTCGATGCAGTCACCTCGAAGGTCATCTCGTGCGCATGCAATTTCGCCCCGAGGTTTGACTCTGCTTCTCGAACAACCATTCCCGCGCAAGCGAGGCCACCCATTGCCAAGGCTGCCACCAGCAGAGGGAAGGCGTTGAAGTCTCGAATGTTCATCATCCAGCCTCCTGGCGCCATAGAGGGCCTCCTTGCAGACAGAAGAAGAGTGGCAGCGGCGCATACGTAAGCAGGCGCCCGCCTCAAGGCTTCTCACCATCCTTGCCAGCCGCGGCGACGGCGGCCCGACCATCGGCCCCAATCCCCTTCAACGCATCGGCGGCGTACTTCCGGGTCAGTTCGTCAGGGTCGGCAAGAGCAGCTTTCAGGGGCTCGAACCCTGGTCGTGCCGCCACACCCATCTTGGAAAGGGCGAGGATCGCCAGGCTACGTAGCCGGGTGTCACTATCCTTGGCCAATTCCGTGAGCGCGGGAACGGCGCCTGCCGCGGGTCTTCCTATCTGGCTGAGTGCAAAGGCGGCCTGCCCAGCGATCTCCCTGTCCCGAAGGGCGGCGACGAGTTGCGGAATTGATCGGGCCGCCAGTCGTTTGACCAACCCAGCGACCCCGGCCTGAACCTCCTCATCCTCGCTGAATGTCTTCCTCTGCGCCCGCAACAACTCGGGCAGAGCTTCCGGGCCGATCTGCGAAAGCTGCTCCGTCGCCCATTTGCGGGTCTGCTTGTTGGAGGACTTGAGCAGATCGACAACAATCTTGACTGGGTTGAAGGTGACCGAAACCCGCGGTCCTTTCCATTGCAACTCGTACGTTGCCGACGGTGCCGAATCGTCGGTGAATAACAGATCGCCCTGGTTCCACTTGCCAGGGTAGATGGTGCGGGTACCGAACGGCTTCGCCAGATTCATCCCCGGTTCGCTGTTTTCGGAAAGCAACTCTCCGCTCGAAGTCCTCAATTCAAACGAGTCCGCCGCAAAAAGAACCGGGGCCAGCGCGTCCTCGGCGAGTTGCACCCTCACCCGAACGAGCAGAAAGTGATTGCCCTTCCCCGGGGTGTAGTTGCCATCGAAAAACCTTGCGTTTATGTGCCCCAGAGAAGTCGTGGCTGTCACTTGCAACGTAACAGGCGGGTTCTCGATCTTTTCCATCCGTGCCGCCAGCGCCCGTTGCGCTTCTCTCGCATCCTCTGCGGCCCTCTCCTGTCCGATCCGGAGCTCTTCGAGCTTCAGATGGGTCAGGTGCAGCAGCCCCAACGTCCCTGCAACCAGGGTCACCGTGAGTGCCAGGGCGACGCCTGCACTGGCCACCGCTTGAAGGCCCGGGGCGAGCCGTTGCCGCCGCCGGAACATGTGCGCGGGGTAGGCGATGGCCCACAGGCACAGCACGAAAAGGAACCACGCAAAGGGACGGGGCCGTTGCCCCCGGCCAGGCGGCGCGGAGGAAGCAAGTGCGGCCTCGTCCCAGGAAACGGTGGTGGCCGCTACCACCGTCAACGCTGCCATCACTGCCGCGACGTAGGTCGGGAGGCTGAGGACCGGGACCTTGTAGTACCAGATCGAAAAGAGGCCCAGCGCAACGACAGGCTCCAGAAGGAGCAAAAGACCGCGCATGTCGAACACATGGAATTGCTGGGTGATCGCGCCACAAAATCGGCAGCTGACTGCGTCCCCACTGATGCTCTCAGCGCAGAATGGGCACTTCTTCGTGTCGTCTCCCTTCGTCGCACCAGTTTCCAGATCGCTCAAGGTGCCACCTCCAATCTTCTCGGAGAATTATCGTCAGAAAGCGCGCCTGTCTCAAGACGTTCCTACGACCAGGTCAGTAATTACCCCATCCGTGAGGTTTTTGATGGGACGCTTTGGGGCTACGGGTGGGCATGGCTTCCGTGCCGGCCTTCGAGAACGCAAGGCGGAACCTTGCCGCGAACTTGGCGCGGTTCCGTGCTGCCCATCGGTGGTCGCAGCAGCAGGCGGCCGACGCCGTCGGAATCGACCTCAAGCACCTGCAAAAACTCGAATATGCAGCCCTGAATCCAACCCTCCGAACGGTCGTGGCAGCCGCCGAGGCTTTTGGCGTGTCGCTGGCGAGATTACTTCGCCAATCGGCCCGGCCTCCAGTGAAGCGGCCAGTCGGGCGGCCGTCGCGCGCTCGCACTTCTGGGAGGTCTTTGGCCGCAGAAAATCGCCGACGTTGAACTGGCTGGGGCGTATCGCCGCGGCGCTAGAAGCCGATCCGGAGGACCTCGTAGCGCGGGACTCTCGAACACCGCCCAGACGCGGGTAGCCGAAGCCACGTAGCCGCGCGCTACTCCGCAGGGCTGGCGGCCTTGGGGCGGAGCGATCATTCCCTCCTTGAGCCGGCGTAACCCATATGTTACACTCCGTCGTATGAAGACCAAGCATGCCAAGACGGGGTTTGACCGCTACTTCACCGACAGGATGAAGGATCGGGAGTTCGCCGCGGCCTACACAGAAGCGCGGGCTGGCATCGACTCGGTGGACGCTTTCGTGCGCTCGCTCGACGAAATGCGGAGCAAGGCCGGCGTGTCGAAGGCGTTGCTGGCCAAGCGCACGGGAACCCAGCCCGCGGCCATGCGCCGATTGCTCACCATGGATGCCCCAAACCCGACGCTGGCCACGGTCATGAGCATTGTGCGATCTCTCGGCTACAGCCTGACGCTTGTGCCGGCGCAGGGTCGTGCGAAACGAGGCAGAGCGCGCAAGCTCGCCGGTGTGCTCGCCGCTACGGCATGACACTTCTTGGAGTCCGTTTTCGGTATTCGGCACCAAAAGCCTTCACCTCGGCGTAGTCGGCCGCGGACAGCACGGTCATGAAGGGCTTGTCCTTGCCCGCGATCAAGACAACGCTGGGGCCGCCAAGCCCGACTGAGGCGCCGCCACGTTCCAGGATGCAGAACAGGCGATAGTGGCGGCGCTTGGGTCCATCGACGCGGACTTCGTAGAAGCCGGACATATCGCCGTGCATGGCCTCCCACTTCCCGCCACCGCTGAAAGCCGGTGGGGGCGCGTCTGCTACGGCCTTCACCACGGCCACGATCATGGCCTCGACCTTGGTGGGGCACGTGCGCAGAAACTCAAGCGCAGGCACGACACGCGCGGGATCGTCGGCCGGGTGGCGCTGGAAGAAATGCAGGCGCCAAGGGGCGGGATGCTCGCGGCCGCTCGATTGCTTCACTACGCCCCTTCCGCCTGCTTGAACGGAATCACCTTCACGTTCGCGCGCAACTTGTCGAGGTAGTCCGCCCAGCCCTGCATCATCTTGCGCCGCTCGGCCAGAAAACTGGTCCGGTTGTACGCGCGGCCGTTGGCGTCTTTGACTGCGTGGGCTAGCTGCGTCTCGATCAAGTCGACCCTGTAGCCCAGGGCTTCGTCGAGGAGTGTTCGCGCCGTCGCGCGGAACCCGTGCCCGCACGTCACCGCCCGTTCGATGCCCATGCGACGCAGGGCCGCGGTGACGGCGTTGTTGCTCATGGGCCGCTGGTTGCTGCGCGCGCTGGGGAACACATAGGGGCCACGCCCGGTGAGCGGTTGCAGTTCTCGGAAGATCGCCACCGCTTGCGGTGCCAGCGGGACAAGGTGCGGCGTTTTCGTCTTGCTCGCGGTGAACTTCCACTCGCCGTTCTCCAGGTCGATGTCCGCCCACTTGGCGCTGCGCAGTTCCCCAGGCCGCACGAACAGCATGGGCGCCAGCTTGAGGGCTGCCGCCACCACCGGCGTTCCGTCGTGGTAGCCCCACAGCGCACGCAGCAATTCGCCCAGCTCGCCCGGGTCGGTCACGGCCGCGAAGTGTTCTGGGTTGGTAGGTTTGAGGGCGCCTCGCAGGTCGGCCGCCGCGTCCCGATCGGCACGACCGGTGACGATGGCGTACCTGAACACGGCACCGATGTCAGTCCGCACGCGGTGCGCCGTTTCGAGCACGTTGCGGTTCTCGATACGCTGGAGCACGCGCAGAACCTCCGGCGGCGCGAGTTCCCCGATAGGCCGGCCGCCGATGTAGGGGAACACGTCCCGCTCCAGCCGGCTCAAGACGCGCGTGGCATGGCTGGGCGCCCAGGTAGGCGAGTTCTTTTCGAACCACTCCCGGGCCACCACCTCGAAAGTGTTGGCGGCGTTCTCGGCCCGGGCGGCACGCTGCGCCCGGCGGTGAACGCTGGGGTCAATGCCGTCGGCCAGTAGCTTGCGCACTTCGGCGCACCGGGCGCGCGCGTCGGCCAATCTCACCTCCGGGTAGACGCCCAGCGAGAGCAGCTTCTCCTTGCCAGCGAAACGGTACTTGAATCTCCACCACCTGCCACCAGCCGGCACCACTTCCAGGTACAAACCCGCGCCGTCGTACAACCGGACTCGCTTGCCCATCGCCTTGACCTTGCGGATCGCGGTGTCGGTCAGCATGAGGGTTCTTTCGTTGGGGGTAACTGTCTTCGTGAATCTGGAGTTACCCCCAAAGTTACCCCCACCCCCTTCCGGCTGTCAACGGAACGCCCCGGACGTTCCAGGACCGTATTCTACGGTAAATCCGCGTGATCTGCGCTAGTTGCCGGACGTTCGCGGACTGCCGTGGAACCTGTACTTGTGGCGGGTCTCGGACTCGAACCGAGGGCCCGGCGCGTATGAAACGCCTGCTCTAACCAGCTGAGCTAACCCGCCGTTTGTCTGATGCATCGCTCTCTCGCCTGCCAAGAAGCAAACGAAAAAGAGACGCGGGGGGTTTTTGCTTACCTGGACTCGCCTGTCAAGCTCTCAGAGAAGAGCGAAAGGCGCGTGATTCCTTGACGGAGCCCCTTCCGCTCCTATAGAAGCCGCAAGAGCCATGCGTCTCTACGCCGGAAAGATCCCCGTGATCGGTGCCGAAATCATCAAGACACTGGTCGACACGGGGGAGATTTCGGTCACCGACCGGGCCGAGGCCGAACTCGACGTGCAGGCGGTCCTGAAGGAATACCTGCGCCTAGAGCGGGAGATCACCGACAAGGCAAAGGACCTGCTGCAGAAACGCAACCTACCCTACGAACAGTTCGGCAAGGTCAAGCGCTCCCTCGCCAGCGAAAAAAGCTTTGGCCTAGGGGACGAGGGGCTGGAGTGGATGACCACGCAGATCATCGAGTCGTTCATGCAATCCATGCATGTAGAGGAGATCTTCGCCGACGACGCCACCCTGCGAAAACGAATGGTCGAAGTCCTGAAGAAGCACATGCTGGTTGACGACGAGATCGATGCCGAGGTACGCCGCCGGATCAAGAACCTGGAAGAGGGAACCGCGACCTGGGAAGTCGAGTACCAGAAGGCGCTCGATCAGATCAAAAAGAACCGCCGCCTCGACGAAAAGTAGGTGTCACGCTTCCGCGGTGTGGCCACTCGGTACGACAAGAGGGTCTCCGACCAGCGGATCGCGGAACGTGGATCGCGGCCCGCTCAGGCTCTCGCCCACGCATCCCGCGTCCCCCACACGAACGCGCTCACCCACGCGACCCGCGGGCCGGCCTTTCGGTCGGCCCGCTGATCAGGGACAGCCCTACTCCCCTTTCCCTGCGTCTGAGTGCAATGGCCGACTGGTCACCCTCAGCGCATAGGGCTCGCTGGCGTTTCCGTCATGCTTGCCCTGGGACAGCCGTATCAGGATCGGTTCGGCCGGACAGGACAGCCCCACGATGCTCACCGTGTTGCGTCCCTTGGCAGCAACGGCTTCAGCGAGAACCTGCCCACCGCGCGCTCTCAGGACTTCGAGCCTGACCCTCACCCTGGACGGCGGGCTAACGTCAATGTCCAGCGCGCGCGGCTCTCCAGCGAGATAGCGAAAGACATCCACGTCGCCCACGGGTAGGTAGCCCGTAGTCGTGCCGTCGGCCAGAGACGATGCATGATCCGCATCGTCGTTGGGCTCGGTTTCGAAACCGCCCCTCGCGTCGGGAAGCGCGGCCTCTGCGTGCAGCACGTAGCGACGCTCGCGATCGAGCCCGCCCTCTGCGCGCACGACCAAGTACCACCACCGGCCCCCGACAGCGGAGACGCCGGCGTCACCAGCCACGTGCGGCAGCACGAGGTTGTGCAAAGTCAGCCTTTCACCCTTTCGGCCGCGCACCACCACGATTTTTCTACCTGCTGAATCGTTGACGGCTAGCCCTGCGGCCACGCCTTCCACGCCCTCAAGGTCTAAGTTCAAGACCCAGCCAGGTTCGATGGCATCGATCGGCAGCCGGTACCAGTCCTCGTCGCGATGCCAGCCGAACAGCCCAGCCACAAGCGCGCTTCGGCCCTGCCAAAACATCTCCCCGGCAGATTCCGGCCGATCGTTGGGCTCACGCTCGTCGGCGAATTCGAAGTCGAGCAGCAGAAGCGCCATATGGTACGAACCACCCCCCAACGCGCCCGCATCCACCGAACCGCGACCCTTGCTGGTTGGTGCCCCCTTGGCGCGTACGTAGTACGTGCAGCCCGGCGACACGGCCATGTTCGGTAGCCCGACCATCTCGCCCGGCCCGCCCGCTACGGTCTTCACGACCCGCTCGGTATCGTCGAGAAGCTCGACCGCCAGCGCCAGCCCAGCCTCAGGGTTGATAACCACGGATAGGCGCTTGGCCTCAATGAGCGCGTCGGCAGCGTGGCCCGCATCAGAGGACACGACCGTGTGTTGGCCGGGAACAACGATTTTGAAAACGTCCACGTCGGCAACCCTGCCAGCACCGGTCCGATCGATCGTTCCCTTGACCGCCGTGGCAGGAGGCGTGCCGGCCCATGTCAATGGCTGGGCCTGGGCTGGCGTGTTGTTGGGCTCGCGTTCCGCGACCGGTGGCGGCCCCCCTGCGTCCCTCGGTCGCTGCACCACCACGACTGCCGCCGCATCGCCACGCATGAGATGCGGTGCCCGATGGCAGGAAGGGCCAGCCAAACCCACGAGCAGGGCAAGCGCCGCCGCCGCAACCGAGGGCCGATCCCCTTGCCCGTCCGAGGGGGTCATTCCGCGCCCGGCGCAGAGGCCGCGTCGCTACGGGGCCGGATGCCAGCAAGGAACTCCGCCTCAGCGACCAAAGAATCGCCGACCTTCGCTTCCCCACGCATCTTCCACATCGCGGTTCCCTTGCGCAGGGGAACCACTTCCAACCTCAGGACATCACCAGGAAGCACCGGTTTGCGGAACTTCGCCTTGTCGATGGCCATGAACACCATGATCTGGCGAGCGGGATCAAAAGAAGACTGGCGGGCCGCCAACACCGCTCCCGCTTGAGCCATGGCTTCAATGATTAGCACCCCGGGCATGATGGGATGGCCGGGAAAATGGCCCTGCAGAAGAGGCTCATCCGCGGCCACAGTCTTGGACGCGACAATGCGATCCCCGTCGACCAGCTCGACATGGTCGATCATGAGAAAGGGTGCGCGGTGCGGCAGGATGGCTTCGATGGCGCGCTTATCGAGCTCCATGGCCCCCGCTACTTCTTCTTGCTGGGCGCGGACTTGCTGCCTGCGGACGCGGGCGCAGAACCCTTCTCCTCACCTGAGTTGTAGCGCCGGATGACCTCGTTGGTCAGGTCCAGATGAGGCTTGGCGAACACGACGCCCTGGCTCTTGTCGAAAATCATGGTGAAGTTCTCGGCCGCGGCAATCTTGCCGATGATTCGCTGCAGGCGCTCGACGATGGGCTGGGTCGCCTCCTCCTCCTTAGAGGCCAGATCCTGCTGGTGGCGCAGGTAGGTTTGCTGGACCTTGGCTACTCGTTCTTGCAACTCTCCTTCCTTCTGACGAACCGTGTCCGCCGGAAGCAAGGTGCGTTTTTTGTTCAGGTCCTCGATGGCCTTCTTGACGTCTTCCTGCTGCTCGTCGAGTTCCTTTTGCTTCTGATCGAAAACCTTCTTGAGCGAGGCTCGCGCCTTGCGCCCATCCTCAGTCTCGTACAGGGCGCGCCGCAGGTCCACGTAGCCGAGCTTCAAGTCCTCGGCCAGCGCCGGCCGAATCAAGCCGGCCGCGATCACCAATCCGACTAAGGTGGAACGAATCATGCGCTTCATCTCCATTTGGTTCACAGGGAGCCTCATGGATATCACGCCCCGGAACACGGGGCCACCCCTACAAATCGTTCCCAATGGTGAACTCGAAGACCGACGAATCCTCGCCCGGCAGCGGCTTGTAGGGGAACCCCCATTCAAAGCGCAGCGGCCCAATCGGCGAAAACCAGCGCAGTCCGAACCCCCAACTTGAACGCAAGCTGTTGAGCGGAAACACGGCCGTGCAGGGATCCACGGAGATATCAGCCGAAGCGGGCTTGAGTCGGCAGTACTGACGCTCCAGGTTGTACGCATTGCCAACGTCGGTGAACACCACGGCGCGAATGTTGAGCTTCTCGAATATGGGCATTTCGAGTTCGATCTTGCCCACGACCTGCATGTTCCCGCCTACCGAGAAGGTCCGCAGGTTAGAATCGGGCGACTGCGTGCTGGGCACGCGGATCTGCGGGCCCAGCGAGGCCAACTGGAAGCCGCGCACGTCGTAGATGCCCCCCACGAAGTAGCGCTCAAAGATGGGCACGCCCTGAGGTGCGCGGCTGACCACCGCGCCGATGTCGCCTTTCAAGCGCAACACCAGCGGTCCCAACAGCGGATAGAAGTAGCGCGCCGTGCCTTCAAACCGTGAGAACTGGGCTTCCGAAAAGAAAGCCGGTTCGGCGAACTCGGCGGAAATCGAGTTGTACCAGCCGCTGCGCGGGAACATGCGGTCGTTGCGCGTGTCGTAAGCCAACGAGATACGCCAAGACGAGACCACACCGGCGTGTAGGAGATTGGCCAGCGAACCTTGGGGCAAGGGGCTGCGCTGGCCGCCACTGAACAGGTTGCTTCGGCCCCCGGTCGTGACCGAGATGTCCTGCAAGGTATAGGTGAGGAACATCCGCAAATAGTCGGTGAGGAGGTAGCCCCAGGTCAGGCTGCCACCCTTAGACTGGCGCGTGAACCCGAGGTAGTAGCGCTGCTGGTCGAACAAATTGAAGCCAAAGTGCCAGTTGGTATCCAAGAAATACGGCTCATCGAACTGCAACATGAAGAGCTGCCGCAGTGATGACATCTGGGCCTGGAGGACGAGCGACTGGCCCCGGCCGAGGAGATTATTCTGCGAGATCTGCGCCTGTGCGATGAAAGACTCGACCGAAGAGAAACCCGCGCCGATCTGGAAAGCACCGGTCTGCCGCTCCGCCACCTCCACGTTGACCTCCATGGCGTCGTCGCCGGAGCCACGCTTGGTGCTGGTCTCGACTTTTTCGAAGAAGCCCAAGGCATTGACTCGGCGCTTGGACAGGTCCAGGGCGGACTGGCTGTAACGCTCCCCCTCGTAGATGCGCAGCTCGCGTCGGATGACTTTGTCGCGCGTCTTCGAGTTGCCGTGGATGTTGATGCGTTCGAAGGTGACCTCGGAGCCCTTCTGGATGTCAAAGAACAAACTCACGGTCATTTGCTTTTCGTTAACCGTGGTCTCGGGGGTGGAGTTCACATAGGCATAGCCCTTATCCTTGTAGTGTTCGGCGATGGCCTGAACATCCTGCGCCACCTTGGAGCGGTTGAAGATCTCGCCCGGTTTGGCCTGCAGACGGCCGAGAAGGACCTCGGGTTTCTCGAGGAGGTCGCCCTTCATCTCGATGCTGCCAATGCGGTATTGTTCGCCTTCGTCGATGGCAATGCTGATGTAGAGCGAACGCTTGTCGGCGGACAGCTCCAGGCGAGGCTCGGCGACCTTGACATTTATGTAACCACGGTCGAAGTAGTAACCCTGAATCAGCGTCAGATCCCGCTGGAAAACGTCCTCGCGGTAGGTGCCCGACGAGGTCACGGCTGAGAAGAGATCGCCGGCCTGGGTCAGCATGACGTCACGCAGTTCCTGATCGGTCACGTGCCTGTTGCCGGTGAAGTTGACCCGGCGCACCTCCACCTTGCTGTTCTCGTGCACGTGGAAGTACACGTCCACCTCGCCCGGGCTGTCGCGGCGCAACTCGTAGTCGACATCCGCCATGTAGAAGCCGCGCTGCAGGTACAGTTCGCGGATCTTTTCCACGTTCTTCTTGATTTTGGCCAGGTCGAGGACCTGCTCCTTCTTGATGTCGAGCACCTCATTGATCTTGGAAAGCCCGACCTCCTCGTGGCCCGACACGTAGATCTTGCGGATGGCGGGCTTCTCCTTGAGCACGTAGGTCAGGACCACGCCGCCCGGGGCATCGGTGGTCTCGACCTGCACGTCTTCGAAGTAACCCATCTTCCAGATAGCGCGCACGTCCTCCTGCAGAATGTCCTTATTCAGCGACGAGCCGGGCAGCGTGTGCAGGGTGACGCGGATGGCGTCGTCTTCGACCTTGCGGTTGCCACGGAACTGGACGCGCACCACCTTCAAGCTGGGGACCTTCACGGGCGCCTCCGGCTTTGCCTCGGGCTCAACCGACAGCGAGGGCGGTCGCAAGCGCTGCGGCGCCTCCGCAGCGTCGTCCTGAGCGCGCGCAAGGCTGGACGAGAACACTGCCCAGACGCAGAGGATCCCGAGCAGCCCGAAAGGCCGGCGCGCGTGAGCGGTGCGCGTACTGCGCATAGCGTGAGCGGTTCCCGTGAGCGCGACGGGCGAGCGCGAAGCGCGAGGGGTGGGAAGGATGGGCTGTCCGTCCCGAAGCCCCCCAGGCGTGAGCGATGCGCGGTGCCCGAACCACATACCGCCAGCCGCCAGACTCCCACGAACTCGCTCACGCTCACGCCCTCGCGAGCCGCGACCCGCGTGCCGCAAGCCGGCCGCCAACGCGATCATTATGCGCCCTCCTCCTGAATGCGACCGTCGACCATGCGCAGCTTGCGAAAAGCCCGGCCCGCGAGTTCGTCGTTGTGGGTCACGAGAAGAAGGGTCATTCCCAGCTCGCGGTTCAGCTCGAAGAACAGATCGTGGATGGCGCGCCCGGTTCTGGTGTCGAGGTTGCCGGTGGGCTCATCCCCGAGCAGCAGGCGCGGCGAGAGAACGAGAGCCCGCGCCAGTGCCACCCGCTGTTGTTCGCCGCCCGACAGTTCCCCGGGGCGGTGGCGCAGCCGATCCTGCAGGCCCACACGCACCAAAATGGCCTCGGCACGATCGCGGCAGTCCTTGCGCGGCCGGCGCGCGATCAGGCCGGGCATCATGACATTCTCCAGCGCGGTGAACTCGGGCAGTAGATGGTGGAACTGGAACACGAACCCGATCTCGCGATTGCGAAAAGAGGCCAACTTGGCCGGGGACATGTCGGTGACGTTTGCCCCGTCAAACAGGATCTGGCCGGAGGTCGGGACATCGAGCGTGCCGAGGAGGTGCAGCAGGGTCGACTTTCCGACCCCCGACGCACCAACCACCGAAACCAGGGCGCCCGGCGCCAGGTCGAGGTTGATTCCGCGCAGGACTTCGATCGAGCGACCGCCATGCTCGAAGACCTTCCACAGGTCGCGCACGAGCACGCGCGCACCGCCAGGGGCGTCGCTCGCATCTGGCTCGGTTCCTGCGGCGCCGGCTTTCCGGTTTGCCATCGGGACTGGCACCGTAGCGACCGGCGTGGGCGGTGTCAATGCGCTCACTCGTACCTCAAGCCGTCGACGGGACGCATGCGTGACGCCAACAGCGCCGGATACAGCGTAGCCAGGCAACACAAAGCCATGGCCGAGGCTGCCAGGACAAGGATCTCACCCGGCCGCATCACCACCGGGAGCTTGCTGATGTAGTAGACATCCGTGGGCAGAGGCAGGCCGTACCGCTCGATCAGCTTGCACCCCAAAACGCCGGCGGGAACACCAACCGCAAGGCCAAGCAGGCCGATGTACACGCCCTCGGCGATGAACACCCGCCGGATAGCGCCGTCGCCGGCGCCCATGGCCTTGAGGATGGCGACCTCACGCGCTTTCTGGGTGGCCATCATGATGAGCGTCGAAATGATGGAAAAGGATGCCACGAGCGCGATGAAAGTCATCACCACGAACATGGCGATCTTCTCCAGACGCAAGGCCATGAACAGCCCCTTGTTGAGCTCCTCCCACGAACGAACCTCGTAGGAATCGCCCAAGGTGGTCTGGACGGCAGAGGCCACGGCGGGAGCGCCGTCGGGACTCCGGGTGCGCAGATCGATGCCCGTCACCTCACCCGGCGCGCCCAGGAATCTCTGCGCCTCGTCCAGCGCCACGTAGGCCAGCTTGGAGTCGTACTCGTACATCCCGCTGTAGAAGTGTCCCGCCGCCCGAAACACCTTGAGGCCGGGCATGGGACCCGAAGGGCCCATCTTGCAGAGCGGACAGACGACATCGACGTGGCCGCCGCGAAAGACGCGCAGTGTGCGCGCGAAAAGCTCTTCGCCCAGCAGGATCGACGGCAAGACCCCGTCGGCGTCCACCGCATCGGCCCGCGCGCGCTGGCCCTTGCGTGGGGCTGGCTCATCGTCGCCGGCTTCGCGCTCCCCGGCATCCCGGGAAAACGGGTCGTCAGCGACCTTCTCTGGGTGTTGCAGATCGTCCACGCTGCCCTCGCGCAGGGTTCGTCCGAGGTCAAGCACGGACGGCGCGGTTTCCGGATCGATCCCGCGCAGCATGATTCCAGCGGGAGCTGCCCCGGCCCGAACCATCACCTCTGCCTCCAGGTAGGGAGTGGCACCCACCACCCCGGGCTCGCGCAGAACCGCCTGGCGCACCTTGCGCCAGTCAAGGAACGGCCGATCGTCCGTGGTGGTAATCACCACATCGGCCTTGGCTCCGCGGATCTTCGTCTTGAGATCCACCTCGAAGCCAGACATCACGGAAAGAGCCAGGATGGGCGCGGCCGTGCCCAAGAACACGCCGAAGATTGAGATAGCCGTGAACACAGTGAAAGACGCAAAAAGCACACCCAGGAAGGTGATCACTGCGCCCGCCATCACGCCGACCGCGCCCGCCATCCACAGACGTTCAAGCGTCACCGAGGGCTGCAGCGCCAGTAGACCCGAGGGGGAGCGCGCCGGCTGGCCGAACAGCCTGAGCGCTGTCAGATCGAGGATGGCAAGCAGCAAGACGCCGAGGCCAAGGTACAGAGCGCGGCGGGAACGCCGCTCAGGGTCACGCAGATGGCGCCAAGCCACGAACCATTCGAAACCAGTGCGGACCTTTTCACTCATTCCGGCCTCATGAGCGGAAATAGAATAACGTCGCGGATAGAGGGCTGGTCGGTGAGCAGCATGACCAAGCGATCCACGCCGATGCCTTCGCCCGCGGTCGGTGGCAGCCCGTATTCGAGGGCGCGGCAATAGTCCTCGTCGTAGTCCATGGTTTCTTCAGCGCCGCGCGCCTTGGCCTCGACCTGACGCTGGAAGCGCGCTCGCTGGTCGACCGGGTCGTTCAGCTCGGAAAAGGCGTTGGCGTGTTCGCGACCCACGATGAACAACTCGAAACGGTCCACCTTGCCTGGCTCCGCGTCGTTGCGTCGCGAAAGCGGCGAGGTTTCTGCAGGGTAGTCGACCACAAAAACGGGTCGATCCTGCGGCAGCGCCTGCTCGCCGGCGTAGTCAAAAAGCGCGCCCACCCGGTGGCCATGCGCCTCGCACTTGGGCAACACCGCCGACAGCTCATCCTTGCGATCGAGCACGCCGGAGCCGGCCACCCAACCCAGCAAGGCCGCCTCGTCGTCGAGCATCGGCCGCTCCAGCCCCTTGGGTAGCTTGCCCGCGACCACTGCGGCGACAATGGCGTCTTTCATCGGAATGCGTTCCCAGCGGTCCAGGTCGACGGCCTGGCCTTGATAGGTGATCTGCGTGCCGCCGCAGATCTCGCGCGCCAGCTCGGTGAGAAGCTGCTGGGTCAGAGCCATCAAATCTTCGTAGGTCGCATAGGCCTGATAGAACTCCAACATGGTGAATTCGGGATTGTGCTGGCGCGACAGCCCCTCGTTGCGAAAATTGCGGCCGATCTCGTAGACCCGATCGAAACCGCCCACCACCAAGCGCTTGAGGTGTAACTCGGGGGCGATGCGCATGCAGAGGTCGAGAGCGAGCGCGTTGTGGTGCGTGCGAAAGGGCCGCGCCGCCGCGCCGCCGAGCACGGCGTGCATCATCGGCGTCTCCACCTCGATGAAGTCACGCTCGTCGAGGAACCGGCGCAGATGGTGCACGATCTGCGTGCGCTTGCGGAACACCTCGAAGACCTCGGGGTTGGCCACCAGATCCAGGTAGCGCTGGCGATAGCGGATCTCCGTGTCCTGCAGGCCGTGCCACTTCTCGGGCAACGGGCGAGTCGCCTTGGTGAGGATGTGCACGCGCTCTGCGACCACGCTGTCTTCACCAGCCTTTGTCTTGGTCAGCAGGCTCGTGGGTCCTTCGACCCCGACGAAGTCGCCGCGCTCGGCGAGCTTCCACAGGCTAAAGTCCTTCTCGCCCACCACATCCAGCTTGACCCAGACCTGGATTTCGCCCGTGCGGTCGCGAATCTTGGCGAAGGCCGCCTTGCCGAAACTGCGGATCGCGACGATGCGACCGGCGACCGAGACGCGGCCGTCTTCGCCTGCGCCCTGGGGAGGATGCGCGCGATCCGCCCCGCTAGTGAACCACTCGTGAATCGCGCGCGCCGTCGACGTCGGGCGGAAACCGTTTGCGTAGGGGTTTTGACCCGCCGCGCGGATCTCGCTGACCTTGCGCTCCCGTTCGGCGATCAACTCGCGTTCGTCAGCCATCGATTACGCCCTATCCACGGTTTGTCCACAGGGGGACCCCATGAAAGTATTTGAAATAACTGCATATTTCATGACCTATCCACAGTTCGATGCAAAATGTGGGAGGAAACCCGACTTAGGCATCAATGTCGTCTTCGTCCGGCTTGGACAGAGGTCTCGCCGACGGGTCTCCGGCCATCTGAAGCAAGAGCGCGACCATGAATTGGTCGAGATCGCCATCTAGGACCGCATCCACGTTGCCCACCTTAAGGCCGGTTCGGTGGTCGGACGCCAGCCGATAGGGCGCCAGAACATACGAACGAATCTGGCTGCCCCACTCGATCGACTTCTTCTGGGCATGAATGCCACCCATCTTTTCTTCCTGCTTCTTTTGCTCGACCTCGATGAGCTTGGACCGCAGGATACGCATGGCCGTGGATCGGTTCTTGTGCTGGGATCGTTCCTGCTGGCAGTGCACCGCGATGCCGGTTGGAATGTGGGTGATGCGAATAGCGGACTCGGTCTTGTTGACGTGCTGGCCGCCCGCCCCACCTGAGCGCATGGTTTCAATGCGCAGGTCCTTCTCGTCGATGTCGACCTTTACCGTCTCGTCGATGTCGGGGTACACGAAGACGCTCGCAAACGATGTGTGCCGACGCGCCTGGGCATCAAAGGGCGAGATTCGCACCAGGCGATGCACGCCTGATTCGGCGCGCAGGTAGCCATAGGCCCACTCCCCTGTGACTCCCAGCGTAACACTCTTGATGCCCGCTTCGTCGCCCGGTTGCAAGTCCAAGATCTCGGCCTGGTAGGCCCGACGCGCCACCCAACGTACGTACATTCGCTGCAACATCTCGGCCCAGTCCTGCGATTCGGTGCCGCCGGCGCCGGCATTGATGCTCACGATAGCGCCCTGCCGGTCGTAGGGGCCAGAGAGCATGCGGGCAAATTCCATCTTGCTCACGGCCGCCTCGATGNNTCGCGCAGGAGAGTCTGGGCCTGCTCATTCGCGTTCCAGAAGTCGGGTTTGGAAGCCTCGACGTCGAGAGCGGCTATGCGGGAGCGCTTGCCATCGATGTCAAAGATGCCCCCGGAGAATCTCCAGGCGGCGCACCAACTTTTCGACGCGGTCGCGGATGGGCCCGATTTCCATGGTTGGCTAGCTAGCCACGTCGCAAACTGTCGCGCAAGTAGTTCTCGGTGATGCGGGTGTACTTGCCAGCCAGTGCGCGGTGCTCCTCGGCAACTTCTTCATCGAGCGTGCGCACGACCTTGGCAGGCACGCCGAGCACGAGGCTGTGCGCCGGAATGATGGTGCGCGGGGTAACCACCGCGCCGGCGCCCACAATAGAACCGAACCCAATGACGGCGTCGTCGAGAACCGTGGCCTGCATGCCGATGAGACACGCATCCTCCACCCGGCAAGCGTGCAGCATGGCCCGATGACCAACCACCACATCGACTCCCACAAGGCAAGGGCCATCGTCGGCCACATGGATGACCGTTCCGTCCTGCAGGTTGCTGCGATCGCCGATGATGACGGGCGCGATATCGCCGCGCAGGACCGCGCCGTACCAAAC
>PMIX01000435.1 GCA_003158395.1 Myxococcales bacterium | reverse complement strand
TTCTGACAAGAAGCGCGTATGATCGGCTGCAAGCCGATTGCCCCAATGGATGCTCCGACGCTGCCCATCGCGGCGACCTCAGTCATGGCAGAAGTCTTCAGATGGTGGCAAACATCGGCCTGGCGGCTGGGATCGTTGGGACGGTCACGGGAGCGACGCTGCTCTACCTGGGCTTGTCGAATGGCAAGGCCGCTAGACCGTCGCTAGAACTGGCTCCGGGTCTCGCGAAGATTTCGTACCAGGGAAGCTTCTAGCCATGGAACCCGACAGGCTACGCTGCTCCACAGGTGTTACCGGGCTGTTCGCAATCCTGGCAGGTGCTGCTATCACGGCGTGCACTTTCGACTTCGACAAGTTCGCAGCGAATCCAGATGGACTTTCCGGCACGGCCGATGCCGGAATGCGGCAGGGTGGCGCTGGCGCTTCGAACGCCGGTGGCGCCGCGGGTACTGGGGGACAGGGGGGCGTCGCAGTCGGGACGGGCGGGAGTACGGGCACTGCGGGATGCTCGGGGGTGCTCTACTCAGGCATCTGTTGGTACCTTGGCGCCCAAGGATCTAGCTGCGCGCAGGTCTGCGCGGGCCACGGTCAGCCGGCGTCCGATGCTGCCACTCATGTGGGCACAGGAGCGCAAGGCGGTAGCCTTGCAGAGTGTGGGCATATTTTCGGACTGTTGGGCATTACTGGGACGCCCACGCAGGGCACTCGATCGGACGGCCTCGGGCTCGGTTGCCACGTGTATCAGGGCACCAACCTTTGGTGGCTCAGCTCACCCAACTTCAGTGCCACGGCAAGCCAGGCAAGTTCGAAGTTGGTCTGCGGTTGCACCCAGTGATCCGCTTCACACTCGGCTCGGGCGCAAATTCGGCCAAGGGCATTCGCGCGAGGGAGAGGGCAACGGCCGGATTGGATTATGGAGAAGGGCAGGACAGTCGCCTGGGAGGCATCGATCAGCTACTTCCGCCTATCGCTGTTCAGTCCGGCTGCGATGGCGCGCACCACGGCGCGCGGGGCAATGCGGATTGACTGGGCGCTAAGCTTATTCTGCAGCCCCGGAATGGCCACCACGGTGCCAGCCAGCATGGCCCGGTAGCCGTGCCGGGCCACCGATACTGCGTCGGACAGGTGGCGCCGGAACAGGTTGGATCCGCTGCTGCCTGCGACGTCGCCGAATTCGGTTGCCGTGGGTCCGGGGCAGCTCGCGGTTGCCGTGACACCGGTGCCGTGAAGCTCGCTCGCCAGCGCCTCGGTGAAGCTGACTACGAACGCCTTGCTCGCGTAGTAGGTGGCCATGAACGGTCCGGGCACGAACCCGGCAATCGAGGCGATGTTGAGGATGCGCCCTTGCTTGCGCTCCAGCATGGCGGGCAGGAACCGGTGGGTCAGCTCGACCAGCGCCCGCACGTTGACGTCGATCATCTCGAGCTGGCGCCGGCGGTCCGACCGCGCAAACGCACCGCGGCCGCCGAACGCGGCGTTGTTGACCAAGAAGTCGATGCTGCGGCCCGCGGCCTGCACCTGGTCGGCGATTTGCTGGCCGGCACTGGGGGCCGCCAGATCCACCGCGATGACCAAGCAGGTGGTGCCGTGCGCCGCTGCCAGCTCACGCGACAGTTCGTCGAGGCGTTCGCGCCGTCGCGCCACCAGCACCAGGTCGTGTCCGTCATGGGCAAAGAGCCGAGCGTACTCGCGCCCCAGCCCCGCCGAAGCGCCCGTGACGAGTGCGGTCTGTTTGGCCATGGGTCGTGGTTGGATGCTGGAAGACTAGCAGCACTGGGTCTCACGGGAACATTCTTCGCTGATGACGTCGGTGTGGGCTGCTTAACGCGTAGCGCTAGAAGGCGAAAGGACAGGGTTTGTCGGACTGCGATTCGTACCGCAGGCGGACAGGAGTGCTGTGCGCAGGTTTTTTCAGGTTTCGGTAGACCCGTTGACTGGGTAGAGCGACCCTATCAAAGAATGCGGAAAGGCAGCACCATGAGAAACAGCCAAGTCTTGCTGGGCATCACGATTGTGGGCGCCGTACTGGCAGGCGCTTGCTCGAACGCCACTACTGGAGCGCGCGGCAGCGGAGGCGCCGGAGGGACCAGTTCCACTGTGCCAGCCACTGGTGGCGCGACAGACAGGGGCGGGAGTTCCGCCCCGGGTGGAGCGACGGGCGGGCGCTCGAACAGCGGCGGTACGGTAGCCAGCGGTGGCGCGACCGGCACCGGCGGTGCGACCGGCGTTGGTGGGACAACTGGTGGCAGCTCGATCAGTTCCGGCGGCAGGGCCGCTCTAGGCGGCGCGACCGGCTCAGGCGGAGTGACAGGCACAGGTGGATCCGCGGGCGGCACGGCTGCTGCGGGCGGTACGACGGGCGGCGGGACCGGGGGTAGGGGCGGCACGGCCGGCACGACCGGGGCGGGCGGAGCGACTGGCTCAGGCGGGACGACGGGCTCGGGAGGCGCAGGGGGGCGAGGCGGGTCCACGGGGTTGGGCGGTAGTGCAGGCCGGTCCGGCTCAGGCGGGACGACGGGCTCGATCCCGTCTGGCTCAGCCGTTGCATTTCCCGGCGCGCTCGGCTT
>PMIX01000419.1 GCA_003158395.1 Myxococcales bacterium | reverse complement strand
CAAGAACGCGGACACTGCGATGTACCAGGTAAAGGAAAACGGTCGTCAGAACTATCAGTATTTCAAACCCGCGATGAACGCTCGGGCGGTCGAGCGGCAATCCATCGAGCAAGGTCTGCGGCGTGCCTTGGAACGAAACGAATTCGCGCTGCACTACCAACCCAAGGTCAACTTCGAGATCGGAGCGATCACCGGCGCGGAGGCGTTGATACGCTGGACGCATCCCACCCTGGGAGCGGTCCCTCCGGCGCAGTTCATTCCCATCGCGGAGGACTGTGGCCTCATCCTGCCCATCGGCAACTGGGTGCTCCGTCAGGCTTGCAAGCAAGCCCAAGCCTGGGTGGATGCCGGCTTGCCAATGGCAACCATGGCGGTGAACGTCTCCGCAAAGCAGTTTCTGGACCCGGACTTCCTGGAGGGTTTGTTCGCAATCCTCGACGAAACCGGCTTGGACCCGAGATTGCTCGAGTTGGAGCTGACCGAGTTCGTCCTCATGAAGCATTCCGAGTCCGCGGCATCCATCCTCCAGACCTTGAGGGGAAGAGGGGTGCAGGTGGCGGTCGATGACTTCGGCACAGGTTATTCCAGTTTGAGCTGTCTCCGAGGATTCCAGATAGACGCGCTCAAGATCGATCAGTCCTTCGTCGGTCAGATCAACGCACCTGGTGACGATAGGTGCATCGTGACAGCTGTGATCAGCATGGCCAGGAGTCTGAAGCTGCGGGTCGTTGCGGAGGGCGTGGAAACCCTGGAGCAGCTGTCATTTCTTCGGACACACGGATGTGACGAGGCGCAAGGGTACTTCATCAGCCGGCCGGTCGCCCCGGAGCAATTCGCTACGCTGCTCAGGACCGGTATTCCGGTACCGTCCGTCGGCGGTCAGGGGTGAGGCGGATTTGGCATGGGTCGTCGCTCGACCGCTAACGCTTTCCTGCGGCCCCAAGGGTCGCCAGGGCCGCCAAGAAGGCGCGCAGGTCGGCCGGCCCCTGCATGGCAGTTTTGTGGACACGGGCCATGTCCAAGTCTTCGTAGGCGTGGGCCACGACATTGCGGAAGCCGGTGGCGCGAGTCAGGCGTTCGGAAAGACCGGCTTCTATGACGCCGGCACTTGAAAGCTTGCGGAAGGCTTCGCCGTGGCAAAGAAACACTGGCTTCCCCGCCGGATCACCATATTCGGCAAAGGCAATCCGACGGTCTTGATAGCGGATGTCCAATTCCAAGGCGCATCCATCATGGCTGATTCCGTAGGCGAAAAACAGATGGCGGGGCCTCCGCCAGGCGCAAAGGCGACTCGCCGCACACATGGGCTGAGCCCCACCAGGACGCGAGCGCCTCCCCACATGTACTGGGTCAATCGACAAACCAATGGGGCCGCTCCCCGCACGCACGGAGTACCCTGTGACCCGACCATGCCGTCTTCGCCGCCGGAACACGCAGCGGGCAGGGGGAAGCCACGCGAAGCTTGCCGGAAGCGTATATGGGAGTAATATACAGCTCGTGAAGGGATTCCCAGACGAACTCACGCGCTGTGTGGGATTCGAGTGGGATACGGGAAATGCAGACAAGAATTGGGACTTGCACCAGGTCACTCGCGGGGAGGCCGAGGGTGTCTTCTTCAATCGGCCGTTCATCGTCGCTCCAGACTCGGCGCACTCCCAGCGCGAGCCTCGATACGCGGCCTTGGGCAGAACCGACCAGGGGCGCCAGCTCACGGTCGTGTTCACCGTGCGAGCAGCCTTGGTGCGAGTCATCTCTGCGCGAGACATGAGCCGGCGAGAACGGAGGATCTATGGGCAAGCGAGCAGCAAAGAGTAGGAAGGCGATTCCCAGCTTCGCCAACGAGGACCAGGAACGACGTTTCTGGGCCAAGGAAGACGCGGCTGAGTACTTCGACTGGGACAAGGCCGTGCAACCGGCTTTCCCCGACTTGAAGCCGACGACCACGGCGATTTCTCTTCGACTGCCGGTCGCGATGCTCGAAGACTTGAAGAGTCTGGCCAACAGGAGGGATGTTCCGTACCAATCGCTCATGAAACTCTATCTGTCGGAACGAATCTGGCGGGAAAGAACCAAGAAGGCTTCATGATATCGATGGACAGATAGCGCGGCGCTGACGCCCTGCAAGAGCTGCGGCCAGCCAGTTGTGCTGCTGGCCGCCCAATAGGAGTACAGGACAAGCGATCCCAGGGAACGGTTCCGCGCNNGCCAGGCGCGCCGCCACTTTGCTGGCGCTGACGTTGAACCCGTCCACATCGATCATCTGCGAGCCTGCGGGCGGGATGATGGCGGTGTCAGATGATGCGCCGATCTGCCAGTCCCAACTGATGCTCGGGGTGCTGCTGGGCTTCCACTGGCTGCCGCTGGTGGAACTGCCCGTGCCGGTTGCTGTCACACTGCCGGTTCCGCTGCTGCTCCCGGTTCCACTGGCGACGCCGGTTCCCGTTCCACTGCCCGTGGTTGAGCCGGTCCTGGTGCTGGTGCCAGTTGCCGTGACCGAAATCGTGCGGGTGGTGCTACCAGTGCCGGTGCCAGACCTGGATCCGGTACTGCTGGCCGAGCCGGTGCCGGTTCCCGTGGCAGACGGCGTTGCCGTATCGGTACCGGTGCCAGACCCGGATCCCGTGCTGGTGCTCGTGCCCGACGTCGTGCGGGTCTCCGCTGCGGTGACCGTGGTCGAAGCGGTGCTACTGGTCTGGCCATCGCTTGCAGGCGCCTGGTCCGCCTGGGGAACGTCGACTTGAGCCGCAGCGTCGGCGCTGCTGGCGCCCGGGCCTTGCGATGAAGAGGTGGTCGAGCTGCAGGCCGCGAGCACGCTGGCAAGCAGACAGAGTGAAGCAGTTCTCATCGGACTTCCTGGTCTTATGATATCGATTGTGGCTAAGCGTGCACGGTTTTTGGCGCTAGTCCAAGGCGCGGATTCTGTACCAGTTTTTTTGACAACCCGAGCAGAACATAGTCGGCTTCCCTTGGAAGGTGCTCATGTCCAAGGATCCGCTTCAGCAGCTGCTCGACAATCTTCACGCGAAAGGAGG
>PMIX01000267.1 GCA_003158395.1 Myxococcales bacterium | reverse complement strand
GTGGATGGTCTCGGCCTCGGCCGCGGCGCGGAAGAGCCTAGCGACCTGGGGAAAGCCATCCCGCTCTGCCCGCCGCGCAAAGGCGAGGTACTTTCGATTGGCCTGGCTCTCGCCCGCAAATGCGGTCTTGAGATTCTCGATGGTTGCTGGCAAGGGGAACTCCTTTGGCAGGGTGGGTCGGTTGTGAAAGTTGGTCGATGCTGAAGGATAGGCGGTAGGGCAAGGCGCGCAAGTCCCAGAGCAAGCGTTGGGCTAGCGCGTTTCGCGCAGACGGCGCTGCAGCTCGACCGGATCGCGCGCATTGGCCACCGCGATTTCGCGACCAATGCGTCCCGCGCGCACCAGGTCGAGCAAAGACGCGTCCAGGGCCACCATCCCATCATCGCGGCCGGTCTGGATTTGGGTGGCCAACTGGTGGGTCTTGCCCTCTCGGATGAGCGCCCCGACCGCGTAGTTGACCATGAGGATCTCGAGCGCAGGATAGCGTGTGCCGGGCTGAACGCCTTCGAGCAGCCGCTGGGTGACCACGGCTCGCAGCGAGCCGGCAACTTGCAGTCGGATCTGCGCCTGCTGGTGTTCGGGAAAGATGTCCACGATGCGGTCGATGGCCATGGATGCGCTGCCGCTGTGGAGGGTGGACAGCACCAGGTGCCCGGTCTCGGCTGCAGTCAACGCCAGGGCAACGGTTTCCCGATCGCGCATCTCACCCACCAGGATGAGGTCGGGACATTCGCGCAAGGCCGCGCGCAGACCGGTGGCGAAGCTTTCCACATGGGTGCCGACCTCGCGCTGATGAATCAGGCAGCGCCGTGGCTGGTACACGAACTCGATGGGATCTTCCAGGGTGATGACGTGGCGGGCTTGGTTTCGGTTCACCAGTTCCACGACGGCGGCGAGAGTGGTCGACTTGCCCGAGCCCGTGGTGCCCACGACCAGCACCATTCCGCCANNGCCAGGGCCAGACCGTGCGCCTGCCTGAACACGTTGACCCTGAGTCGCTGCGGCCCTTCTGCGTCGACCGCAGGTGCCTCCCAGGCCAAATCCACGCTGCCGCTTTCGTCGAGACAGCGGCGGCGCGGCGGATCCAGCAACGCAGCGACGAAGGCGGAGATCTCCTGCTGGTCGATCGCTTCACCGGACGCCGCGAGGCCATGGGCCGTGCGAATCCACAGGGGTTGCCCAGCGGACACGAGGATGTCAGAGACGGCCCCATCGACAGCGCGCGCGATCAGGCCGGCCAGGCGCGAAGAGGCGGCCGTAGACGCTCCGGCGGCGGGAACGCTGGTTGGGGCGACCGGGGCGCCCGCATCAGAGGTTGGGGCTCTCGCCTCGGCGGGTCGCGGGCCGGGACGCGCAGGTGGCACTGACTTTGCCAGAACAGCACCTGTGCGACGCAACTTCAGTGACAGCTTGTCAGCGTCCAAACGCGCCTCAACGGCGAAGGCCCCGTGGCGCTCGGACTGGTAGACAGCGTCGCACGCACCCGAGGCGCGCAGACGTTCGAGATCGTCGGNNGTCAGGCCGCGGCCCTGGGCGCCGACGAGGACCGGCGGCTCGCGTGCCCGCAGCACGATCCCGGTCGCCTTTTGCGCTTCAATCAGCGCGAGCAGAGAGTCGATGGCCGCCATGCCTAAAGGACCTAGCAAGACCTGCGCCGGTAGGCAATTGCTGGGGAGAACATTCCCCATCCGTTGCGCGGGCACTGCGGCAGCCCCTGCGTCGTCACAGAACCTGGCAAGCCAAAGCGTCGCAGGCCGCCCCGCTGTCTGCCACCAGAACCTGGCCCATGGGGCTGTTGGCAGGGAATACGGTGAGACCTTTCAGACCCGCCGTGTGGGCGCGCTCGAACAGGCCGAGCACGCCTTCGAAGCCGTAGCCGGGTGGGAGATTGACGGTCTTGGAGATGGCCGCGTCGACATACGGCTGCAGCGCGGCTTGCATATCCAGGTGCGCCTCAGGCGTCAGGGTCGAGGCGTCGACCATCGCCCCGGGTGGACCGGCGTCGAACCCGGCTGTCGATTCAAACAGCGCGAGAGCATAGTCGGTGAGTTCCAGGGTCTCGGGCGGCCCGTCGAGTCGGTGGACCAAGCGCTGGTAGCGCGGTCGGAAGATAGGCTCGATGCCGCTCGACACATTGCCGGCCAGCAGGCTGATGGTGCCGGCGGGCGCCACCGCGAGCAGGTGGCCGTTGCGAATCCCGTCGCTGCGGATGAGGAGTTGCAAATGCTCGGGCAGGGCCGCCACGAAAGGCGACAACAGAAAACGATCAGCGTCGAGCGCCGGGAAGGGACCACGCTCGCGCGCCAGATCGATGGACGCCCGATAGGCGGCGTGGGCGATCGTGCGCATGATCGCGGCTGCGGCCTGGCGGGCTTCCTCACTGTCATAGCGTTTCCCCAACATCAACAGGGCATCGGCCAGACCCGTCACGCCTAGCCCCAACCGTCGGGTGGCGCGCGCCTCGGCGGCCTGCTCGGGCAAGGGAAAGTGCGAAATATCGATCACGTCGTCGAGAAAACGCACCGCCAGGGCGGCGGTGGTCGCCAGCGCGTCGAAGTCGAAGGCCGCCCGAGGCGTGAACGGATCCCTGACGAAACGAGGCAGAACCAGCGAGCCCAAGTTGCAGGCACCGTAAGGGGGCAGGGGAAGCTCGCCGCATGGATTGGTCGCGGTGATGCGCTCGCGGTACCAGAGATTGTTCAATTGATTCACGCGGTCGACGAAGACCACGCCCGGCTCGCCACTTTCGTGGGCGGCGTGCACGATCCGCTGCCACAGCTCGCGTGCACGCACGCGGCGCCACACGCGACAGAGCACGGCCCCTGCGCTGCCTGTCCACATGCGCATCTCGACGGGGCCGTCTTGGCCGCCGTCGTCCAGACTATCAACGGGAAAAACCAAGGCGAAATCGCGGTCGGCCGCCACCGCATCCATGAGTTTGTCGCTCACCTGTACGGACAGGTTGAAGCTGGCCAGGGCGCCGCCGCCGCGTTTGGCGTCGATGTACTCGTTAATGTCGGGATGATCGCAGCGCAGAGTGGCCATCATGGCGCCCCGTCGCTCGCTGGTGTTCTGCAGGGTGGCGCACATGGTGTCCCAGACGCGCATGAAAGACACCGGCCCGGTGGCCACCTGCCCAGTGGAACGCGCGCGTGCTCCGCGCGGCCGCAAGGTGGAAAAGTCGGTGCCCACGCCTCCGCCCTGTTGCAGGGTGACCGCGCCTTCCTGCAGCGCGGAGAAGATCCCCTCCATCGAGTCCTGCACCACGCCCATGACGAAGCAGTTGAACAGGGTTACGCGCCGGGAGGTGCCGGCCCCGGCCAGGATGCGGCCGCCCGGCAGAAACCTCTGGCCAAGCAGGAGCGTCTCGAATCGGCCGGCCCAATCCGGATCGGATTCGGCCTGGGCCACCGCGCGCGCCACCCGACGAAAGGTGTCGGCCAGGGTGGCATCGCTGCCTTCCTGTCGATAGCGCAGCTCCCAAATGCGCTGCGAGATCGGCGGCAACGTCTGGCTGGCTGACTCTCCTGTCGCGTCCCGAATCTGGCCATGGCTTGTCATGTCTTGCCGTCCCCTCCCAGCACTCAAAGCATACCGCGTCCGAGATCCAGAGCTCGTTTCCCTGAACGTGGGAGTCGGTGGCCGCTATCATGCGTCATTCGGCCATGCTCGCCCTGCTCCCGGCAGGCAGCGGTCGAGTGGACCCTGCCCGCCAGGGCTGGCAAGCAGTCGATCTACGTCGCGGTCGGCAACTGGAACTACTTCATCAGTGCGCATGACGACGTCGTCGTGCCATGAGCCATTGAGAATGTCCTGCGCGCGAAGAGCGAACCAGAGGAGAATGCGACAATGAAGAACTTCGAAACCATGATGGCATGGCCAGCAATTTCGCAGTTGTACGGTGCCGCTACCGGTGTGTGGCGCGGACGGAGTGGTTTCGCTGGCCACGATCGCGCTGGACATGAGTCGCTCCGACGTGAAGGCGGCGTTCGCCGCCGCCGATTCCTCGGTCTACGGCGGGAGCCTGGGGAATATCTGGAGTATCTCCCAGGAAGGCGGCGGGAGGATTCGGGTGGGCAGCGACTGTCCCCCGCAGACGACGGACTCATGTCANNGACCGTTACCCGCCGGCCCGGACTACGTCCGCCGGGACCCGGAAGGCGAGACCTTGCTTGAGGAGTCTGCCCTATCTTCTGCCACGCCAACACCTGGGCCATCGTGGCCGCGGCCAAACTCGCTCTGGCGGACCGGGCCATGCAGTACTACCTGCAGATTACGCCCTTCATGCGACGGGATGTCGCCCTCGCCACCACGAGACTTGAAACCACCTAGTATCAGTGTGATACTAGCTTCTGGTGCCGCGGAAACTTCGGGAGCTGATTGCTGATCTCAAGCGGGCCGGTTTCGTTCAGGAGCCAGCCCGCGGGAGTCATCGCAAGTTCCGGCATCCGAAGGGCGTCACCGCGGTGCTTTCCGGGCACAGCGAGGGAGCGGACGCGCTTCCCTACCAGGAACACCAAGTCCACCAGGTGATCGAGGAGAGCCGAAAATGAGCACGAAACGCGAACGCAAAACGGAGATCCGCCGCTTGTCGGCGCACTACCCGCGCGTGATCGAGTGGAGCGATGACGATCACTGCTATGTGGGCAGCGCTCCTCCCTTGGTTGGCCAGTGCTGCCACGGCGCAACCGAGGCCAAGGTGGCGGCTCAGTTGGCGGCCATCGTGGAAGATCTGGTGCAGGACGTGATTGACGGGAAGATGCCCGAGCCGGAGAGCCAGGCCGGCAAGAGTTACAGCGGGAAATTCGTGGTCAGGATCCGGCCAGCTGTGCACAAGAAACTGGCGCTGAAGGCGATGGCCCGTGGCGAAAGCCTGAACCAGTTCGTAGCCGAAGCGCTGACACGCGCATAAGTACTCGCCGAGCCAGCCAGTCCTACGAAGGGCAGTCTTCGTCCTTGGTCGGGCTGAGGTGCGCCCACTGGATGGGTCCGTCGGACGCGCCAAACCCTACGGTAGTGAAGGTGTCGACCTCGTTGTCAGCCGGCAGCATGTCGAGCAGCGACGAACTGCCAGTCATGCCGCAAGTTGACGGCGTGCCACCCAAGGCTGGCACCATCGTTGCCCCTGTACCCGTCGACCCACCACTGGGAGCAATCCCATCCACGCCGCTGTCGTCATTGCCCGCCAAACCCAAGGAGTCGGTTTTCGTGCAACCGAGCGACAGGGCAAGGTAGGTCACAGGAAGAAGAGAAAGGAAGCAGTTCTGGAAGGTGGTTGTCTTCTTCACGGCACTCCTCGTTTGGTTCCCACCACGACCGCCCCAGCCCACAGAAGAGATGCGATTGGCCCCCACATGCCCAAGCACTATCGTCGATCTCGGGCACAGACGCGAGAGCGGTTCGCGCGGGTTGAAGCCAGCGTTGATGAAAGGCTAGCCAAGAACGAACGCGCCGTAGCCTACGACCTCGTCGCGCGGGCCGCATCTCCATGCCATCGCGGTCGACGGAGCCTACGTCCGTCCCCGGCCCCGACGGGCAGCCGAGCTTTCGCGCCTTGTCCGGGGCCGGCTTCGCCGGCCGCGTACCATCGCGGGAGGGCATGGGAACCCTTCCAGGGTTCCCATGTCAGACGACGTGGGCAGCCGGCCGGCTTCGCCGGCCGCGTACCATCGCGGGAGGGCATGGGAACCCTTCCAGGGTTCCCATGTCAGACGACGAGCTGGCCGCCCTGACCCTGGTTGTCACCGAAGCCTTCGATAATGGGACAGAACTCGTTAGGGGCTGGCGAGTGTTGAGTAGACACCTGGATTCGCAAGACCCTTTTGAGCTCCCGTGACGATTGCGCTGACAATTGTCGGGTAGGTCTGAGCGCCAGTGGTTCTGTTGAATATTGCGTACGAGCCCCCGTTGTCCCACCACACAGGACACATGCCAGCAGCTGTGGTGTCTCGAGAATAGGCATAGGCATGGGTAACTCTATTTGCCAATGCTTGAGCACTCTCGGAGCCCCATTCGCCGATGACGATGCCCCAGCCCGGCAACCAGCCTAGGATCTGCGTGACGGAATTCGCCATGCCGGTATAGTCCGAGGCGCTTCCCCAGGCGTAAGGAGTTGTGCTCAGACCGAAATTGGTGGGCTGATAGGTGTGAACCGAGAAAATGAGATTGGGGTCGTTAAT
>PMIX01000066.1 GCA_003158395.1 Myxococcales bacterium | reverse complement strand
CTTCCAACCCGGCCCCGGCACGGACCCCATCTTCACTAACTGGTACGAAAACACGGTGGATGCGCAAAATCTTGTCGACATCCTGGCGAGTTGGACGCTTACCGTCGACGGCATGGCAAGCAATCCGCTTTCGCTTGGTTTCGCCGATCTCGTTGCCCTCGCCCGGCAGGACCAAATCACCGATTTTCATTGCGTCGAGGGCTGGTCGGTCGACGACGTGCCCTGGAATGGGGTGTCCCTGGCGAGCATGCTGGATTTGGTCGGGGCCGATCCGTCCGCCACGTACCTCAGCTTCTACAGCGTGGGCGGGGAGTACAGCGAATCGCTTCCCATCAGCATCGCACGCGAGCCGCGCACTTTGCTCGGCTACGGAGTCGGCGGATCCACGTTGCCGCTCGCGCACGGTTTTCCGGTGCGCTTGGTGGTGCCTCGTTTGTATGGCTACAAGAACGCAAAATACCTCTCGCGCATCGAGGTCACCGATCACGCGATCACTGGCTACTGGGAACAGTACGGGTACTCGTACGGCGGCGAGGTTCCCGCGTCGCTTCTGCGGCCGGGCAAGTACTGAAACGCAGCGGTCAGGGCGAAGGTCGCCCGCAGTCCTCGGGATCGCCACGCAGCTTGCGTAGGCCGTGCGGCAGGGCTGGCAAGATCGCTCGCAGGTTCTCGACCGCGTCCAGAGTGGCCTTGGCCTGGGCATAGTTGGCGCGGGCGTTCTCCAGCGTGGCATGGAACAGGTGGGATCGATCTTCGCAACTATCTACCAGTCGCTGTCGGGCAACGACGAGAGCAGGTCTTGCAGCGCTTGCAGGCCGAGTGGCTTGGCCAGGTGCCGCTCGAAGCCCGCCTCCGCCGTGTGCTGCAGGTCCTCGGGTAGCGCGTAGCCGCTGAGCGCCACGAGAAACGTGCGCTTGAGCGCTTCGTCAGCCCGAAATGCGCGGGCAACTTCATAGCCATTCATCCCCGGAAGACCGATGTCACAGAGCACGACCTCAGGATGGAAGTCACTCGCCATGGCCAGCGCGGCAGGGCCGTCGTGCGTCACCGCCACCTGGTGTGCGTCCAGCTCCAGCACCTCGCGCAGGCTGCTGGCGGCATCGACGTTGTCTTCAATGATCAGCACGCGCCGGCCCGTGGCAATGCGATTGGCCGCGGCCGGCTCCCCGGGAGCGTCGTCGGTCTCGGTTTGCGGAAGGCTCACGGTGAACTCGGCTCCCCGGCCTGCGCCGTCGCTGTGGGCCCGAATCTCGCCACCATGGAGCCGGACCAGTTCCCGAGCGAGAGCGAGGCCCAGACCGAGCCCACCCTTGCTGCGATCAAGCGTCGATTCCCCTTGCATGAATGGCTCGAACAAGCGGGCGAGCGTCTCTTTGGTAATGCCTGCCCCGCTATCAGCCACGAGGATAGTGGCGCGTCTGGTTCCCGGCTCCGTGGAAACGCTGACCTGGGCAAGGCCGCCATGGCCCGCGAACTTGGCCGCGTTTCCGAGGAGGTTGCCTACCACCTGCGCAAGGCGGGTAGGATCGGCGTTTACGAACACCGGCTCTGGGCCGAGCTTGCAATCCAGACGGACTCCATTTTCCTCGAAGAGCGAGCGGTGGTCGTCGACCGTTCGACGAACGAGATCGTTCAGCTCGGCCCTCCGCCGTTCAAGTCGGATCTTCCCTCGGCTGATACGCGTGATGTCGAGCAGGTCGTCGACCAAACCGGCCAGATGCTCGACCTGGCGTTTGATCACGGCATTCGCGCGACTCGCCTGTTCACTACCTGGGGCGGCCCGTTCAAGGACGAACAGGCTGTTGCGGATGGGCGCCAGCGGGTTGCGCAGCTCGTGGGAAAGCATGGCCATGATTTTCCAACCGCTGCCTGAGCAGCCGGGCCGCCTCCAGGAGAACGGGCATCCGACCAACCTTGCTGGGATCTGGGATTTCAAGCTCAGCGACAGCGGCCGGGCGTTCGATCGCAAAGTGCTCGACCGACGGGTAGCCGTCCTCTGGGAAACGCAGGCGAGAGCCCAGCGCCTCGGTTTCTACGTTGACGTCCAACAGGGCGAAGACCGCATCGTGGCGGTAGCGCTCCAGAGCTGCAATCTGGCACTGGGCCAGAACAGTGGCGTCGGTAAGATAGCGCTTCAGAGGCACCCCCGCGATTCTCGCGGCGTGCCCGAAGATCTGCGGGATGACCGGAGCCCTGTCGCTGGGGGTGAAATGAACCGCCGCAAGGATTCGCTCGAGCCCGGTCATCGGCGTAGCCCTTCCAGAAAATGGACGCAGTCGAAGGCATCACGAGCAACGTAGTTGACGTTCAACGCCTCCGTTGTGCACTGCCTGAGGGCAGCTCCGCCAGCCACGACTACAACATTGGAAAGGCCACGCTCGCGCAGCAGTCCGCGCAGCTGGCGCACCAGCGGAACAACGGGACTGATGAGCCCGCTTGCCAGCACGGCGAAGGCATGTTCGCGCGCGGCGGCGGCGACCATCTCAGCGACGGGGCAGTCCTTGCCGCAATCAACGACCCGGAAACGCTTGGTGGTGAGCACCATCCCAGTGATGTTCTTGCCCAGATCGTGGACATCGCCCTGCGGTGTGGCGATGACCACCGTGCCGCGCGTGCCAGGAATCGCGCCCCCGGGAAACGCCTCGCGCGCCACCGCCATCGCCGCGCGGCCGGTTAGCATGATCTCCAGCAGGTTGAACTGCTCGGTCGTGCACTTGGCGCTCATCCATCCATGGCGGCCTCGAGCCCTTCAACCAGCAAACGCTGCCCGTCGGGTCGCGATGCCCGCGCCCTGCGCGCCTCCGCGAGTGCGGCCTCGGAGTCTCCATCGAGGAGGTGCGCGACGAGCGTGCTCAGCGCGACATCCATGCAGCTCATGGAAGTATACGTCGCCTCATCTTCTGGGCAACCAGAGAGCGTCGCCTTGCCACGCCGCTAGCATGAGCAGGCGGGCAGGAGCCGCCCAGTGAAGGTTACACAGGACGACGACAGCAGACACAGGATTGTCTGGGAAGACCTCGAATAGGCCGCGCCGCAAGATCTCGCTCCGCCGGGTCATGGTCGCGCGCAGGTAGGCTTCGGTCACCGCCGAAGACCATCGCGAGATCAATAGGCAGTGGCGAAAGGGCAGCTGGATAGCACGGAGGTCGTCCTATCTGGTCGCTCGCAGGTATGTTTGGGAGAGTCATTGCAGCCACCACCGGCCTACGCCAACCAGCGCCCCGGCGAGCACCAGCCACGCGGAGTTGAAACGGAACTTGAGCAACAGCAAAGCACTCACTCCCCCGATCGCTACTGCGAGTAGGTCGGTCAGCGCGCTGCGGCCGAGATGCCAGGTCACGGTCGCCATAAGAGCCAGAGACGCAACGTTGACGCCGTCGAGAAAGGCTCCTGCCATGCGCGAGCGCCGCACGCGGCGGACCAACGGTCCGGCGACTGCGACGAGAATGAACGAGGGCAGGAAGATGCCGAACGTGGCCACCAAGGCGCCGGTGGCCCCGTGGAGTACATAGCCGATGAAGGTTGCGGTGGTGAAGACCGGGCCGGGCGTGACCTGGCCCACGGCCACGGCATCGAGGAGCTGCAACTCGGTCAGCCAATGAAGGTGGTCAACCAAGTCGGCACGCAGGAACGCGAGCAGGACGTAACCACTCCCAAAGAGCACGGCACCCACCTTGAGGAAGACCAGGAAAATCTTGCGGGCCCGCGGCAGTCTGTCAGTGAAGGAGGCGACGCTAGCCCTTAGCCCGACCTCCGGCCAGACTCAGGGTGGAGGCGAGGCATGGCCAACCGACTCGCGCACGAGATCAGCCCATACCTCTTGCAGCACGCCGAGAATCCGGTGGACTGGTACCCATGGGGCGAGGAGGCGCTGGAGCGGGCCATGCGCGAAGACAAGCCGATCTTCCTCAGCATCGGGTACGCGGCTTGCCACTGGTGCCATGTGATGGAGCGCGAGAGCTTCGAGAATGGAGCGGTGGCCGCGCTTCTCAATCAATCCTTCGTCAGCATCAAGGTCGATCGCGAAGAGCGGCCGGATCTGGACGACATCTACATGGCCGCGACCGTGGCGCTGTCGGGCGGCGGCGGTTGGCCGATGAGCGTCTTTCTCGCGCCTGATCGGCGCCCCTTCTTCGCCGGCACCTACTTCCCGCCCACGGATCGCCATGGCCGGCCTGGCTTCTCTACATTGCTCAAACGCATCGCCCATCTCTGGAGGAGCCAGCGCGACGATCTGCTTGCGCAAGCAAGCGCGCTGGTCGCACAAGTTCGAGCGGGATACGAGATCGCGACGGCCGCTCCAGTCAGCAGCGCGATGATCTCAGCCGCAGTCCGTGCGCTCGCCGCGAGCTTCGACCCTCGGTGGGGCGGCTTTGGGTCGGCGCCCAAGTTCCCGCCAGCGGCAAGCATTTCCCTGTTGCTCCGTTGCCACGCGAAAACCGAAGACGCACAAGCCCTCGCGATGGCGAGGACCACACTGGACGGCATGAAGAACGGTGGCATCTACGATCACCTGGGCGGCGGATTCGCGCGCTACTCGACCGACCAACGCTGGCTGGTCCCGCACTTCGAAAAGATGTTGTACGACAACGCCGCGCTTGCGCGCGTGTACCTGGAAGCGTACCAAGCCACCCACGATCTCGAATACCGGCGCGTGGCCCGCGAGACCCTGGACTACGCGGTTCGCGAGATGCAGGACGCCGAGGGCGTTCATGAGGCGCCACCCAGCGAAGCTCGGCCACCCGAAGCGGACGAGGTTGTTTTGTGAGCGGGATGGTGGCCCGATAGAGAACCAGGTCAACGACGCAACCGTCGGAGCGGTGGGCGCTCCCGATTCCGCTCGCGAGCATCGAGGAGCAATCCGCCATCGTTGCGTCGATATCGTCGGTGGATTCGCGTCTCGCCATCGAGATCTCAGCCTTCGGATCCCTTCGGACCGCCAAGCAGTCGCTCATGTCCGTCCTCCTCACCGGCGAGGTCCGCGTGCGTGTGGACGAGGAAGCGGCTGCATGAAGCCGCTGCTCGATCTCGAAGCCCTGGCCCGGCAGGAAGAGGGCCAGTTCTTTGACCGCAGGTCCCTGTGGGATGGCGCACCCGGGTCCAAGCGCGTGCGCGATCGGCGGGCGGTGCGCGACGAGATCGCGGCGCACGTGGCGGCTTTTGCCAATGCTGACGGCGGGGTTCTCATCCTCGGTGTCGAGGACGACGGAACTGTCACTGGCCACGGCTATCCTGACGAGGCCATCCTTCGCGGCCTGTCGTTCACGGACTGCACGTCGTTTACGGTTATGCAGGAACTGGGTATCGACGTCGTGCTGACCGCAGACGCGCATTTCGAGAAGGTCAACCTGGGTTTCGCGCAGATCTAG
>PMIX01000010.1 GCA_003158395.1 Myxococcales bacterium | reverse complement strand
ATCCGCGTCTGGTAGGCGAGGGGTGGCTTCGGGCAGGCTCTGGGCATGCCGAAGCAGATTTGCCGGGGTCGTGATTTCTGGGCGCCGCTGGTCAAGGAGTTCGAGGAAGCTGGCGCGGCCGAGAGACACAAGCAGTTCGCTGCACGCCACAACGTGCAGTGCAGCTCGTTCGAGACATGGCTGTACCGGCTGCGGGCCGAGAAAGAGGCGCGGCCGCAGCGTAGAGCCGGCGCCAAGCACAGCGACACGGTGAAGGCGGCGCTTTGGCCGTTGGTCGAGGTGCAGGGCGTGCCAATCGGGGACAGCCGGTTCGAGATCGAGTTGCCAGGTGAGCGGCGGCTGCGTGTGCCGGCCGGGTTCGACACGGAGGCGCTGCGACGGTTGCTCAAGCTTCTGAGCGAGGCGGTTTCGTGATCCCGGCGGAGGTTCGGATTTTCGTGTGCGTGGCGCCCGTGGATATGAGGTTTGGGTTTGACCGACTGGCGCAAGTGGCGCGCGAAAAGATCGGGCAAGACCCAGCGGCCGGCGGTGCGCTCTTCGTCTTCGCCGGAAGATCGGCAACCCGGGTGAAGGTGTTGTGGTTTGAGGGCCACGGGCTGTGCATCCTGTACAAACGTCTTCACAGGGCAGTGTTCGAGGTTCCGGTCGGGACAGATGGCAGCGCGTTTCTCCGGATCGATGCCTCTGCGCTGGGGCATCTGCTGACCGGCGTCGCGCGCGAAGGCCGGCGACGAAAAAAGAACAATGAGTTGCACACAAATGCTTGACAGATTGATCCGAGGGGATCATTTGTCGAAAGCGTGAGTGAAGCGACGAGCACCGACGATACGATCGAGGCGCGACTCGCACACTTCGCCGTCCAGTTGAACGAGCAGACGGCGCAACTGCGAAAGGTGGAGGGCGAGCGCGACGAGTACCGGAAGCTGGTGTTGCACCTGAAAGAAGAGAACGAGCGTTTGCGGCGCGGCCTACTGGGGCAGAAGGCAGAGCGCCTGCCGCGAAACGATGCCCAACTCTCGTTGGCGATTCTGGGGATGGCAATGGCAGGGGCGGACAGCTCATCCGAGGCCGAGGCAGCCGCTGCCGCAGTCGAGAAGCAGCTGGTGAAGGAGCACACGCGGTGCAAGCCAGTACGCAAGCCTCTGCCGGTGGAACTGCCACGGGTTGAGATCGAGATTGTGCCGCCCGAGGTGGAGCGCGAGCCGGATGCGTTCGAGTGCATCGGCAGCGAGACACGCGAGGTTCTGGAACGGCGGCCGGCCGCCGTCGTCGCGGTGAAGCTGGTGTACAAGAAGTTTGCGCGCAAGGACCGGGAGCGTGGTGGCGAGACCGAGGTGCTGGTGGGCGAGACGGTAGAGCTGCCCATCGAACGTGGCAGCGCCGGGCCGGGTTTTCTAGCCGACACCATCGTGCGGCGCTGGCAGGACCATCAGCCGCTCAATCGGCTGGAAGTGGTCTACGCGCGCGATGGTCTGGACCTGTCGCGGTCGACCCTGTGCACCTGGCACGGCGAGCTTGGCGAGCTGGCGCGGCCTCTGCACGAAGCGATGTTCATCGACGCGCTGGGCTCGCCGTACCTGTGCGTGGATGCAACCGGGGTACTGGTGCTGGCCAAAGAGCGTTGCCACAATGGGCATTTCTGGGTGCTGGTAGCGCCCGACCGACATGTACTGTTTCGCTATTCGGAGAGCCACGACGGGGCAGCGGTCGACAAACTGCTGCCTGGCTATCACGGGCATCTGGTCGCGGACGCACACATCGTGTACGACCACCTGTACAAGACCGGCAACGTCGTCGAGGTTGGCTGTTGGGCTCATGCCAGAAGGTATTGGTGGAAGGCGCTTGGCTCGGACCCCGAGCGCGCCAACATCGCCCTGGTGTACATCGGCTCGCTCTTTCGCATCGAGCGGACAATTGCCAGCTCGCCTCGCAAGAAGAAGCGCGAGGTGCGCCAAGAGAAATCGAAGCCAATTGTGGAAGCCTTCTTTACCTGGTGCGCGGCGGAGCAGGGACGTGTTCTGGACGAGTCACCAGTGGCCGATGCCATCCAGTACGCCGTCAACCAGAAGGCCGCGTTGATGCGGTTCCTCGATGACGGCAGCTTGCCCATGCACAACAACATCTCGGAGTTGAACCTGCGCCGGCAAGTGGTCGGAAGACGAAATTGGCTCTTCTGCGGCAGTGAGGACGGCGCCGAGATCAACACGATCTTCGTGTCGCTGCTGGCGAGCTGCCGCATGCACCGGATCGAGCCCCTGGGGTACATGCGCGACCTACTGTGCCTGCTGCCGCGCTGGCCAAAGCACCGCGTGCTGGACCTGGCGCCGGTCAACTGGACCCAAACCCTGGCGCAGTCCGAGGTGCAGCAGGCCCTAGCCGCCAACGTCTTCCGCCAGGTCGTGCTCGGCCAGCGGACCTGACCTCGCCGGCGCCCCGCGCGGCCCTGCCAGAACTACGCCAACCTCCCGTCACTCGCCCTACGCGCTCCTCCGGACGGATACGATCTTCGAACGGACAACTTTGAACACGCCGTCCAAGGCCCGGTCCGGTGTCTGGGCTCCACTGGCTACCACGCCCCCGGCAGCAACCGAACGCGCGCCATGCCGCGTCGCACCTCATGATGCCACTTCCTGCGTAGCCAGCCGCCGGCCGGATGCCACAGCCCTACCCGACCTGACTGACGACGACCTAGAGTCTCGCGGGAAATCACCGATCCGTTCCAGGGGATCGCTTCTAGTCGGTCCGTGTCGGTCGTTTGTCAGCGCGCCGGTTTCCGTCTAGTCTGAAGGGGTCGCAACCAATGAAAACCAAGAATGCGAAACCTCAGACCGTTGTGAAAGAGAGCGATAGCCCGCCCAAGGACACTGCGTCTTCTTGGCCAAAGCCACGTTGGGAGGAATGGCTCCAGTCTCCCCGTATCAGGTTATACCAGGCTGTCGCTCTTTCCTGCGACCTTCGCCCGGCTAAGATTCTTTTGGCCCGCAAAAACCCCCTGAAGCACAAGATCGCCCCGGAGCGCTGCCGGGAATACCGCCGCCGCCTTCGTGTCGCGCTCCGGAACCTGGGGGACGGATTGCAGCCCGTCGAGGTCGAAGCCCCCAAGAGTCGTTGTTGGATTAAGCTCGCAGAGTTCCGTGCATGGGCGGTGGGCATGGAATGGACGCTTCCCGATCAGTTCCGTTCTACGACCGACGACCAACCAATTGGGTGGCCGTGGGGCAAGCACAATACAGAGTTGCTGACGCGCCTCAAGGAAGCTGCGATTAAGTTTTGGGCACCCTGGGATCCCCAACAGCCGAAAAAAGCCCCAACCGAAGAAGACGTTGCCAAATTCCTCAGAGAGAAAGGCGTGGCCAAGGGCGTGTCCCAAGTCATGGCGCAGATCCTGCGGCCGACCAAGGGGATAAAGTCGGGGCCACGCGGAAATGGCTAGCCACTTCCCCGGTCAAGCCAGCTTGGCAAGGCCGTCGGATCTCATTGTGCGGATTACCACCTTGTGACCCGAGTCGCCGGGCAGTTTTTCGAGGGTCTCGGTCTGCTACACGCCGACCACTAGCCTGACGGCTTTGCCGGAACGACGGTGCCCGTGGCGTTCAGCAATCAGCGCTGGATGGCTCGGGCTTCGAATCTCACGCATGGGGCCAGAAAATAAATGGTCCAGGTGTACTAAGCTCCGTGTTTTCCAGTGGTTAGCGATCCATTAGGAGTGGTACGCGCCCATTGGGCGCGTACCACCGCCCCTATTATTGTTCGGGAAAAGGTTCAAAGACTTGTCGTCGGAATCGCCAAGCCACAACCGGCAAGGCCATCACGAAAGATAGGAGCGAGACCATGACAAGCAGCGTCGACGAACTCGGGACCGATGGCTCCACAACCAGAGCCCCACGCACCAGCACACGAAGACCTCACACAGCCACTCCGGGGGACCGTGACAGGAGCCTTGCTCTGCGCCTGCCGGCACGGCCGGCGCAGAATTCCATGAGCAACAACACGCACGACGACTACGCACTGGCCGTCGCCGAGCTTGTGGCCGCGTGCGCTCTGCGAACAGGTCGCAATCCCAAGAAGATCAGTCTTTCCGATTTCCGAACATACGGGGAGGAGATGTGGGGTGTTCAGTGCTACAGGAGCGTCGCACATGTCCTGCCGTCGGTCGGTGGATTCGAAGGAATCCGTGACGCCTACTTCTCCAAGCCCATGTGCTCGCGTCGCGGCGGCAAGAAACCACTGTGGGCACAGAAGGACATCCTCGTACGCACGGTAGCCAGCTTGGGTGCCTTCCTTGATGAGGAAGATCGGGACAAGGCTGAACTCCTGGCGCTCGCGCGAGTTGGGGCATCACGCCCGGGAACGTAGCGCAAGCCGCCGAACCTCTGCGTTTCCACTTTTAATCGCGGCAACAGATGCCGCACGAAGTACGGGGCACGGGTCAGGTCTACCTGACCGCAGGACCCACTCCTGAAGAGGACGGGTTCACGAGCGTGCCAGCCGACTGAAGTCGGCCAAGCCGGCGCGCTCTGGGAGCTGAACGGTGTTGACCTCGCCCACCGGCGCCTCGCTCCTCACAAAGGCTTCGCCTGAAGGCGAGGGGTTTCACCCATCCCTGAATGAGACACAAAACAAAGGAGCTGACATGACCGAATACAAAGATTGGTTTGCGTTTGATTCTCAAAAACAAGCTTCCCGAGTGCGCGGCCTTCTTTTTGGGCACGTTCTCAAGGAGCTGCTCGCCAATAGCTTGGACGCGGGGGCGACCAGCACCACCTTGAACTGCGAGCCCGCAGATGCCAGCCGCAAGGACCGGGCTGGCAATCGGGCCTTCACTGTCGAGTGTCGCGACAACGGTGGTGGGTGCTGCGATCCCGAGATTCTCCGACGGGTGGGCTCGACGACCAGCGACCAGAGCGCGAGCAAGAGGGGGCGATTCGGTCGTGGTCTTATCGACGTCATCTCGATCTGCGAGCGAGCTGAAATCCGCACGCTCGGTCACCGCCTTGCATTCCAACCGGGTAGATGCGTTATCAGCGCAATCAGGAACCACGAAGCGGGCCTTGCTTTCGAAGGGCTACTTCGGCATCCGGGTGCCGAGGAGGCGGAACTGAAAAGGTTCTTCGAGAGCATCATTCTGCCCGAGGGCGTGGAGTTCGAGTTCAACGGGGTGCGCGTACCCCATCGTGAAACCTTCCGTACCGCTGCGAACGTTCGGCTTCCAACCCCGCTGCTTGATCCCAAAACGGAAACGGTCAGGAGCCAACGCATGCCAACTGAAGTAGGCCTCGTGGCCAAATTCGGCGAAACGCCGATGATCTACGAGCTTGGCATCCCCGTCGATGATGCGCCTTGGTCCCTTCCGTACGACATCAACGTCATGCAGAAGACCCCTCTCGATATCGACCGGAACATGTTGCCCGACAAGTACAAGGCCCAGGTGGTTGCGGAATTGGTCGAGCCTTCGAGCGATCTCTACGAGGAGTTGACGAGGAAGGAAGGCAAGGCGCCTCCTGAGATTGCGGACAAGCCAGACAACGCCAAACGCTTGAGCGAATCGGCTCAGACCGCCATCGTCGAAGCCCACTTGAAGACCAGTCGAGATCTGATTCTCCGTCGCAATCCACTGGACGACGACGACCTCAGCGAGTCTCAAGAACTTGAAGGCAGAGGGTACCTCCCCGTGAATCGAGGTCACCTCCCGAGCGGGCTCTCGGCGCTGCTAGAAGACTGCCCCACCGTTCATAAGACCCACGATGAGAAGTGCAAGGCCCTGAGCAGGTCGACGGACAGCTTTCCCAAGGAAACGGCACGACAGGCGGCTTGCCTGAGGGTTTTCGGAGAGATCGCGTCAGCGCTGGTCGGTTCCCCTGTGCGCTGTGAACGCATCCAGGGCGAGGGTTTTGAAGGCGCTTGGCAGGACGGCGATCTTGGTCTGAATATTGATGTTCCCTTTCTCTGGGACAACCCCTTGGGCGAAAAGGCACTGGGGGTTCTGGTCCACGAATGCGCCCACGCGAACGTATCCGGCCACTGCCCTGCGTTCGAAATGGAATCGGCACAACTGGGTGCGAGACTCGCCATCTGGGTGGCAAAGAACCCAGGCCGGTGGGTCCAGTTTTGCCAGGATCTCGGTGCATTGGACCTGACAGCCGCCGCGCAAGCCCCAGCCGGAGGAAATGCCCTATGAGAGACAGCCGAGACGACATGACCGGCGACGGCGAGAATGTCGACGCCAAGGCAGCACTGCTTGCAGACACAGCCAACCCTCTGGACGTGCTTCGGGCACTGCGGCCGGGCTCGCTACCCGAGGACGCCTATCAGGCTGTTCGAGCGTGGGCAGCTGCCGTCTGCGAAATGCCGGAGGTGGAGAGGGTTACTCAGACGCTGTTGGCCCGCAGACTCCTACGGAAGCATGGCATTTCGAGCGCCAAGACTCTGCTCGACGCGGCGATTCGAGAAGCCGAAGAGAAGGCAGGCTTGGAAGAGCCGGCGACGATTGTCGAGTCGGCGGGGGCCGCTCGTCCCAACCCCGCACCGTGGCCTGACCCAGTAGACGGCGCGAAGCTCCTGGACAGAATCGAGAAGATTTTCCGTCGGTATGTCGTGGTGGAAGAGTACGCCTACCCCGTTCTCACGGTCTGGGTTGCATTCACCTACGTGTTCGAGTGCTTCGACGTATGCCCGCTGTTGTTCTTGCGCAGCCCGCTCATGCGTTGCGGGAAAACCACATTGCTCGACGGTCTCCACTGCCTGGTATCAAAGCCGCTGGGCACGAGCAATATCACGGCAGCAGGCATGTACAGGGCCATCGACGCTGACAAGCCCACGTTTCTCATCGACGAACTCGACTCCGCTGGGCGCGAGAGGTCCGAGATCAGAAACATCCTCGACGCTGGCCACCACCGCTCCCGGGCGCGGGTCATCAGGGCAAAGAGTTCGCACAACGTCTATTGCCCGAAAGCCCTCGCCGCGATTGGCAACCTTCCTTCAACCATCGTCGACCGCGCTTTCGTGATCCAGATGAAACGGAAGGGCCAGAAGGATTCCATCAGGCGGCTGAACCTGTCGCGCCTGCTGGACAAAACCGAGTCAGTTCGGCAGCGCTTGGTTCGCTGGGCAGAGGACAACGGCGATGCCCTCTCCACCGTCACCCCCAAGGTGCCCAAGGAAGTGAAAAGCGACCGCGCACGAGACAACGCCAGACCCCTTCTAGCCATCGCGACCGTGGCAGGTGGGGATTGGCCCGAGCGTGTCAGTGAGGCCGTAGTTGCTTTGTCCTCGATGGCCGAGCAGGAGGTTGAGGGCGACGTTGCGGAGGTACTTCTCAAGGACCTTGCTCGCATCTTCCGCGTGAGCGAAGCCAAGCGCATCGATACGCAGGTGATCCTCCGCAAGCTGGCGAGGCGAGAGGCGAGCCCGTGGCCGACATACTCACACGGCCACCCAATCACGCGGGAGCAGCTGGCTCGCCTGCTGAAGCCATTTGGCGTCAAGCCGGTCAAGTGGGCGGGCAAAAGCCGCCCACGCAAGTTCCACCGCGGCTACACCCTCACCGATCTCCGAGAAACTTTTGCGCGATATGCCGGATGGACCCCGCCACACTCGCCACACCCGCCACAAGGCAAATAGCGCGCAGCAGGCAAAGCTGGCGGAGCGGTGCGACCAACAAGGCCGTGTCAATCCACCCGCTTCACCCGCTTCACCCGGCGTTGACAAGAGGCCGGCAGGCCATCAAGCTACCTCTCCACGGCGGGATCCCACGCCGAACCCCAATGGCTGTTCCCCGTGACGGCCCACAAACTGGGGCAAAGGGGCTCAGCTTCGGGATCGTGGTGATGATCCACAGCATGCAGTCGAGCGGGGCGACGGGTGTGCTGTCAAGGAATTCACCACCATGAAAGACAAGAAGCTCAAGAAGACCATTCGTGCGCAGAAGGCGCGGATGGGACAAGGGACCAGCTATTCGGCCGCCCGGCTCGCGGTGACCCACGGCAATGGCGAGGTTCCGCAAGAAGAGGACCGGAAATCTGACCGCGCATTCCGCCGAGAAGCCAACGCTGCCTGGTTGAAGGCATTACAACATGCAGCTGGAGGGAAAGATGTTTCCGCCCGGACCTGGACCGACCCGAAGGAGATCGTTGAAGTGTTGCGGGCCATCGGCGTACCCAATTCAAACCATATGTTTTACCCTACCGGCGGGGGAAATGACCTCGGAAGCGCGAGCCTAGGCAAGGAGCCGGGCTGCATTGAGCTGTTCTGTAATGGAGAAGACGGAGGAAGGGGAAGTCCCGCGATCGTCAAGCCGCGAAGCTTGACCCTCAACGCCATCGCAGAAATCCCTTCGATGTCCTACCTTCGCTTGGAACTGGACGAGCTTGCTCCGAGCGGGGTCTACGATGCAGTGCCAAACGGTCGAGAAGAACTCACCGAGACAGAGCCGCAGCAGTATGAAAATCGCTCGCTCTGGGACTACGGTGAGTACGTCCCTTCGCACAGACTCGTGACGCGCTGGTTGCACGGATGTTTTGTGATCTTTGCGAAGGGTAGCCTCTACAACGTTTTCAACGACTATTGGAAAGGCGACACCTACGACGGACGACACAATAAGATGGATGCCGCTGAATTCCGCAGACACGTTGACGGTATTGTCAGCAGCGCAATCGCGAGGGGGCTGCCCACAGACTGACATCGATCCCGCCAGACCGCTCGCCACGAGCCTTTCTGGGTCTCGTCCCCCTTCGACACCCGACGAGACCCAGCGTGCGGAAGTGCCGCCGCCAAAGGCCATCAGCGCCAGGGCGACGTGGTCCGTGATGGCGACAAGCTGCAACCAACGTGTCGCGGGCGTTTACGGCATGCCGCTTCCCGTCGCTCCGCCACGCAACCAGAAGGGGACCCGCTTGGCTACCCGGTTCAATCCCGGATACCGCTACTGAATTCAATCCCTGGCGTCGCCAAGCCCATCCCCTCACCGTGGCTTTCGACGAGGTCCCGACCGCCCTGCCCCCTCGACGAAGACCCGAAACGCCCGAACGGTTCGGTGGAAGACAATCCCTGTCCCGCCTACAAACAGCATCTTCGTCGACGAGCCTCTCCGGCGCACGCGGGGCTGAAACTTCAGCGATGGGTTATGATGTCGTCAAGCGCTTCATGCCCGACCTGAACCCTGAACAACGCGCCCGCGAGCAGATTGATGCCCAACTG
>PMIX01000276.1 GCA_003158395.1 Myxococcales bacterium | reverse complement strand
TAGAGAAGGGGTCACTGTCGCCACCGGCGGAGCAGGTGCGCCTATCCGCCGCTTGGTGCCCCGGACGCCTTCTCCGCCCAGTTCTCCAGTTGCAGGCCTGGAACGCGGGCGAATTCGCGAGTGTTGTTGGTGACCAGAATCCATCCTTCGGCGCGTGCGTGCACCGCGAGCCAAAGGTCGTTGTTGCCAATGGTCGCATCACCCCCCTGCAGAGCGGCGCGAATCTGGCCGTAGTGCTCGCCGGCTGTCTCTGGCAAGGCGCAAGGGGGAATCAGCGATTCGAGCTTCTGGATGGTGGCCATCGCCCGTTCGCGCGATTGGCTTTTCTCAGCGCCGAAGCGCAATTCACCCAACGTGATGACGGACATCGCAAACTCGTTGGCCGCATGGCGAGCGAAGTTCTCGCGCACGGTGGGCGGGTTGTGCTTGGCGATGTAGATGCAGATGTTGGTATCAAGCAGATACCGAACGCTCATCAGAGGCTATCCCTCTCCTGGGGCGGTGTGTCCTCGCGGCCATCTGTCATGAAGTCTGTGGGCAGACTGGCAAGCGCGTCAAAGATTGCGGTCGCGTTGATCGGCGCCTCGCGCATCACAAGTTCGTCACCGCGCCGGTAGATCTCAACTCGATCAGTGTGGAATCGGAATTCCTTGGGCAGGCGTACCGCCTGACTGTTACCGGACTGAAAAACACGGGCGTATGTCATCGTTCGCCTCTTCAGAGGAGAGTATATACGTCCCAGTATATACATGCCAGGATTCGATCGCTAGCCGTGGCATACGTACGGAACCCATTTGTATACATCTCCCCTGGGCCAGACTGCGTCCCAGGTCGACGAAATTCAGCGATCCGGGTCTCTCGTCAGATTGAAAAAGCCATTTTGTATTTGACATGAACCAGGGGTTCGGCGACAAGATCCCTTCGTGTATCATCGAGTGCTGGCAGGCGAGCTTCGTGCGGCTGCGAGTCGCATGCCGGTAGTCACCCTTACCGGACCTCGCCAATCGGGCAAGACTTTCCTCGCCCGCGCGACGTTCCCCAACCACGCCTATGTGTCGCTGGAAGATCCGGACGAGCGTTCGCGCGCCGCGACGGATCCGCGCGGATTTCTGTCCCGCTTCACGCACGAGTCGGTCATCCTCGACGAAGTGCAACGCTCGCCCGACCTGCTGTCGTACGTGCAGGGGATGGTCGATGCCGATGCCCGTCCCGGCCGGTTCGTCCTGACGGGCTCGCAGAATCTGTTGCTCATGCACAAGGTGTCCCAGACGCTCGCCGGGCGAACCGCTCTTCTGCGCTTGCTGCCGCTTTCCCTCTCCGAACTGCTCGGCCGGCCCCCCATTGTTCCTGCCGATCTCCATCATGCGCCCAAGGGCCGGCTGTCGGCGCCAGCGGTTTCATTGTGGCCGACGATTTGGGCGGGCTTCTATCCGCGCATCCACGATCAGAAGCTGCCTCCCCAATCCTGGCTGGCTGACTATCGCCGCACCTATGTCGAGCGGGATCTTCGCGACATCCTCCGCGTTACCGATCTGCCGGCTTTCGACGCGTTTCTGTGCCTGGCTGCGGCCCGAACGGGGCAGGAATTGAATTTGAGCGATCTTGCCGCCGATGCCGGCATCACGCAGCCGACGGCTCGCGCGTGGCTGCATGCACTGGAGATCGCGTTTCTGGTGACTGTGCTCCGGCCGCACCACAAGAGTTTTCGCAAGCGCTTGCGCAGGCGCCCACGGTTGCATTTCCTCGATACTGGACTTGTGTGCCATCTACTGGGTATCCAGTCAGCCGACATGTTGGAACGCCACCCCCTACGCGGCGCTATCTTCGAATCCTACGTCGCGGCCGAGCTGACCAAGGCCTTCGTTCATCGCGGGCGCGAGGCGCCCCTTTTCTTCTGGCGCGACTCGACCGGCCACGAAGTCGACATCCTCATGGATCTGGGCGACCGACTTGTTCCCATTGAGGTCAAGTCTGGCCAGACGGTCGCAGCCGACGCGACCGACAGCCTGATTTGGTGGAGCAATCTCGCGCGCAGCCAAAGCGGTTTGCTTATTCACGGGGGCGCCGCCGCACATTTTCTGCACGGCATCTCAATCCGACCGTGGTTCATCGCCTGACCAGGCTGCACAGCGGCCTCGCCATCCACTACTTCGCCAGCCGATTGGGCGTGCTTGACCATTCTGACGTCGCCGCTGCCGGCTGTTTTCGCCGCAAGGGATAGACGACATCCATGCTCGATCGTATCGCTCGCGCCCTCGGTGGGACGCCGGTGGTCGCTGCCTACCTGTTCGGCAGTCGCCAGTGTGATCGTGCCCTGCCTGACAGCGACACCGACATGGCGGTGCTGTTGCCGCGCGGGACCGCGGCCAGCGTGGCCCTCCTGGGTCAGCTGACCGTGCTCCCTGTTGAGCAACAGTGACGAAATCCTGCCGAAAACGACAACGTGGCTCTCTTTCTCGCTCGTCGCCGCGCCCTGCGCTGTACCAGCACCGACGCCGAGGTCCCCCTGTGGGCTCGGCTACGCGCCAAACGACTCATGGGTTTCAAGTTTCGACGGCAGCACCCCTGCGGTCCGTACATCTTGGACTTCTACTGTCCAGACAGGCATCTGGCCGTGGAGCTCGACGGCGGCCAACACTTCCACTCGGCGGCACAGAAGCCTGGAACGACCGGCTGCGCTCGTGCGCTCGGCCGTCCCTATACTTGCGTCGACATCTCGAGGAGTTTCGCGAGCGGGACGGCCCGGATGCGCTCGCCCATGGGGTACTCGTCAACACCCGCGTGGACGACGGTCAGCCGGTCGAGGTGCAGATCCGCAAGTGCGTTGCGCATGCTGGGCGTGACCCGGGGCGCATCCGTCCGTTTGATCTCAAAGCCATGGCGATGCTTTCCGCGCAGAATGAGAAGGTCCAGCTCCGCGCCATCGTGGGTTCGCCAGAAGAAGCACTCATCGCGCCGGGCGCGAAAGTGCCGCGTGATTTCCCGAATCACGAAGCCTTCCCACGACGCCCCCAGCCTGGGATGGACGTCAAGGGCGCGCCTGTTCGTGATGCCAAGCAGGGCATGGAGCAGCCCGGAGTCCGTGACATAGACCCTGGGGGCCTTCACCTGGCGCTTGCCCAGATTTTCGTGAAACGGCGCAAGCACCCGCACAACGAAGGCGGAGGCGAGGACGTCCAGGTAGTGGCGCACGGTCGCGTCGGTCACGCCCAACGATCGACCGATCTCGGACGCGTTCCAGATTTGCCCGTGCAAATGCGCCAGCATCCGCCAGAAGCGCCCCAGCAGCGCAGGCGGCAACCGGAACCCCAGGGCTGGAATGTCGCGCGCAAGGAATGTGTCGAGAAACTGCTGGCGCCAACGCAGGCTCTGCACCTCGCTGGCAGCCAGAAAGCTCTTGGGAAATCCACCCCGCAGCCAGAGCTGTTCGGCCCGTTTCGGAGCGATCTCCCCAAGATTGAATCCATCAAGCTCGAAGGTGGCGATACGTCCGGCCAGTGTCTCAGAGGATTGCCGCAGGAGCGCCGGGGACGCGCTGCCGAGAACCAAGAACCGCGCTGGATGTCGAGGGCGGTCCGCGAGCACACGCAAAGTCGGGAACAAATCAGGGCGGCGCTGAATCTCGTCGATGACCACCAGACCGCGAAGGCCGCCGAGTGCAAGTGACGGCTCGTCGAGGCGGGCGAGGTCAGCGTCAATCTCAAGGTCAAAAATTGTGGCCTGCTTGACCCGGCTTGCCACCTGGCGGGCCAGCG
>PMIX01000323.1 GCA_003158395.1 Myxococcales bacterium | reverse complement strand
GCGGCGGGGTCAACGAAAGCATGACCAATTCGACCAACAACCTCTATCTGTACACCGAGGCCGGAATCAATCGCGTCTTCATTCGTTCGCAAACGACCGCCGGAGATATCACGCTGACTGCGTCCAGCCCCGGGCTGACCTCAGCTACGGCTACGGTCACATCCAAGGCGGTCAACGTCGCGAACGGGCTGCTCTCCCAATAGCCTTCGGGCAAAGTTGCACAGTCGCCGATCCGTAGCACGTGCCGAAGCCGCCGAGGGCCTCAAGAATCAGTCGAGGTCGTCGGCGGGTTCGGCTAGACTACGCCAGCGCGTTTGGCTCTCCTGGCCACAAGCAGGATCGCTTAGAAGAATGTGTCAGCTACCGAAGGTTCAAATGGGAGACGAGGCATCGGTCGTGTTGGCCTCTGTGCCCCTACCCATCGCAAGGAGATTCTTATGAATAGCAGGAGCCCATCATCGACCGTCTTTCTGTATCGCTTCGCGGGTCCGGTGCTGCTCACCGTAGCCTTCACGTCCGGGTGTGGCTCGAGTGCCAGCCCCGCCACCAGCACAGGCGGGTCCTCCACCAGCGCAGGTGGGTCCTCGACCAGCGCGGGCGGGACCACCGGGGCGGGCGGGAGCTCCAACGCCGCGGCCACAGTGACGGTGGACCCCGGCACCACGGTAGGGACGATCGGTGCCGACTTCACCGGGTTCAGCTACGAAAAGACGCACATCATGAATGGCTCGCTCACCAGCAACAACACGAACATGATTGCGCTCTACAAGCTCCTTGGCTCTCCAATGGTGCGAGTTGGAGCCAACGATGTCGAACGTTGCACGTGGGCCGGCACAGGGATCGCACCCTCGCAGCCGAATGGGCAGCCATTCAACTACAAGATCACGACCGGCGGAGTCGACCAATTCTGCGGCTTTCTGGCCGCGACGGGAAGCAAGGCCATCTATGGCGTCAATTTCCAGTTGGGCAACTCGACCGCCTCCGCGGCAGAGGCGGCCTATGTCATGAGCGCGTGTCCGTCGAGCATTGTCGGAATCGAGATCGGCAACGAGCCCGACAAATTTGGGAGCTGGGCCGACCAAACAACGGACTACGAGAAGTTTGCGGACGCTATCCTCGCCGCGCCAGGCGCTCTGTTGGTCGGCCCGGCCTGCACCAGCAAAGCTGACGTAACGTTTGCTGCTCCATTTGCTGACAGCATAACGGCGAAATATCCGGGCAAGTTGGCCCTTCTGTCGCAGCACTCCTACGTCGCCGCCGCCAATACATCGGGATGCTCAGTGCCCAACCTCCAGATAACAACGACCCAACTCACCGACATCTTTGATACCATCGAGGCTGCAGCGACAAAGAACAATCTCCCAGGCTGGCGCATGGACGAAAACAACACCTGCTCCGGTCACGGTCAGCAGGGCGTAAGCGACACGTTCCTCTCGGCTCTCTGGGCGATCGACTACATGTTCGAGGTTGCCAAGCGTGGCGGCAGCGGAATCAATTTCCACAACGGCGAGACTGGAATGGATGGAACGGTTCCTTTCTACTATGAGCCGATCAAGGAGAACGGTGGGGTCGTGGTGCAGGTTCAGCCGGAATACTACGGTATGCTCCTCTTCACCCAAGCCGGCGTAGGCTCGATGGTTTCCGCGACCGTCAGCACGAGCGCCCAATACTTCACCGCCTGGGCCGTCAAGACGAACGGATCTACCAGCGTGGTGCTCAACAACCGCAACGCCTCGAGTGGCGTCAGCGCCACTGTGGATCTGGGATCCGCGGTGAGTAGCGCAAGTGCGATCTTTCTGGAGTCGACGCCTACCGGCAACCTGACGGCAGCGGCAGGGAACGTGACCCTTGCTGGCGCCCAGGTCTCGGTGGCGGGCGATTGGCCTCGCAATGCACCTTACACTCAGACAGTTTCGGGAAACACCGTTTCAGTGTATGTCCCAGCCGCGAGCGCAGCGCTCGTCCGCGTCCTGCAGTAGGCCTGAGGAGGCTGGCCTGCTCGTCTCGAGTCAACCTCCCCGCGGGATGAAGATCCCAAGGCGTCACGTGCCCGGCTCACGCGTCCAGTTTGACGCCGGGCGCGTGAATTCGGTATAAGGGAGATGAGGTAGACGATGAGCGATGGAATGAGTTGCGCTGCGGGAGTTTGCCTCGAAAGGACAGTCCGATCATGTCTCGAACTTCGTTGGCCATCCTGATCGCCGGTTCCGGCTTGCTCGTCGTGTCGGCCGCTCGCGCACAGTCCGACGAGAAGCCGCTAGCTGAGTCTGCCGAGCAACAGTCCCAAGCGCTGCCTTCGCCCATCGAGTCTGCCAAGCAACGGTCGCAAGAGCTGGCTCCGCCCATCGTCCTGCCAACCCGACAAACGATTGCTCCGACTCCCGTTAATCCATGGTTGGTTCGGCCTCCGTTCGTTCTAACGGCCGGCGCCGGGTCCGACTGGAGGCTGACCATCTACGGCTTCGCCGAAGCCGACGGAATGTGGGACTCGACCCGGAGCTTCAACGACGGACTGAACAACAACGTCATTGCTCACCCCCTGACGCAGGCCGGTCGCAACCCGCGCCTGCAAGCCACCATTCGAAACAGCCGGCTCGGGTTCAAAGCAGAAGCTCCAGAATTCCACGGCATTCGCTCATCGGGCGTGTTCGAGTTCGACTTGTTTGGCAATCAGCCAAGCATCAACAGCGGCGGGGGATCGCCCGGGCTGGCATCGGGTTCTGGCGCCACGACCGAAGCCGCGTATTTCAACAACGCCGCATTTCGTGTCCGGCACGCGTACCTGAAGATCGAGGATTCCTTCGTCGACGCCTTGGTGGGCCAGACGTACTATCTCCTGGGGTGGCAGAACTACTTCTTCGGAGCCACGTGCGGTTTCCTCGGACTGCCAAATGAACTGTTCAATCGGACGGTGCAGCTTCGTCTGAGCCACAACTTCGCGTCGAATCCAATCAACTTCGAAATCGCGGCCGGGGCGTTCCGCCCGGTTCAACGCGATTCCGCGATGCCGGATACCCAAGGGGGGGCGCGCCTCGCCATCAACCATTGGAAGGGGATCACAACCCCGGGCAGCGGTGGAACCGATGCACGGGCGGCCTCCATCGGTGTGTCTGGCATGGTGCGCCAGTTCAAGGTCGACCCGCATGCACCGCTGCCCGCCTCGCCGATACCACTGATTGGGTGGGCACTCGCGGCCAACGTGCTCCTTCCCATCATCCCTGCGAAGGACGGCACGGATCGCGGGAACGCGTTGACCCTAACCGGAGAATTTGTGACAGGTACCGGTGATGCCGACCAATACACGGGAATGACCGCAGGCGCGACCATGCCCAATGTGTACGGCTTGCCCCCCGGGACCCCGTTCGATTACTTGGGAGTCGCAAGGCCGGACGCGCTTGGGGCCGCACCCCTAGTCGGCCGCCCGTACACGCCCAACGTCGATCCCGGACTGGTGGCGTTCGATCGGAGCGAGGGCATTCACACCATCAATTGGCGGACATTTGTTGTCGGCATCCAGTACTACCTGCCCCCCACGGGGCGCGTCTTCGTCAGCGGGAACTACAGTCAGGGAAAGTCCAACAACATCGCGACGTTCTATCAGCCCATTGCGCCCGGTCAGCCATGGATCAATGCGTTGGGCGTATTCCAGTCTTCGCGGTATGTGGACGGCAACATCTTCTTTGACCTGACCCCCGCTGTTCGGATGGGTCTTTCCTATCAACGCGTCGACCAGAAACTGGCAGACGACACGAACGTCCACAACAATCGCTTCGAGATGACCTTCCTCTATTTCCTATAGGCCCGGTGCTCCGGGAGGCGGAACCATGCGAGTGCAAATGAACCTGCGATCCTCAACCATTGTTGCCGTTGTGGCATTGATGGCGGCCGCCACCGGCCTGTCATGCTACGAGAGCCCACAGTTTCAGCCAATCACTACTGGCGCCAAACCATGGAATCCCAATGATATCCCTAATTATGACCCCAATAACCCCTGGGATCCCCAGCCAACCTGCACAACTGGATACTACGTCGCCATCGACAGCTGCCCAGGTTGCACCGGGGTTTCCTACGCTCTTTGCACCGGGGTCACCTTTACCCAGTGCGTGTGCGGAGGTCCGTTCTGGCCCGGTGTGCAGTGTCCGAAGTCGCTGGTTTGCTGTCCCAACGATTTTCCGCCGTACAACTGGCTGGAACTCACAGGGTACTCTGGCCCTGGCTGGGCCGGCCTCAGCCCGGGTGCGAGCACGCGCACCTGTCCTTGAGGGTGGCGGGGAACGCGTCGGTGGCCCCCGAGCACGGCTAGTTGTCCTGCGCGCCCTCCCGGATCCAATCATGGATGCGGTTCTGCTCTTCTGTGGAGAGCGGAGGGCCAGAGAACGTCAGGTCCGAGGTTCCGTTGGTCGAGTAATTAGTGGTGTCCGCCGGCATTTCGATTCCGCACCTGGTCGTCCCCGCGGGTAGCGGATCCCAGACCTTCAGGTACATAACGCTAGCCTCTGGCTGCCCCGGGAGCACCCGCATTCCACTTTGTGAGCAAACGGACGCCATGCATGGCAGGCCGATGAGGCTCGAGTACGCGCGCACCTTCGAACTCAGGTCGAGCGCGCTGAACCGTATGTCTACGCCGTTGTAGTGGCAGAAGTCGTTGCTGCACCTCGGTTGGATGGTTTCTGTGTAGACCCTGGTGAACGAGTTGGCAGCCGGCGGGCCACCCGCGCCGCATCCCAAGCTGAGAACCGCGCAAACGGAGAGTGTGAAAACCACTCCTAGAACAGTGCGTCTCATCGATTCCTCCACGAGGTCATCTTCTACACTGGAGATCGCCAAGCTACAACGCTCTCCCCCCTCGAACCATTCATTTCAATCAATGGTTCGCCAAGATGCGGATGCCCGCCGGGCTGAATCAGCCTGGGACCTCGCCGGCCTACGCGTTCGGCAATACGTCGTATACGAATGAACCCATCGCCCCTCTTGGAACCGCGGGTTATGCAAAGGCTCGCGAGACTGGCAACGATCGCTATCCGGGTATGCGAAGACATTGCCTCTGGGCGTCACTCATCAGACACTTGAGCAGGCACACAGGAGGTCCACCCAGGGATCCATATCCCCGTGTGTGGCGTCATCGCAGTTCCAATCACAAATCTTCTGCTTACACGGTGAATCAGTTGAGGGGTCAATTACGGGCGACCACAAGTTCAAAGGGGAGTTTGGTTTCGCGCAAACAAAGCTAGCGGACGTGGCGAAGTAGGGATCAGTCGCAACGCAAACCATCATTTCTGTGTACTGCCGTCCCAAATCCGGATTGACAGCGGACGTGTTGGTGTACGTAGTCATGCAGCTCTGCTCGCACACAGTTGTTGTGGTGGGGCAATCGGCCAACCCACTAGCAAGAGCGCAATTCGTTGCACAAGCTTGGGCCAATGTCATTGCAGACGTTCCGGTTGCCCCACCAGCGGCCGAACCACCAGTTGAGATTGCGCCTCCGGTCGTTGCCGAACCGCCTGCGGCGGAGGCACCGCCTGTGGCGCTAATGCCGCCGGTCGCCAAAGCGCCGCCGGCCATCGCGCTTTTCCCGCCGGTGGCCGAGGCACCACCAGCCGTAGTCGTTCCGCCTGTCGCCGAAGCGGTGGTTGCGCCGCTGCCGCAGGACCAGACACAAGAGGCCACGCCTAATACCAGGACCAGTGATCCAACGCTATTTTTCAACATGCAACACCTCACTGAACCGGAGGCTAGCCGAGCACGGCGTTCGTCGCAAGGGCTTTTTCTGGAGGTCACGACTACGACTGAGGAGTTTGCAAGCTGCGGGAATCAGTATGGGAGCACACACGACGGCCTAGCGTGCAACGGGAATGAAAACAGACACAATATGACCCTGGCTGTGGGAACCCAGAGTAGCTGCCAGTCGACAGTGACCGGCTACACGGGTGTGTATGATCTGAGCGGCAACCTGCATGAATGGGAGGACTCGTGCGTCGCGTCTGGCGAATCAACCGCCTGCCACCTCCGCGGCGGCTCCTTCCACTGGGACGACCTGTGCCAAGTCGTGACCTGCGCGGCCAAGTACCTCGACATGAGCACCCTCGCGAGCGAGCACGTCGGCTTCCGCTGCTGCTCCTCCCCCTAAAGCGCGCCTATCCACTCCACGGCCTCGGCCAGGCTGTGACACCTGTGGTCCGGCGTGGTGTGGGGCGGTTGTTCGTCATAGCCGTAGTCGATCCACACGGTACGGCACCCCGCCCGCGCGCCGGCCTCCACATCCCGCCACCTGTCTCCCACCATGAAACTCCTTGTCAGATCCACGTTGTGCCGCCCCGCTCCCTCCAGCAACAAACCGGGTTTCGGCTTCCGGCACGCGCATCGGTCGCCGTCGTCATGCCAACATACCAGCACGTCATCGATCTCCAACTCGGCCCGCAGCCGGTCGTGCATGGCTTCGACGACTTTCCGTGCAAGCGTTCCGCGCGCAACGTCGGGCTGGTTGGTCACGATGATGCGGACCAGCCCCTGGGCTCCGGCTGACTGCAACGCCTCTTTGACTCCCGGCAGGATGTCGAGTTCCTGCACGGATTGGGCGGGGAATGGCTTGCCGCCGTGAACCAGGGCCCGGCACACAACCCCGTCCCGATCCAGGAACAGGGCTGCACGCCCTGTCATGGCAAGCCTTCCCACTTGGTGCTGGCTGCCTTCAGCTTGGGATGCGAAACCAGGAGGTGCCAAACCACGGCTTGAAATGCCTCGGTGTGTGGCGTGGTGTGGGCGGCATTCACCGTCGGCACCACCACGCACGCGTCGGCCACCTTGGCCGTGTGGCCGCCATCGCGGCCCACGATGCCTCCCACAGTCGCGCCGACCTGCTTGGCGTATTCCAACGCTGCCACGAGATTCGGGCTCACGTCTTTTTCGAGATTCCCTCCGCCGACCGAGAGAACGAGGATCATGTCGGCCGCTCGCAGCCGGCTGGTACGCAGCCATGCCGCAAAAACACTCCCCCAGCCTTCATCGTTGGTTCGGGCTGTCAACTCGCTCACGTTGTCGGTGGGCGCGTAGGATTCCATCCCGGCCAGCTTGCGGAAGTCATTCACCGCATGGGAGGCATTGGCCGCACTCCCGCCCACGCCCAGAATGAACAGCCTTCCCCCCTGCGCCCGCGTCGAGGCGAGCGCGTCCACCAACGCTTCAATCGCCTCCCGATCGAGATCGCGAATGACGGCCGAGGCTTCGTCAAGGAACTGGTTTGTGAATGTCATGGTCTTGCGCCAAGTCTGGTTTCCACCAGCGCGCGGAACTCCTCCAGCCCGGCGACGGAACCAATTTCGTAGAATCGCTGCGCTAGTTCAAAGCCTGCCAGTTGTCCTTTGGCCAGCAAGGATTGGTAGATCTGGGCCAGATCCAGACGAACACCGTCCGACACGTCTGCGAACGCCTCGCGCCGAAACACGCCCAACCCGTAGTCGATGTGATGCATCGCTGGGGAGCGTACCGACTTATCGTACCGACGGATCGCCCCAGCTTCATACTGCACGTTGCTCGTGTCGTACTGGCCTTCGTTGCGATAGACCGTCATCAAGGCCAGCTTGCTCGACGCGCGGAAGCTGCCTAGGACAGCCTGATAGTCACAAGGCAGGTACGAGTCGCCGTACAACACAAAGAACTCATCGCCCAACATGTTGAGCGCCCGCCGCACGGCCCCGCCGGTGCCCAGAAGCTGTTCGCCGTCAAAGGCGTACCGAACTTGTAAGTCAAAGGCGGACCCAGACCCGACCACTTGCTCGATCTCTTCGCCCCGGTACCCCACGCACAGCACGACGTCACCGATTCCGCGGGATCGCAGCAACCTGAGCTGGTGAGCCACGAAGGGCTCGCCGCACACATCCACTAGGGACTTGGGAATGGTCTCGGTGATGGGGCGAAGCCGGGTGGCCAGCCCTCCCGCGAGAATTGCGACCGGTGCGATCATTGCGGCAGGCTTGGTGCAAGCGAGTCAGACCGGAACAATAGCACGGCGCGAGCCACGCCCCGTGGCGATGGGACGATGACCCACCGGGCCGAGAAGAAAGCGGGACCTTGACCAGCCGGGTGGCAGGGCGGAACATGAAAGCGAGCGATGGAATTCGTGGCTACCAAGCGTGGCCACAGCAACGGGCTCCGGGATGCCGACCTACGCCACCGACTACAAAGAAGAGCTGCAACGCCTCGGCCCGGCGGGCTTTCAGCGGGCCTATTTCCAGCCTGTCTTGGTGACGCTGGGAATGGCCGGCGAGATCAACCCCATGGCGTCGAGCGGTGGCACGAGCGTGGTCAACCTCAACGATGGGACCTTTGCCTGTACGCGGCTGACGGGACGTGTTTTCCTCGTGGTCAAGCCGCACAACTCGATGCACGGACCGATCAGCGTGGGGCGCACCTCGGAAAACGACATTGCCATCCCTGAGTATTCGGTCTCGAAGCGACATTGCATCATTGCTCGGGTCGACGGCGAATACCGGCTTACCGATATGGGCTCGACCAACGGCACGATCGTGGACGGCATGCCGCTCGTGCCGCAAAAGCCCCGGCGACTCAGGGGCGGCGAAACCGTCTCACTCGGCCGGTTGATGTTGGTCTTCTACTTTCCCGAGGGCTTCATCCGGCACCTGCAGGCTCTGTGACCAGCGCCCCAGGTTCGCTGGCTCACTTTCGCTTTGCCAGATCACCCGCGCGCACTATCGCCAGCCCGTCGGGCTTGATGAACCTCTGCGCCGCCGCGCTTATCTCGGCCGGGGTCAGCCTCTGGATCTTGTCGTTGAGGTCGCGCCAGTACGTGAACGTGCGTTCGAGGAAGAGACCTTGCGCCAGCTCGGCTGACACGAAGTCGTCGTCCGCGATGCGGCTGTCCCAGTTCTTTGCGTAGCTCTTCTTGGCTTCGTCCAGCTCCTTCTCGCTGACGCCGTCCTTGAGCAGCCTGCGGATCTCCTCCAGCATGGCCGCCAAGCTCTTGTCCAGGTTCTGAGGTGCGCAGAGGGCCCAGGCCAGAAAGTGCCCACTCACGTCGACGGGGTGGGCGAAGATGCGTGACCCGGCGCCATAGGACAGGCCCTCTTTCTGGCGCAAACGATCGAAAAGGCGGGAGGTCGGGCTGCCCCCCAGCATGTAGTTGAGCATGGTCAGCGCGGGATACGCAGCGTCATCGTCGCGCACGGGCAGCGTGCTGCCCATGATGACGAATCCCATCTCTTTGTCCGGGGTGTTGATGGTTTCGTCAGCGACGGCGTTGGCCCGGTACGCGAGCGCAATTCGCCGGTACGGGTTCGGCGACTTCCAGCCGCCCAGATCCTTCTGTAGCTGAGTCTTGACCGCTGCCGGGTCGAAGTCGCCCACCACGGCGAGTTGTGCGGCGCTCATCCCCCAGAGCGTCTTGTGCATCCGCGCCAGCTCGGACGCCCTCACTTTGCGCAGCCGCTCGATGCTTTCTTTCACGCTGGGCACGTAGCGCACGTCGTCCTTGGCATAGCGGAACAACTTCTGCATCAGGAGCACCTGGCCGTTGGTGCGCGGGTCCTGCAGCTGCTCCTCTAGCTGCGCCAGAATCTCCTTGCGCAGGGATTCCAGCTCGTTCTTCGTGAACGCTGGCTTGCGCAGGATCTCAGTCAGGAGATCCAGCACTGCTGGCAGATTCTCCCGTGTGGTCTTCACGCGCATCTGGCTGACATTGACCGTACCGGGAGACGAGTGCCCGCCACCAAAGTCCACCTCGGCGCGAAGCTGATCGAGCTCGTCCTTGATCTGCTCGAAGCTGCGCGTCTTCGTTCCACGCATCAACATGTTGGGCAGCACGGCAGCGGCGGTGGTCTTGCCCTTGACGTCCCGCTCGCGTCCGAAGCGTAGGGTCAGTACCAGACGAACCGAGCCCCCCTTGGTTTTCTTTGGCAGAAAGGCGAGCTTGAAGCCGTTGGCCAGATCCACCCTGGTCGTTCGTTTCTCCACGTTTTCAATGGTGGCGAGGAAGGCTTCGCCCTCGGCCACGGCGGCGTTGCCTTTGTAGCCTTTCATCATGGCTGTCACATCAGGCGTTTGCGCCAGCGGTGCGCGGTCGGGTGCCTTGTCAGGCAAGAACAGGCCCAGGGTGCGGTTGGATTCCTTGAGGTAGGCGCGCGCGACCCGTTCCACGTCGAGCGCGGCCACTGCCTTGACCCGGTCGCGTGTCAGGAACAGCAAACGCCAGTCGCCCATGGCCGCGTATTCCGACAGCAGCACGCCGGTGCGCGCCGTCTCGGTCATGCCCAGATCGAAGTCCTTCATCCAGCCCGCGCGCCAGCGCTCCACTTCTTCTTTGGTCACCTTGCTTCCGGCCAGGCCCTCGACGATGCGGATCATGATGTCGCGCACCTTTTCTGGCCTGACGCCGGCGCCCACCTTGGCCGACAAAACGATGACGCCTGGCTCGGCCATCGGGTAGACGCTGCTGCTTACCTCGCTAGCCAGGCCCTTGCCGACCAGCGCCTTGTAGAGGCGCCCGCTGGGCTTGTTGGTCAGGATGTCGGCGATGGCGTCTTCGGTCATGCGGTCAGGGTCTGCGCCCGCCACGCCGTGATAGATGAGGGACACCAGCGCCACGTCGCCAGCTCGGCGCAAGGTCACCTGGCGCTCGCCGTCCTGCACCGGCTCGATGGTCCAGGTGGGCTGGAGCGTGCGCGCGGGGTGCGGGATGGGACCGAAGTACTTGCCCACCAATTGCAGCGCCGGGGCGTGGTCGAACTTGCCGGCGACGATAAGAATGGCATTGTCGGGCTGATAGTACTTGCGATAGAAGGCGCGCAAGTTTCCGACCGGGACGCGCTCAATGTCGCTCCGCGAGCCGATGGTCGACTTGCCGTAGCTGTGCCACTGGTAGGCCGTCGCCATCATCTTTTCTTCCAGCACATTGGCCGGGTTGTTCTCGGCTATCTCGAACTCGTTGCGCACCACCGAGAATTCCTTGGCCAGATCCTCAGCGGCGATCTTGCTGTGGATCATCCGGTCGGCCTCCAGGGCCAGGGCGAAATCCAGGCTTTCCGGCGAGGCGGGTAGTTCTTCGAAGTAGTTGGTGCGGTCCCACCAGGTACTGCCGTTGAAATTGGCGCCCTTGGATTGCAGCAGCTTCCAGATGTCGGGCCGGGTGGGCGTGCCCTTGAACAGCATGTGCTCGAGCAGATGTGCCATGCCCGTCTCGCCATAGCCCTCGACCCGCGAGCCCACGAGATAGGTGACGTTGACCAGGACGGTCGGCTTCGTGGGATCGGGGAAAAGCAGCACGCGCAGGCCGTTGGGCAGGTGGTACTCCGTGATTCCTTCCACTGCAGTCACCTTGGTGGCATCGAGCTGGGCCGTGGCCGCCGCGGGCGCAGATCGGGCCGACGGCGGGTTGGGCATCACCGCGTTGGCTGCGGCCTGGGGAGAGAGAAGGGGCGTGGTGAGTAGCACAGTCATCAGCGTGAACCTACAGCGAATCATAGATCCTCCCGAGCCGAGATTCTTCCCTGTCCAAGGCCGCAGAGCAAGTCAAGGCATGGACCCCGAGAGCTTGCCTGAAGAATGTCCGATCGCTTGGCGCCGAGGCTTCGTCGCGCCCGCCAGCCATTTCGGGGGCTGTCCCGCGCCGCGGGCCTATCCACACGTCGACTGTGGAGCGCTCATCGTCGAACGCCTCCCGCTGCCCTGGCTGTCGGCAAGAGCTACTGCTTGCCAGCCGTGCGCTCGAGACGGGCGCCGCGTACGCGTATCTCGCTCAGATACTGCCTGATCGTCCCCTCGACCGATTCGTTAAACTGCACTTGCCCCTGCGCAATCTCGCGCAACGCCGCGACGCCTGGCTTGTTGTCGCACCTGACCAGCGTCCTGGCGCCCCCTGAGATCTGGCGCGCTCTCTCGGCGGCCAAGATAACCAGGGCAAACCGGTTGGGAACCTTGTCTAGGCAGTCTTCGACGGTGACTCGTGCCACGCGACCTCCAAAAGGATTCGAGCCACTAGTCTTATGGAGCCACCCCTTCGTGTCAAGGGGCCGGCCAGCTAGGGGTTTCGCACAGCCAAAGGCGTTGCAAACCGGAGGCCATGATTCTAGGCTAGTGCTATCTGTTTATCTTTCTGCGCACTCTCTGGGAGGGGGGCGCCAGAGGAGTTCTTAGCCATGCCGCCAGTTACCATCAATTGGAGTGACCTGGAGATCGCTTTCGAGCGCAACTCTCCTGAGCAGGAAAGTTTCCTTGACCTCGAAAACGGGGACCTACTTTCGATCGTCGAAGGCGAGCCTGACGCCGCGGCCCGGCGGGCCAAGGTGGCCAACAAGCCAGACCGCTACGCTCGGGTTGATCCTGCGTCGTCGCGCGAGCAGTACCGCTGGATGGAACGCTTCGTTGGCTTGGTACAAGACCAGGCTCTGCGTGAGCGGCTCCTGGTCGCCATAGACGGCAAGGGGGCTTTTCGCCGGTTCAAGGATGTGTTGCTGGCCTTCCCGGCTGAGCGCGAGCGCTGGTTCGCCCATCGCTCGGAGCTTCTGCACCTTCACATCCAAACCTGGCTTGAGCACATGCAGATCGAAGTGGCGAGTCCTCCTCCCTGGGGTCAGGTGACTGCGCATGCGGAAACGGCGGAAGTACCGCGTATCACCCACACCGGAGAGGCCCCAGGCGAGATCTTGCGGCGTCAGGCGCGCGAGATGCTCGACGAGATACCGGCCGCCGAACTGCCGACTGCCCTCGTGTTTCTTCAGTTCCTCCGCGAGCGCGGCTCGACGCTACTCCTAGGCTCGGGTGTGCCCGAGTCCGCTTCCGGGCCTTCCGCAGGCCAGGACAGCCCCGAGCCTGCCGACGAGGACCGCGACACACTCGAAAAGGACGCCGCGGCCGAATAGGATCCTCTCGGCGCGGGATCAGTCGGCCGCTGCGTGGGGTGTTGCCGCCGCCTCCATGTCTCCGGGTGGAACCCAGATCCAACCCGCAGTTGGGAGAAGGGACGCGACGTCAGGCGACACGGGCCAGGCGTCGCGGCTGCGCAGGTAGCCCGTGTACGCGCCAATGACGGCGTCGAAGACATGATCGCTTCGACGGCACTCTTCACGCCAAACGCCGGGCGCAAAGCTCAAATCACGCAAGCGGGCCAAGATTTCGATCCGTTTGTCGACCCGCTTCTTGTAGGGATCACGAAAGCCAAGCAGCTCGAGCGTGGCGCGCGGATACACCTCAATCAGGCTGTCATTTAGGGTGAATCGATCGGTCAGCGCACGCACCAGATGACTAGCGCGCGCCGTCAGGGGGCCCATCCCCTGGCCCAAGGCCTCGCGCGCCAAGATCCCACGTCGCTGTAAGAGGTACGCTTCAGTGGCCCGCTGGGTGTAGGGCGTAACCGCAGGCTTACCGCGGCGGCCCACGCCGCTAGCCCCAGGGCCTAACCCGAACAGGCGGCGCAGGGTGACCACTTCGGCATCTACACAGCTCTCCTGACCGGGACAACCGGCCACATCGCACCGTACGCAGGGAGGCAGAGTCAGTGGCGCGTCCACGCAGACCATGGCGTCCTCGGCTCGATCACGTACGGTCGCAATCAGCGCGGCATCGTAGAGCGGCGGCTCGTCTGGGCGGGGATGCAGGGCCGTGACGGTTACTCCGCCCCTGCTTCGGTCAAGCACGGCCAGGGCGGTCTTCTTGCCCTTTCCTCCTCCGAGGTCTATCCCGATGAAGCGCTTGAATGGCTTGTGCGTCACTGGCCCTCAGTCATTTCTTCCCACCTGAGCCCGGCGGGTGGCGTCCCTCTGACATTGGGGCAAGGCGTTCCGACGGTCAATGCGAAAGCTCCCTTGACACAACTCTCACAGGGTTCCCATGCCCTGCGCTCCGGCTTCCGCCGGCGCAGCTGTTGACTCTGCGTCACTTTGGTTCACAATCTAGGAAACTGCCCGGACCGGGGAACCGGCCGGGACGGAGTGCTCGATGAAGCGAACGATGTTCAAATCCAAGCTGCACCGGGTGACGGTAACCCATGCCGACTTGGCGTACGAGGGGTCTGTCACGATCGACGAGGCCCTGATGCGTGCAGCAAATATCCTGCCCTATGAGCAGGTTCGCATCTGGAACGTGACCAACGGCAGCCGCATCGAAACCTACGCCTTGCCTGGAAAGGACGGCTCAGGTGTGATCTGCGTCAATGGAGCCGCTGCCCGCCACGCCCATCCGGGCGACACCGTGATCATTGCCACCTTTGCGGACGCAGTGGAGGAGGCTGAGGCCCAACACTGGAGGCCAATGGTGGTTCGGGTGGACAGTCACAACCACATCGTCGGTTGTGACTTGGACGGGGAAATTCCGGGGCCGGCGCGACCGTCGGTGTCCTGATGTGATGCCTGCGCGCCTGGAGATACTGCGCTCACTCGTGGTGCAGGGGGCGGCTGATCCATTCGCGCACTACGGCCTGGCTATGGAACTTCGGACCCAGGGCCAGTGGCAGGAGGCGTGGCAGATCTTCGAGGCTCTGCTCCAGAGCCACCCGGACTACGTCGCAGCCTATGCTCCGGCGGCCGACGCCCTGGTTAGCCTGGGCCGGAACGAGGAAGCCAGAAATATCTTGCGCCAGGGCATCAAGCAGTGTGAGTGCAAGGGGCAATCGCACGCACGCGACCAGCTCCAGGCCGCCCTGGCAGCGATCGGATAGCGGTGCGATCAATGACGCAAAGAGCTGGTGCCGATTTCTTCGTTTCGCCGCCTCTTCTCTAGGGCGCCCAGCGCTCCGGCTCGCTACAATTAAGGGAAACGCAACACGGGAGGTACTACGTGGAGCGAGCAGTGGAAGTGGCTTCGTTCCATCAGAACGAGCTGCGAACGGTGACGACACTTTCGCCGGACGGAGAGAGGCGGGCTGCGGTGCTGGCCGGGCTCGCTTCGGCAGGACTAGTGCTGGCGGCGATGATCGCAGGAACTGTGCTGGTCAACTTGCACCGCACGGTGGTCCACGCGCCCACCTTCCTGGTTGCTTGGCTCGGTGTCGCCGCGGCGGTCGCTGTCGTGGCGGCCCGCCGCGCGGCTGATCGTGCTCGCCGCTACGTGGTAGGCGCTGCCCTCGATGCCGATGCCTTTGGCTCGTCGGAAGTCGATCTGGTTCGGCGCGGAACCGGGGGATACGAGTTGACTCTGGTGCCGGGAATGACTGGCATCATCGAGAGTGGCCGCTCACCTTTGCCGGTCGAGTCCCTGGTGGCTTCGGGGCCTGCATGCTTGGCCCTGCCCCGTCAGGGGCGCGTCTGGGTTCGCCTTGGACCGGCCACTTGGGTGCTTGGTCATGGGCCGCCCCGCCCAGCCAGCCGTCCCAATCTGCCCTGGCAAGAGCGGGTGGCGCGCGGTTGGGCCAGCTTGCGGCGCTCCATGCCGATGGTGGCGGCCGGGCTGCCCGTCGCGGTGCTGGCCACACTGCTCGGGTCGACGCCGGGCGCCATGGCCCTGGGTGACAAGGAGATGCAGTCATTGATTCCAGCCGGCGCGACACCCTGGGAGATCGAGCAACAGATCCGGATCCAGGCGCAACGCCAGGTTTCGTCACTGCACCGCTGCTTCGACCCCCTGCCGCTTGTCTGCCAGAAACCGGGCTTCGTGGGCGTTGGCCTGTCATTGTCGAAGCAAGGCGAGATTGTGTCGCATTGGGTATCGCGATCGACCTACGCGGCCGATTGTCCCGTCACCGACTGCATGGCCGACAGCGCAGCGGAATGGTTCTTCGAGCCCCTGCCTGAGCCGATGAGGCTGGTCCTGCCCATTCAGGTAAAGCGCACGAATAAGCCGCTGCACCTGCCGGGTGTGGCAGTTTCGGCCGACCTGCGCATCGAATAGGACCGGCCTGGATCTCGACGTCGGTTTGAGCGGGGTCCGCTTTGGGCTAGGATGTATCCATGCCCTTGCTCCAGCTATTCACATCGGCCCATCCGGCGGACGAGCACAAGCGCGCGCACCTACTGAAGAGTCTGTCTGCGCTGGTAGCGCGTCTCCTCGGCAAGCCCGAGGGCTATGTCATGATCAGCCTGACCGCGCGTGCCGAGATGAGCTTCGCCGGTAGCAGCGCGCCCGCGTGCTATGCGGAATTGAAGAACGTGGGCACGTTATCGCCCGGCCAGGTGGAGACTCTTTCCAGGTTCCTGTGCCAAGAGCTGTCATCTGGGCTTGGTGTTCCCGCGGAGCGCATCTACATCGAGTTCACCAACGCCGATGGCGCCATGTGGGGTTGGAACGGCGGCACGTTTGGCTAGACACGCTCGAGCGGGTTAGAACCCCCGCCAACCAGATGCCTGTCGTCCTCCGACGCTACTGGCCCGTGCTGGCCGCTACCGCGGTGCTGCTGCCGCATGCGCGGCTCTTCGATTTCGTAACCGACGACGCCTACATCTCCTTTCGCTACGCCTCCAACCTGGCAGAGCACGGCCAACTGGTGTTCAACCTGGGCGAGCGCGTGGAAGGCTTTACCAACTTCTTGTGGACCGTGTTGCTGGCCGCGGGAATCAAGCTGGGGCTGGGCCCGGTGGCGACATCGCGCTTTCTCGGGGTGGCGTTTGGCGTTGGCACCCTGGCCTTGGTGGTACGCATGAGCCTGCGTCTGTCGGGCCAACGTCCGTCGGCCTGGCACCTGGTGGCGCCCGCTCTGCTCGCCTCGACGGGCGCGTTTGCCTGCTGGTGTACGGGCGGACTGGAGACACAGCTCTTCACCTTCCTGTCCTTCTTGGGATTCGACTTGTTGCTGGCGGAGATCTCCTCGCAGCGCGGTTTCTCCAGTGCAGCCATCTTTGCCTTGGCGGCCATGACTCGGCCCGAAGGACTGCTTTTTTTCGGCTTGGGTGGTTTCTTTCGTTTGCTCACGGCGGTCGGTCGCGAACGTCGCCTTCGCCCGCGCCGTGACGAATGGGCATGGCTCGTACTCTTCGCGGCGCTCTTCGTTCCCTATTTTGTCTGGCGCTGGCGCTACTACGGCTGGCTCTTCCCTAACACGTTCTATGTGAAGTCCTCGGCGGGTCCCGGCACCTTGATGCGGGGCGGATACTACCTGCGCCGCTTTGCGGAGGACTACGGCGTGCCTTTCTTCTTCCTGCTGGCCTTGCTCGGCAGGCCAGCTGCAACCGACCAGCCGCACCGCGATCTCTGGCGGCTGACGAGTCTGACTTGGCTAGTGTTTGCTGTCTACGTGGTCAAGGTGGGCGGCGATTTCATGGGCCTGTACCGCTTTATCTTGCCGGTGGTGCCTCTCGGTGCTGTGGTCGTGCAGGAGTCAATCCGCCGGTTGGCCCAGCGCCTGCGCCCAGCCGTGGGCAGGCCCGTGTTGGCGCTGGCCGGTGCGGCTCTGGTGGTCGGCTTCATGGCGGGCAGCCTGCGCGTGAGTCGGGTCGCCACCACCTTCATTGGCGCGGACAACGGAATCGACTCCCCGGGCTACCTGAAGAAATATGCCGAGGATCGCATTCCCATCGGACAATGGTTCGGCAAGAACGCAAGTCCAGATGACCTGATGACGGTAGGGGGAGCGGGCGTGATCCCGTACTACTCCGGCATCCCTGCCTACGATGTCTTCGGCTTGGTTGATGCCCACATCGCCCACGACCCGCATATGAGCGCGTCCGACCGCCCCGGCCACCAGAAGTGGGGCAGCGACCAGTACATGTTGTCACGCAACCCCACCCTCATCACCCACAAGTACTGTCTGCCGGGTCCCTGCGTTGAAGAACATGCTTGGATTCCGAAGGGCTACGAGTGGGTGGACGCTTTGATCCCGGGGCCACGGCCCATCACCTACAGCTTTCTAAAGCGGCGCGATCGCTCGTTCGGCCCGTTTCCGGCACGACACTAGCTAGCGCAAGCACACCGCGCCGCTGCGCAAGACGATGCGACTTCGCGCCGGTATGATGTCGCCGGATGGCGGGTCATGTAGGCGCCGAACTGGTCGAGATCGACGTGTCCCCAGGCCCGGGGCCACCGAGGCACGCCGCAATAGCGCGGACGGCGCGCTCAGCAAAGCCAGGGAGTTGTTCCCCGACCACGAGGCGCGGGCGGCTGCCACTGCCATATTTTCATCCTGGAGATCTCGCTCGCGCCGTCAAGTTTTTTCGTCCGTGTGCATCTGCGCAGCTTGGCAGGTCCTCAGGGGCCGATATACTGACAAAATGGCCGGTCAGCTCTTTGACGTGTTCGTGGTGGGCTCGGCCGAGCCCAGCCCCGCCGGGGAGACACGCCTGGCCTACGCCCTCTCGTCGAAGCACGGCGTCCCGTTGGCCACGGTGGCCAAGGCGATATCCGCCAAGAACCTGCGCGCGGGTCAAAGCCTAGAGCAGGCCCAGGCCCAGGCTCTGGTGCGTCAGCTTCAGGTCATGGGCGCTGTCACGGTCATTCGGCCCGCGGCTGGCCCGGCGCGGGTTTCATCGTCAGCACCCTCCTCGGCAGGGCGGGGCTCGGCTGTACCCGCTCCACCCGAGATGACCATGTCTCGAGTCGATCGGCCGACCGCACCTCCTGCACCCGCTGAAGATCCGTCAGCCGACTCTGCCGCCGCTCCTGGCTTCGGGCCACCTCTTGTCGCTCCGCCCGACCCGGTTGCAGCTAGGGGTCCTTTCGCTCGCCTGCAGGCTGCCGACGCCACAGGCTCCCAGCCGGGTGCTGGTCAGTTTCCTTCGTCGTCGCGGAGCGAGCCCTTCACACCGCGCCCCGCCCCCGATCTGGTCGCGCCACGGCCGGGCGGTGGCCCTCAGTTGTCGCCGCCGCCCGCTGGATCGCCAACACCACGGGCGCGTGGCATGCAGACACCGCCGCCCACTGCCCAATACTTCAGCCCAGTGCCTGGCACCGATGCGTTCCGTGCTGACGTCTCGTCGGGGCCTAAGCTCGAGCTCGCGCGTAGTGATCCCACGCGTCCCTCCGACGACGTCGTGCCGATTCGGGCGACGCCGCTTGCGGGAAGCCTGCGCGATATCGGCGCGACGGCGTCCTCGGGTGTAGCCATGGACGAGGATCCCAGGAACCTGGACCTGGTCCGGTGCGCGCAGCACGGCCTGTACTACGACAAGACCAAGGCTTCGGGCTGTCGCAAGTGCATGTCGNNAGCCTCAAGGTGGCCAATCTGCGCGATCAGCCGGCCAAAAGGGCCTTCATCGGCCTAGCCGTGGCTTTTCTCCTGGGCCTACTTCCGGCTGCCTACTATGCCTTCGGCCCCGGCTCCGCCGACGCCCGCGAGCTTCGTGTGCGGCAAGAAGTTCTCTCGCGCCAGCCAGGCACCGAGGAG
>PMIX01000070.1:2469-2745 GCA_003158395.1 Myxococcales bacterium | reverse complement strand
GTGTCCCTGGCTGAGGTCAACGGGCGGTGGGTCGCGCACCCTATCGATCCGCGGCGCAGCGAGTCCTTTTTCCGGTCCGCCGATGGCCTGGTGGTTCCTTGGCCGCGGCAGCGCGGCCGCGCGCGAAGGGTCCGAATCGAGCCCCTGGGAGACATCGAGACCGTCCGCCGGCGTCTGGTGGTGATGGGATGCGCGCCTGCGCTGGGGATGCTCGCCGCGAGGCTCGGCCAAGAGCCTTCGGGGATCCACATCTCGTGGGTGCAAGGCTCAAGTATG
>PMIX01000070.1:0-2415 GCA_003158395.1 Myxococcales bacterium | reverse complement strand
AAGGATCCGTTTGGTGCAACGCGAGCCAGGTGCAGGAGCGCACAAGCTGCTCGAACAAGCGCTCAGAGCCAAGAAAGTTCCTCCAGGGGCTGTGCGCGGGCACGGAGGCGTGGCCCTCGGGCATATGGAGGTCGCTCAAGCGATCGCGATGGGCGCTGCTGACGCGGGAATCGCGATTCGAAGCGCCGCGGCTGCTTTCGGGCTCGGATTCATTCCTCTGGCGGTGGAGCGCTTCGACCTCGTGATTCCTCGTGCCCTGGCGACCGACCCGAGAGTCGAGCGGCTGGTAGACATGCTGGGGAGCAGAGACTTTCGACGGGAGCTCGACACTGTGGGCGGGTACATCACCTACGAGTCAGGACACCAGGTCGGCGAAACCCGATCCGGTTGATTGCCGCAGAACCGCCTGACAAGATTGGTCGTACGGGTCCTTCGCTTGACTTGGGAACCCTCAAAGGGTTCCCAAAGTGCGCTGACCCCGAAAGACACGCCTGGCTGTACCTAGGCCTGTTTGCTAGGGAGGAGTGACGGCCGCACCACCGGCTCTTTCCGATGTACCATCCGCGGCGCCGTTGGCAGCATTCATGAGCACAGACTTTTCCCACCTTGGTACCTGGCGTCCGGGCACAGAGCCGGCGTGTTTTGATGCAGCCGCGCTTCCGGCCGCGGTAGCGCGCGTGCGCGAGCCGTTGCATGTGGTGCGCGAGGGCCCGCGCGGCCGCCTGGGCGCGGCCTTTGGCGGCCAGGTGGCGCCCAACGGAACCGGATATCCGCTCCTCGGCACACTGCCGGCTCTCTATCCCGAATGGCTCGGCGATCGTTCATTCTGCGAAACCCATGGCGTGCGTTTCCCCTACGTGGTGGGCGAGATGGCGCGCGGGATCACCACCCCACGCATGGTGATCGCCATGGCCCGCGCAGGAATGATGGGTTTCTTCGGTGCGGGTGGGCTTTCGCCCGTTCAGGTGGGCTTGGCCCTGGACGAGATCGAGGCGGCCCTTGGCAAGGACGGGCCAGCCTGGGGCGCCAACCTCATCCATTCGCCGCACAACCCCGAGCTGGAGAACCTGATCGCCGATCTCTACCTTTCCCGCGGCGTCAGGCGGATCTGTGTCTCGGCTTTCATGGGGCTGACCCCTGCGGTCGTCCTGTGCGCGGCCAAGGGGCTGCGCCGCGATCCCGAGGGCCGCATCCAGTGCCGCCACCACATCTTCGCCAAGCTGTCGCGGCCCGAGGTGGCCGAGGCGTTCATGAGCCCGGCACCCGCGGCTTTCTTGGAAATGCTGGTGCGTGAAGGCAAGCTCGACGCCGAGGAGGCCACCCTGGCCGCCCATGTCCCGGTGGCCGAAGACATCACCGGCGAGGCTGATTCGGGCGGGCACACCGACAACCGGCCGCTGGCGGCTTTGGTTCCAGTGCTGCTCGCCTTGCGGGACCGGGTCATGCAACGCCATCGGTACCCACGCCCAATCCGCGTGGGCGCGGCTGGCGGCTTGGGCACGCCCGCCGCAGTCGCCTCGGCTTTCTCTCTCGGCGCTGCCTACGTGGTCACGGGCTCGGTGAACCAAGCCGCGGTCGAGTCGAGCTTGGCAGAAGATGGCAAACGGATGCTGGCGGAGGCGGGCCTTGCGGACGTGATGATGGCCCCTTGTGCGGACATGTTCGAGCTGGGGGTCAGGGTGCAGGTCCTCCGCCGCGGAACCATGTACGGGGTGCGCGCCCAGCGCCTGTACGATCTCTATCGTTCCTACGACAGCTTGGAAGCCCTGCCCGCGGAGGTTCGCCAGCGTCTGGAGAGCGAGATCTTGGGCGCAACCTGCGACGAGGTGTGGTCCGAGGTGCGTCGCTTCTTCGAGGCACGCGACCCATGCGAATTGGAGCGCGCCCAGCGCGAGCCCAAGCACCGCATGGCCTTGGTGTTTCGCTGGTACCTGGGCATGGCGAGCAAGTGGCCAGTGGTGGGCGAGTCGCGCCGCCGGCTCGACTACCAGATCTGGTGCGGCCCGGCCATGGGTGCCTTCAACGATTGGGTGCGCGGGTCATTCCTGGAGGCGCAGGGGAACCGCGGCGTCGTGCAGATCGCCCTCAATCTCTTGGAAGGAGCGGCGGTGCTTACCCGCGCACAGCAACTGCGCGCCTCTGGCGTCGCGGTGCCGGTCGCGGCCTTCAACTTCACGCCCCGATTGCTGGGGTGAGCCTCCGGTTTCCATGGAACCATCGAGCGCGCGCATCGTCCACCATGCTGACGCCATCGCTTGGCTGCAGGGACAGGGCAAACTGGTTGGTGCAAGCGTCATCACCTCGCTACCGGACGTGTCCGAGTTGCCGCGCTTGGGCCTGGACGGCTGGCGTCGCTGGTTCGAAGACGCGGCTGCCCTGGTGATGGCGTGCACTGCCGACGAGGGTGTGGCCATC
>PMIX01000050.1 GCA_003158395.1 Myxococcales bacterium | reverse complement strand
ACCCGCGGCATCATCCTGAACACGCCCAACAACCCCTCCGGCCGCGTCTATCCGGCGGCGCTGCTGCGCGATCTTGAAACCAGGCTCGCACGCCTGCCCAGCCCGCCCCTGGTCATCAGCGACGAGCCCTACAAGAGCCTGGTCTATGACGGCCTTCAGCCGGCCGAGGTGGCGTCGCTGATTTCGCAAACCGCCATCTGCTTCTCCTGGTCGAAATCGCAAGCCCTGGCGGGCGAACGCATCGGGTTCCTCGCGCTGTCCCCGCGCCTGCCTGACTGGCCGCAGATGGCGGCGGCCTGCACCTTCGCCAACCGCACCCTGGGTTTCGTGAACGCGTCCGCGCTCTGGCAATTGGTCATGGCCGAGGCCGCCGATGCCTGCGTGGATGCAGCCGCCTACCAGCACAAGCGCGATGTCTTTTGCGCTGGCCTGGCCGCGGCTGGCTATGAGGTGCGCAAACCCGAGGGCGGCTATTACGTCTTCCTCAAGACGCCGATTCCCGATGACGTCTCGTTCGTGGGCCTTTTGGTCGAGCAAGGCGTGCTGGCCGTTCCTGGCGCGGGCTTCGGCCGCGGCGGCTTTGTCAGGCTTTCCATGACCGTGCCCCTTGACACCATCGAACGCGCCCTGCCCGCTTTCCAGCGCGCGCGGCAGGCGGCGCGGGGCTAACCGCACCTGAGTGCAGACATCAGGAAAACCGGCGGCAAGAAACTCGGACACTCTCTTCGGTACGTCGCCCTGCCTACAAAGCACAAAGCGTGACCTCGTCCTGGAAGCCCCAGCGCCAACTATCAGCCCGGGTCTTACTCCAGGCCTTGACCTGCATCACCCCGGTTGCTACCACCCGCTGTTCCTTGACAGGGACATTGCAGCACAGTCGCGACTCGTCTCCGAAACAGCCCACCTTGGGGAGCACGAATCTTGCACCGTCTTCGACAACAAGGAAGGCCTCCTTCGCGCCCTGGTTGCAGCAATGTTGGCGCCACGAAGGAGCACAACGCGCCATCGTGTATAGGTCCTGCTCAAACTGAAGCCGCCCCGCAACGCTGTAGGTCATCTCGCTTCCGGGAGGTAGCGTGGCTGGCACGGGCGGGGTCGAGGTCTTCATATCCCGTGGGCAAGGTGGCAAGGGGCTAACGTCCTTGCAGGGCCTATGGATGCGGCACTCGTCAGCCCACATCAGGCCCAGCGACAGACCGTTGTCAATGACGCCCTCGTGCGAGCAGGCGCTTAGACCGAAGATGACGAACCCCAGGGTCTTCGCGCGAGCCATGCGCTGCAACCACCGCCCTGCCCGAAGAAAGGGCAGCATCGACCCCGTGGACTGGTCCTTCCTCTTGCTCACAGAGGAGCCTTCTACACTCTTTGGCTCACTCCGCAAGACCACCGGCACTTCTCCCAACCGTCCTAATTTTCGTCACTTTTCACACATCGAATCTTGGGACAGCACGGGCGTTGCAGAAAACGCGCGTCTGACGGTGTCTACCTTCGCGTACAAGGCGCTACCATTCGATGATCGTCCATAACAAAACCGGCACCGATTTCATTGGTCACGGATTCGGCGACGACAAACCCCGCACGCTCATAGGCGCGAATCGCCTTCTGGTTCTTCTTGTTCACGTAGAGCGACACCTCTCGCGCGCCCAGGGCTGAAGCGACCTCCATCACATGACCCAGGCTGGCCCGGCCCAATCCCTGCCCATGCCGCTTCACCTGCACATAGAGTTTGTGCAACTTCAACTGCGCCGCCGCCAAATCGTGCGAATAGGAGAGAAAGCCCACTGGCTCGGCATCGTCGTGAATCAGCTCCCAACAGGTCCCGGCCCGCATCTCCTTCTCGATCACCTCCGTCGCGTACATCCGATCGAGCATGTAGTCAATCTGCTCGACCGATATGATCCCGGGAAAGTGGGCACGCCAGATCGCGCGCGCCAGCTCTTGCAGAAGCGGAATATCGTTGGGCGCGGCGCGGATGAAGGTCACGTTCGACATGGCGAGGGTGTCACGGCGCGGGTGCGAAGTAGCGGTTGATCGGATCCATCAATCGATAGGCCATAATCTCCCTGTAGCCGTGCAGGGTGAAGTATTCGCTGACGGCGCGGCCGTGCTCGGCCGAGTGGATCTCGACGCAAGCCAGGCCTGGTTGGTAGCGACCGATGGAGAACCCAGCCAGCGCCGCCGGCTCCCCGCCCTCGATGTCGAGGGAGAGAAAATCCACATGCGAAAGACCTTCACGCGCCAGAAGATCATCGAGTGTGATGGTGGATACCTGCCGCCTCTGGTAGGTCCCGCCGCGCGGGTCGTCGCCGGTGCCCGACGAAAAATCCCTCTCCGGACTGGCATAGAAGTCCCGGAGCAGGCCGCTTTTGTCGCCCACGAAATGGGAGAAAAAGCGCGTGGCCGGTCGCAACCGCGCATAGTCAGCCCCGTATTCGGCCAGCGCATCCACGGCGATTCCGCGCCACCCCAGGTGCTTTTCCAGATAGTACGTGGTGCTGTTCTTCACCGGATCGCCCGCGCCCACGTCGAGAAACACGCCATCGCGACGGTCCTCGAAGAACGCGCGAATGAGCGTCTCCTCGTCATCCTGTGAATAGAGTGCGTCGCCGTAGCGTGCGTGCAAGGCGGCCGGGTCGACCCTAGAGGGAAAGCGATGCGCGCGGGTGTCTTTCGGACGACAGGCGCCGCCGGCAATCAGAACGGCGGCCATCCACAGCCAAACCACGCCGCCGACCCAAAGCAGATCCGACCTGCCCCAAGCCAAGCGCTCAACTCCAAACACCCGGAATGATCTGGCCACAGAAGGCGCAATGCCCGGACTTCAGGCTGACCGATTCCACATGGAAGCCATGGCGAGCCACCACGACTTTGTGGCAGCGTGGGCAATAGGTATTCTCGCCCTCGATCCCGGGCACGTTGCCCGTGTACACGTAGTG
>PMIX01000447.1 GCA_003158395.1 Myxococcales bacterium | reverse complement strand
GCGCACGGGGCCTTGGCCATGACCACGCCGGGTGACACGACCATGGCGACCTTGGCAGAAGTCGAAAGAGCCATGAAGGGCGCCAGCGCGCGCGTGGCCCGTTAATCTCCTGGGGGAAATCATCATGAAGTCGCGCGACAAGTCGGAAGTCAGCAGCCGTCTGACGGCGGTCGGTATCATTCCCGTGGTCCGGGCCGTGTCCACCGACATGGCCCGCCGGGCCGTGGCGGCCATTCTCAAGGGCGGGATCCCGGTGCTCGAGATCACGATGACGGTCCCCGGTGCCGTGCGCATGATCGAGGCCTTGAACACCGAGATCGATCCCGAGGTGATTATCGGTGCCGGAACCGTGCTCGATGCGCAAACCGCGCAGGCCTGCATCGAGGCCGGTGCCCAGTTCATCGTGAGCCCCGTGCTCAACCTCGAGACGATTGCCCTTTGTGGACGGCAGGGCATCGTGGTGATACCCGGCGCGCTGACCCCGACCGAAGTGGTGACCGGCTGGATGGCCGGGGCCGATTTCGTGAAGGTGTTCCCGGCGGGCGCCGTCGGTGGGGCGAGCTACATCAAGGCACTCAAGGCGCCCCTTCCGCAGGTCAAGATCGTGCCGACCGGAGGGGTTTCGTTGCAGACCGCTGCAGACTTCATCAAAGCAGGAGCCGAGGCTCTAGGAGTGGGCGGCGACCTGGTCGATGTCCAGGCCTTGCGCGAGGAACGAGACGATGTGATCACCGAGCGCGCGCGGCTGTTCGTCGAGATCGTCCAGCAAGCCCGTGCGAAATAGACGCTACGGCCTCGGCACGGTGACAGGGGCGGCGAAGGGGTGCGGGGACGCCCCAGTCACCGCCACGGCGTACCAGCCGGGCTGAGGCTCGGGCACCCAGACCATGCTCGCGTCCGCGTCCCCGATCTCGGTTCGATAGACCACGACCGAGGTCGAGACGGCGCCAGACTCGTCATAGATTGTTGCCGTCTCGGGCTCGCCCTCCGGGGCAACCTCCTGCTCGATGGGGACTCCCCAGCGCGGCCCCGTGGCATCAAGCAGCAACACCCGCCACTTCGAAAGAGACTCTGAAAGCGCGTGGACCAAAGGCGAGGGCTGGCCATTGACCGCCGCCACCCTGGTCGTAATACCGGCGTAGGTATAGTCGCTCATCCACTGGTTGGTGCAATAGCCCATGATGTCGGTGGCCTTGCTCGGATCGAAAAGTGTTTGGGTGCGACCATCCCAGCCCCAGCTCCCAAGCAGGCCGTTCGCATAGGGATAGTTGGGGTCGACTCCTGAGATGGTTTCACCCTTCAGCGAGCAGGGCGAGTGCTGGCGGCCATGGTTGTGCCCCACTTCGTGCGCCATGGTCAGGGTCGAAGGACTATCGGCGAAGGCGACCCCCACCGCCGCACGCGTGGATGCCTGGCTGGCCTTGGTCACGACATAGCCGATCCCTGAGGTGCAACTGGTTTGACAGTAGGCGCGCAGCGTGTTGGCCGGCTTGACCAGGCCAAAGTAGTAGGCGTCTGCGGAAGGCGCGTCCTGGGCTCGCTTGGCTCGCACCTGGTCCAACATCGTGGTCCAGTCCACCGGCGACGTCGTGGTTATCGTTCCGCCGACCGTGAGCGCGATAGCGTTGATCGGGTACATCGCCGCCATCTGGCTGGCATAGAGATCGAGCGTCGCCTGCGAGGTATCAGGCAACAAAGTTCCGACCTGTATCGGGACAACCGTGATCTTGAGACCACCCGTGGTCTTCACCCCGAGGTCCGCATCGCCGCTCGCGGGGAAGCGCGCCGTGCCAGCGGTTCCGGACTGCGTGCCACATTCCACGACCGCGAGCGAGTAGGTCATCGCCCCTGTCATGGCGCTGGCCGGAACGAGGACCTGGAAGGTCGTCGCCAGGCTGGCGTCCGTCGACGAGGCGCTGACCGTCTGCTTGGCATAGTACTGCGTCGCCTGCCCTCCCGAAGGCGTCAGCGTCAGCCGGGCGGACAGGTCGCGAACCGTCCATCCGCTGCCCAGGGTCACGAAGATGCGGAACAAGGTGTCCCGACCCGCCACCACCGCGCTGTTGCGCGATGCCGTCGCGACTTCCGCCCCGTTGGTCATGATTGGGATCTTGACCGACTGATACACAGCAATCTGCTGTAGGGTAAGGTTGGCAGCCTGGCTATCTGTGCAGCCATCGCTCCCGGTGCTGCTGCTTATCACGCCGCCCGCGGCCGGGGAGCCGCTGGCGTCAGCACCGGCCCCTCCAGTTCCGGCGTCCCTGCCTCTGGCATCGCGTCCGGCCGCGCCGTCGGGCCTGGAGGCTGAGCCGTCGCCCCCGCCGGCGTCCACAGTGGTGGCGCCCCCCGTGGACACGGTCGCCCCACCCGAGGCCGACGTTCCACTGCCTGAACCGCTAGAGCCCGACGTTTCACTGGTCGATCCGCCGACAACCGCACCGCCTCGACCGCCTGACCCCGTGCTGCCAGAAACACCACCAGCAGGGGTGGCTGCGCCGCCACCGCCCCCTGAGCCCCCACTCTCGCCGGTCGTGCCACCAGACGAGGCGCTGCCTCCCACACCAACGGCGCCAGCGGGCGCAGACGTCACAGGGGCGTCGGAGACATCGGCAGCGTCGCCTGGGTTCTGCTTGCGAGAGGAATCGGAATTGCTGGTGCAAGAGGCAGCACCCGTGGCGGCGGCGACGAGCAGGACAAAAACAACTCTTCCGCCGCATAGTGACGTCATCAATGACTCCTCGCGCTGCGAGCGCCTGAAACAAATATGAGTGTACGTTCGACAACGACCATAGAAAAGGTCGTCATTGAGACGTATCTCAGCGAAGACGATCTACGCGTGCGAAACCACGACTAGTGTCTCCGAGCGTCGAACTACGCACTCGAGCACCTGGTCCAGGGTCTCAGGATCGAGCGTGGCAAAGCTTTCGTCGAGAACGCGCAAGTCTGCTTGCTGCAGGAGAGCCCGCGCCACGCAGACGCGGCTGCGCTCGCCTTGTGAAAGCTGCCAACCACTGTCCCCCACCATTTGTTGCAGCCCTCCTGGCATGCGCGCAATCAGATCCGAGAGGCCCAACTCGCGACAGATCGACCCGATCTCCTGTTCGTCTTCCCGGCACGGCGGCCAGCGCCGGGCCATCGCGATGTTGAACAACAGCGGCGCAGACAAGATGTGGTTCTCGTGGCTCTGGGGGACTCCGACGGCGCGTTGCCGCCAGCGCTCGGGGCGCAGGCTGTGATGGTCGAATCCGCCCAGCAGCAACAAGCCGCCCGAAGGCTGGCGCAGCCCGCACAGAAGGGCCCCCAGAGTCGACTTGCCCGAGCCCGATGCTCCTTCAAGGAGAATGCGCTGTCGGCGCCAGATCTCGATGTTGCACCCTCGCAGCACCGGATCCAGCCGGCCCGGGTAGCTGAAGCTCACGTCGCGGCCGACCAGCAGCCCGCGCCTGCCTGCGCTCGCCTCGTCCACGTCCATGGACAACACCGCTACGTTCTCGGCGCCTTCATGTTTCTGGGACGCTGCCTTGAAAAGAGACCGCGTGCGTCCCCACCCAAGGAAAGCCGCTGCCAGACCCGGCCCTGTCTCCAGGGCGACGCGGCGGAAGGCCAGATAGACCAACAGTACGCCGCCCAAACTGACCGCCAGCGGCCCGCTCGGCACCGAGCCGGCTGCAAAGCCGGGGGCAAGCGCCGCCACACCGACTACCAGCCAGCCCCGTGGCAGGAGCACGGACAGGCGCGCCATCTCGCTGTCGAGGGCAGCTTGCTTGCGGGCGTAGACGGCCAGCCCCCGGTCCTCGCCTTCCTGTTGCTGGGCGGCCGGCTGTTGCGCTGCCAAGGTTCGATAGCCCACCATGGTCTCCACCAGCTCGTCGGTGAGCGCCATGCGCGCGTCGGCCCAGTCGAGCAGCCGGCGGTAGAGACGGCGGACCAGTCCCGCGGCCAAGAGCAGCCAGCCGACCAGCAGGGCGAGGTGAAGGATGGGTGCCGCCCCCAGCACCAACACCACGGCGCCAAACGAGAGCTGGAACGCGTCGGCGAACAACACAGGCCCACCGGTGCGCGCGAAGGCATCCAGGGCATCAGCCTCCAGCACGGTTCCGAGCAGGTGCCCGACCCCCTGGACCCGCACCTGGTCGGCGGGCAGGCGGAGGATGCCTTCCAGCAACCGTTCGCGCACCAGTCCGCCCACGTGCACAGCCAGACGGCCGGCTGCCCACGCCCCGCTTCCTCGGCAGGCCACGAAAGTCAGCAGCAACATGGCCCACGCCCAAAGCCAGCCCTGTTCCAAATGGCCCTGCAGCGCCGCCGCGCCGAGCAGCCACCACGAGCCCACCATGAGCGCGAAGCCGACCAGATACGAAACCAGAGCGGTGCCCACCACCCGGCTGGCACCTGATTGCTGGAGCCGCTCGGCAAGGCGACTGACAGCCGGGTGAAGCGCCCAGCCAACAGCCGGTCGGCCGGGCCCGGCGCCGCTTCCCAGGATCCGCTGCGCCTTCTCTGCATCGCGAGACGCGAGGCCTGCGGCCGAACAGAAACGCGCAAAAGCCGCCCCGTCCGGCCCGCGCTTCTCATGGTCGAGCCAGGCGTCTATCTCGGCCGCAGCAAGGCGATGCACGCCTCGGTCGGCGCCCAGAACCTCGGCCACAGCGCCGCGCCGATCGCAGGCCAGCAGGACCAAGAACTGCGACTTTCCCGCGGCCGAGTCCAGATGGGCGACCAGCACAGGGCCTCCCTCGGCCAGCAGCCCACGCACCGTCACGACCCGCGCGTCCACCGCCTCGACTTCCAGCCCGACCTGATAGGCGGCATCCTCCACGAAACCGGAGAGTGCGGGACCATCGGCAATGTCGGCTGGGGGATCGCTGAGTCGCGGCGCCCGTCGCTGGGGCAAGAGGCGCTCGGCGACGGCCAGCAGAGCCTCGCCCAGCCTGCCGGCCGGCCACGCTGCGGACGCAGGGCTCACACGCGCGGCAGAGCCTGTGGTCTGGTCCCGGGCGCTCACACGTGCTCTCCCTGCACGCGCGACGGTGCGCGCTCCTCAATCTGTCCCTTGTCCATGCGCAAATGCCGCCACTCCGGGCCGTCCAAACGCGCCCGCGCCCGCACCTCAGCCGCCAGCAAGTGCGCGTAGCGCGTGTCCGCCTGGCCAGCCAGTCGTTTCGGCGCGCCGTCCTCCACCACTCGCCCCTGGTCCACGACCAGCACCCGGGGAAAGTCCAGGGTCTGGCTGATGTCGTGGGTGATGCAAAGGAACGTTGCCGGCGCCCAGCGCGCGCGTGCGGCGTGGAGCAGGTCTTCGCGGCGCGAACGCTCGAGTCCGCAGAAGGGCTCGTCGAAGATCACCAGGCGGGCCGCACCCCGGCAGATGGCGCGCCCCAGCCGCACCCGCTGGCCCTCGCCGCCCGAAAGCAGGGCCCCTCCTGCTCCCAGAGGCGTCTGCAGGCCCATGGGCAGGCGGGCGAGCACTTCATCGAGCTGCGCGGCCTCCACCGCGTCGCCCACCGCCCGATGTCCACCGTCGCTGCCGAAGCGGAGATTCTCCAGCAACGATCGGTTCCACAACTGGACCGCGGGATCGACCCATAGGGTCTGGCGCCGCAGCTCGTCTAGCCAACGCCCGCGCAGATCCTTGCCATCGACCCGCACCGCGCCGACGTCCGGCCGATACCAGCCCAGCAGCAGGCCGACCAGGCTGGACTTGCCCGCGCCCGAGGAACCCACAATCGCCACATGCTCGCCGGCGGCGAAGCTCAGCTTGTCAACCGCCAGGATCTCGTTGCCCGCCGCTTTCACGCGCACGTCGCGCAGATCCACCGCAACCCCGGCCGCCGCCGACTCGGGGAGGGATCGGTCCTCCGCTTCGACTGGGCTCTCTGGCGCGCCCAGCGGCTCCAACAGGCGCAGGGTGACATTGCGATGCTGCGGGTATTGCTGGATCAGGAACGCGATCTCCTGACCCAAGGATGGCAGCATGAAGACCCAATAAACGATCAAGATCGCCCAGCCCGAGCCGGAGGCTGACACCAGGTAGCGGAAGACTACAATTGCCGCCAGACCGAATCCGAGCAAGCCCTGTGCGGTGTCGATCAGGACGGCCAAGCGCGTGGCGTCCCGAGCCGCGCGTGCCCACTCGCGCAGACGGCCGCCGTGCTCGGCGCGCAGGGCAGGCTCTGCCGTGTGCGCACGAATTGCCGAGAGGCCCAGGAGTGCGTCCAGATAGAAACGCGCCAGGCCGCCGGCGTGACCGCGCATGCGCAAATCCCGTTCCACCAGCGCCGGCTGGCTGGCGAGCGGCAAGACCAGCATCAGCCCCACCAGGGTCAACAGCAAGGGCGCGCCCGACGGATAGAGCCAGATCACGCCTGCAGCTGTGGTGATCATCTCGAAGATCGTGCGTACGAGCTGGCCACCCTGCCC
>PMIX01000279.1 GCA_003158395.1 Myxococcales bacterium | reverse complement strand
GGCCCAGGGTCAGCCACATCTGACCCCTATTGTTCCGGCAGGTCACGGTCGCCGACGGAACGCACGCCGGACCACCGTAGCCGGCGAAATGGGAGTCCCCGTCGGCCGTGACGTATTCGAAGTGATACTCTGCCATGGGACGCAACGATAGGCCCTCAACCAAGTCAGCCACCGGGGCATCAAGACCAAGCGCGAGCCGAAAGCGATCCTTCCCCAGACCATACCCAAAGGAAGAAACGTAGCGGGAGACTAGGGTGGTACTTTCATCGTATTGGGCAAGGCCATAGGAATTGTCGAAGTACATGCCCACGTTCAGGTGAGCACGTAGGGGTAGCTTCGGCTCGACAGCCTGGAAGTTCCAGCTCGCAAGGGCCGTGAGCCACACCGAGGTCGAATCGCCGCTGAAGGTCAGCCCACTCACCGACGACATGAAGCGTAGGCCCAGCTCGCCGCCCAAGCTGAAGCCGCTGGGCAGCGCATAGGCCAACTTGGTCCCGAGGACCAGGTCGCCAAACGCCTTGATGATGTCGGGGTCGGTCCGGCCATCCTCAGAGACGCACTGGGTCTGGCTGGCCTTGAGGCAGCGCGTGTTCCTGTTGCTCGAGCCCAACACCGCACCGAAAATCTCCATGAATTCGAGCGGCGTAAGCCCAAAGGTCAGCGCACCCTGGAAGCGGGTGTCGGTGTCACCGCCATTCCTGAGCTCGCTATTCTCAACCAACATCTTGGTGGCTTTGAAGTACTCGCCGTGGAGGCCCAACCGAAGCTGCCACAGGCGGCCAACCTCAGCCGTGCCCATGCGCAGAAGGCCCACCGAACCAGCCAGGGAGTTCTGCGGGACGAAGCCGCGTGGCCGGTCATCCGTTTCCCCCTCGGTGGCAGCAGGCGCGCTGGCGACGGCGGGCGGAGCTGCTATGGGTGCGACGGCCGGGACGGGCACGGCCATGGGCTCCGACGCAGGCGCCGCTGGCGGTGGCGGAGGCGCTGCCAAAGGCGCGGCGAGCGGCGCGGGAGCCGGAGCAGCCACCGGCGCTGCTGCGGGCGGGGCTGCCGGGGTACTGGCCGTCGGGGCTACCGGAGGGGGGGCTGGAGGGAACGCAAACTGCGCGCTGGCTGTCGAAGACAGGGAAACAGCAAGACCAAGGACAACGATTGGCGTGGTACGCATGGTTGATGGCTCCAGGGGGGCAAAAGCGAGTCGCATGTTAGACGTCCTTTGTTCTCGACGCAATCAAGCTCTGGGCCAATCTTTCTGGGCCAGTTGTTTTCCGGCCGCGTCCATGGGAGGAAGTGACCAGGAAGAGAAATGAGTTCAGCCCTGGACAACCTGACCGAGGAGATTCGAGAAGTCGCGCTGCTGGTTCACTCCGCCCAGGAGCGCACCGAGGAGCGCGATGTGGTGACCTCCGCTCACTTGGCGGTCGAGCGCTTGTCACAGAACTACCGTGATCTTTGCGTGGCCGTCCCGGAGAGCGAGCGCGTGCTCATCGAACGGAAGCTCGGGCGGCGGGTTACTGACCTGCGTCGCTTGGCCTCGCTCCTGCCCCGGATCGGCACCATCGCCTCCGGACCCACGGGTGATCGCCACGGCTCCGGCCCGTCGGAGGTCGAAGAGCGGCGAATCACTGGCGTTTCCTGGCGCAGTGACAGTCGGACCGGTGGCGCAGCAGCGGGGACCTTCCGCGTGGGCGGCGACGTTGATGCCTGGTGCGGTCCCTGTGATGGGCTGACCACCCACAACATTGTGGCGATGGTAGGGGCGGTACCCAAGCAGGTCGTCTGCCAGGCCTGTGGCAACCGGCACAACTACCGCACCACACCCGCGCGCAAGGTCTCTGCACCCGAAGGTCCTGCGCGCTCCGCCTCGCCCCAGGAAAGCGAGGCCGCACGAAGGGCGGAGCAGAAGGCCGAAGAGCTGCGCGCCTTGGGCCGCGAGCTAGCGGAAGTTGCCGACGTGCGCACCTTCAACCCACGCGAGCGCTACAAAGTCGGTGAGGTCATTTGGCACCCGGAATTTGGCCGCGGCAAGGTGGAAACCGTTCTACGCTCGAGCATGCTGGTGCGGTTTGCGAGTGGGGGGATGAAGTCGGTTATGCTGGGCTAGCCCTCGTCGACCTGCCTCAAGAACTGCTGCAGAAGTCCGTCTACCATGAGATTGCGGCCCGCCTGGTCGTAGCGACCGGCGCGATAACCGCCCTGGATGTCCTCGAAGCGGGTTCGCGTCTCACTGACCAGGGTCCGATACGACTGGATCTTGCCGGTGACCTCCTTCTGGTGCCTGCCCAGGTACGCCACCGCCGAGCCAAGGGCAGCGACGCCCACGATCACGCCCAGCGGTCCCGCCAAGAAATAGCGCCAGGCCAAGCGCAAAGCGACCACGCTGGCCGCGCCGATGGCCGCCTTCTTCAAGCCCGAGCCGTCCGCCACGGAGTCCTTGGCCATGGATGCCATCTGCCCCGAAGCAATGACCAGGGCAATAAAGTTGCCCTTGCGGCTTTTCCAGCCGCGGTCGTAGTACTCGCGAATCGCCCGCTTGAGAAAGGCGTCGTAGTCGTCGTACACGTCCTTGGGAACTTCATCTCCTCGGCTGGAACCCTCGTCGGTGGCCATGACCCTATCGTACCACGTCGTTGCCCGCCCCTGCGTCCGCCGCATCGCCGCGGTTTTTTTCGATGGTGCCGGCCAAGCTGCCACGCGGGGCGAGATCCGAACGCGCCGCTGGCGGCAGCAAGATGGCAAAGGTGGTTCCGCCCGTGGGAGGCAGATCCACCTCGATGCGGCCGCCGTGGTCGCTTACGATCTGTTGCACCAGGGCCAGTCCCAGGCCGGTGCCCTTTTCCTTTGTGGAGAAGAAGGGATCGAAGATTTTGCCCAGGTTCTCCGGACTGATACCAGCACCGCTGTCGCCGACGGCCAGCCGCACCCATCCAGAGTCGACGGTGCCAACCTCCACGCGGATGCGGCCGCCTTCTGGCATCGCCTCCTTGGCGTTGCGGACCAGGTTCAAGAGGGCCTGCCGAATCTGACTCTCGTCAGCCGCCACTTCGGGCAGCCCAGGAGCGATAGCCAGATCCAACTCGATGCGGGCCAGGGATAGCTCGCCGCGCGAAAACTCCATGACCGAGCTGGCCAGGGCGCCCAGATCCTCGCGCTCGAGCTTGGGTTTGGGAAGCCGTACGAAGCGCAGATAGGTTTCCGTGATTTCGCTCAGCCGGTCGACCTCGCTGGACAACGACTTGACCAAACGGCGCGCCTCAGGGTTGTCTGCCCCAATCTCGTCGGAAAGCAGCTCCAGATAGAGCCCGACCGAGGCCAACGGGTTGCGAATCTCGTGCGTGATATGCGCGGCCATGCGACCCACGGTGGCCAGACGTTCCGAGCGAATCAGTCTGTGCTCGCGTTCCTCGATGGCGTGAGCCATGGCGTTGAACTCGCGGGCCAGGTCGCCGATCTCGTCGCGCGAACGAACGTCCGTACGGCGCCCGTAGTCGCCACCCGCGATCTGGCGGGCATGCTCACGCAACACGCGCAGTGGCCACAAAGTTCGTAGGACCAGCAGTGCGGCCGCAACCGCGAGAATCAAGCCCAGGCCTGTCAGCAGGAGAGCGACGTCCACTGCGCGACGCTCGTTGTTCGAGAGTTCCGCAGCGATCTGGTTACCGCGGCCACGCAGGTTGCTCTTGAGCCGATGGAAGATGGACAGGAGGTTGGCGAGGCTGCGATCGGCCTGATGGCCGGCATCCTCGCCGGCAGTCGGATCGCTGGCGCCCAGGTCGGCAGCCACCGCCACGACACGCGCCTCCATCCCCACGATCTGCCGGCGATAGTCCTCGAACTCGTTGCGCCGCCGGGGATTGGGTTCCTCGTTCAGGTATTGGTCGACGGCCACAAGGGCATCGCGTAGGTTCTGCCGCGCGGAGGCGATGCCATTCTGCGCCGCGACTCGGCTGGTCAGGCCCTGCGGAACGCCGGTGCTGTCGTTGGAACGGGAACGCGTGAAGTCTTCCAGCGAGCGCAAAGCCGCGTCGACGGCAACCTGGACCTCCAGCCGACGCTGGTTGGCCGCCAGCTCCTGACGCCCGCGGTGCAGATAGAGCAGGGTAAAGAGACTGTTTGCGCCGAAAACGCTCAAGAGGACGGCGTACGCGAGAAATATCTTGGCCGATACGCCGATCCGCATGGTGCTTGCCGCCAGGGGATACGCTAACACGGTCGAGTGCCACCAGCGAGCCGCCCATGGACAAGAGGCCCTAATCATTGACAAGGGACGGCCCCTGGGAAAACATCGTGTTGGCATGAAGAATCCATGGGTTCGGGCTTTCTTCCTAACGTCCCTTATGGCCGGCTTTGGCGCGGCCACACTCTTCTCGAGCGGCCATGCCCTTGCCGGCGACAACGTCACGGTGGCTGTCCTGGGCCTCGAGGCCAGCGAGGGCGTACCCGACTCGGTGGCGGTTGGGGCGACCGATGCGCTCCGCCAGCGTATGTCGACGACGTCCGGCTATCGCTTGGTTCAAGGCCGCGATCTTGTCGAGGTCAAACTGGTGTTCTCCTGTCCTGACGAGGCGCCTGCATGCATGGCCCAGGCTGCCAAGAGCCTGGGCGCCTCGCGCCTGATCTTCGGCTCGGTGAAGAAAGCTGGTTCCGACGCCTACAACGTAACCCTCAAGCTGTTTGATGCCGACAGAGAGGTCGTCGAATCGTGGACCGCGGATCAGCTGAGTCGCGCGCAGTCGAGTGGCTCAGCCCTGCACGCGCCAGTGCAGAAGTGGATCGCCACACTGACCGGCCAGTCGTTGCCTGGCACCGTCCATGTTCAGGGCGGCGTGGTGGGCGCCGACGTGGCCATCGACGGGGTCGGCGCCGGGGTCATGGGGTCAGGCCGGCTCACCATCGCGAACGTGGCCCCAGGCAAGCACGAGATCACAATGAGCAAGCCGGGCTATTTGCCGGCCAAGAAGAGTGTCGTCCTGGGTTCCGGCGACACCAGAGACGTCGCGATCGAGTTGGCGGCGGAGGCGCCAGCCCGGGTGGAGACGCCAAAGGCTGCAGCACCTGGGGCGGAACCTACAGCCGCGGCCGAGCCCAGGGAGGCCGCCAAGGTGGAAGTGATCAGCACAAGCGAAAGTCGGCTCAGCGACCGCGTGCCGGCCTGGCTCTCACTGGCCGGTGGCGTGGCTGGGATCGCAGTCGGGATCCGCTATAGCCTTCTCGTCGCCGATGCCAACAACCGGCTCGATCCCTTTCGGCGCTTCACCTGCACCAAGACGTCCACGGGTGCAATCTCGACGACGGGTCTTTGCGACAAAAGCGGAAAGCAAGCTGACCCAGTTGATCCGGTAACCGACGCCTGGATGGCGCAGACCAAGGCCGATGGTGACAGATACCAAAAATACCAGTGGATCGGATACGCGGCCGGAGGCGTGCTGCTGGCGACCTCAGCCGTCTTCTTCTATCGTGGCTACCGGCCGCGTCCTTCTGGCGCGACCGCTGACGCCCGTGGCTCTTCTCTCCAGTTCGCCCCAGTATTCTCGCCTGGCGGTGTGGGCGCGATGGCGTTTGCAGCCTTCTAGCGCACTGGCATCCCTGCGTGGCAGAAGTGCCGACGGTTCTTCTACCTCGCAAGCAGAATGCGCAACAAGCCCGTGGCCAAAAGGCCCCAGATAATCGTGGCGACAAGCCAGGAACGCCGGGCCCGACGCCTTACCCGCGAAAACGTGCGCAGCCCCAGTCCTACGTTGAAGGTTGACAGCACCACCAGCAGCGCCATCCACAGCCGGCTGGAGGGCAGGTGTCGATCGGGCCCGAGGGCGTAGGCCAAGGCGCCAATGAGGAAGACCGTCCCAAATGCCGACTTGCCGATGGCCCAACGGGTGGCCCGGGCACGGAGCTGGGCCGCACGCACCTGACGCAAGGAATGCGCTGGCGCTCCTGTCCCTTCCGGCTCTGGAGGCTTATCCAGGTCCCGTGTCGCCATGGCCTCTGTCTTCACAGTAGCCGGTTGGAATGCAGGGTGCACGATCAATAGCCACGGCCGGAGAGGACGAGCCTGGGTACAATCCAGCCTGCTATGTCAGCCCTAACGCATCTCGTGCTCGACATCGAGACCATTCCCGACGTGGATCTCTATACGCCGCCACAGCCTACGCCAGGCATGGAGCGTCCCTTCCCGCCGCTCTACGCATGCAAGCCCGTGGTCATCGGGGTCATGTGGTTGGACGAGCATATGGCGTGCAAGAAGATGGGCACCATCGGCGAGGCCAAGGATGAGGAGGGCATGCTCTCCGATTTCGCCGACTTCATGGCTAAGTGGAAGCCCCGCGTGGTGACCTGGAATGGACGCGGATTCGACCTCCCCGTGCTGATTCTGCGCAGTCTCCGCCACGGCATCAGCCTGCCTTGGTACTATCGCGAGCCTGGCTTCCGCTATCGCTTCAGCGCCGAAGGACATTGGGACCTGGGCGACTTCCTCGCCGATTTTGGCGCCGCCCGCATGAGCTCCCTGCACGGTGCCGCTCGTCTCATCGGGCTGCCTGGAAAAGAGGAAGGCCTGGACGGCAGCCAAGTCGAGGGCCTGTATCGCGCCGGCCAGATCGAGATCCTGCGCCAGTACTGCCTGTCCGATGTGGCGCAAACGGCATTCGTGTTTCTGCGCACTCGGCTCCTGGTGGGCGAGATCGATCGGCCGACCTACACGCGCGTGGCCTGTGACCTCCTCGGCACCATCGAGGCTGACGGACGTCTCGCGCGTATGGTGGCCCACATCGACCGCGATCGCCTGCTGCTTGGTTAGCTATCTTCTTCTCCCGACTTCGCGTTCTATCGACGCAAACATCGCAGGCAGGGACAGGGTGACCAGGCCATCGGTAATCTTGCGGAGCAGGAACCCCGGAACGGGCGCATCGATCTGCAGGGCCACCTCGTAGTCCACCCGCGTCCCGTCCGCCTCGGCTGCGATGCGCCAGCCACCCGTCGAGTTCTTCACCACCTCGCCCTCGACGGTGCGCCACGTGACGATTCCCGCCTGCGCGTCGCAGTCCAGGTCAAGCACGTAGCGAAACGGCAGCACCAGATTCCCGCGGAACTCCGCGCGCACTTTGCCAGCCTGGGCGCGCAGAACGCGCGCCTGCTTGATCTCCGGGAACAAGCGCGGATACGCAGGAAAATCGACCACCACGGCATAGACCTCGGCCGGCGATACGCCTGGCATGAGGGCGCTGTGCCGAACCGGTTTCCGATTCGCATTCATTGACCGAGATATAGCAAGCGTGAAGTGGCAAACGCCCTCGCTTTCGCGCTAACGTCAGCCACCCTTCGGAGGCCCCATCCCTATGCCCAGACCGTTCGCGCCGCCCGGTACCGCCACCCACTATGTTCCCGACCGCCCCGTCGCGGTCAGCCATGTCCGGCTGAACTTCGAACCCGACCTCGCGGCGCGCAGCCTGCGCGGTCAGTCGCACCTCAGCCTGACCGCGCGCCGGGATGGCCTGGACAAGGTTGAGCTGAACGCGGTAGAAATGACCATCGAGGGGGTGAGCCTCGACGGGCAGCCGGTGTCCGGCGTGGACTACGACGGCGAATGCCTGCGCATCGCGCTTGGCCGAACATTCGCACGCGGCGAACAGTTCAGCCTGGCGGTTGACTACCGCTGCAAGCCGCGGCGGGGTCTCTACTTCGTCGGGCCTGACCAGGCCCACCCGGACCGTGCGCTGGAATGCTGGAGCCAAGGTCAGGATGATGACTCGCGCTTCTACTGGCCCTGCGTCGATCTTCCGGTGGAAAAGGCCGCCAGTGAGGTCTTCTGTACGGTGCCGGCGGGCGTGACCGTCCTTTCCAACGGCGACCTGGCTGACAAGAGCGACTTGCCCGACGGCCGCACGCGCTGGCACTACGTCCTCGACCTGCCCCATCCGCCCTATCTGGTGACCCTGGTGTGTGGCTCATTCACGGAACTGAAAGACCGCGCGCCGGAGACCGGGGCTGACGTCTATTACTACGCGCCCAAGGGCCGCGAAGAGGACACCCGTCGCAGCCTCGGCCGCACGCCCGAGATGATCGACTTCTTCTCGCGGCGGATTGGCGTCGCCTATCCGCACCGCCGCTACAGCCAGGTCTTCGTGCATGACTTCATCTTCGGCGGCATGGAGAACACCACCGCCACCACCCTCACCTCCGAGGCACTGCTCGACGCACGAGCCGCGCTCGACCACGACGTCGAGTCCTTGGTGTCCCACGAGCTGGCCCACCAGTGGTGGGGCGATCTGCTCACTTGCCGCGAATGGCCCGAGGCCTGGCTGAACGAGGGCTTCGCCACCTACTTTGAATACGTATGGCGCGAGCACACGCGCGGGCGNNGATCGGCACCTGTACGAAAAGGGCGGTCGCGTGCTGCACATGCTTCGCCACGAACTGGGCGAAGACAACTTCTGGCACGCACTCCGGCTGTACGCCGAGCGGCACGCGCGGGGCTCGGTCGAGACGCGCGACTTGGTGCGTGCCATCGAGGAGGCCACCAGCCGCAACCTGGACTGGTTCTTCGATCAATGGGTCGGCAGCCCCGGCCACCCCGAACTCGAGGGCACCTGGGAATGGGACGCGGACAAGAAGGTGGGCACCCTCCGCGTGGAGCAGAAGCAATCCGGCGATCGCCCGCAACGATTTGCCACCCGGGTTCGCTTCGAAGTGGAAGGCGGGGAGCACGAGGAAGGCGTCGAGATGAGCCAGCGGAGCCACGCTTTCGAGTTCCACTTGGCTGCCCGCCCCACCCAGGTCATCTTCGATCCCGGCGACGTGGTGCTCAAGAGTATCAAGCTGAAGAAGCCGCGCGCCCTGTGGGAGCGACAACTGCAAGCCGGGCTTCTGGGTGTCGACCGCGTACTGGCTGCACGTGCTCTCGCCGATTTGCCCGAGCCCGCATCCATCGCGGCCCTCGCCGCGGCCCTAGAAGGCGACTCATTCTGGGCTGTGCGCGCCGCCGCAGCGACCGCCCTCGGCAAGACCCGGCGGCAGGATGCGCTGGATGCCTTGCTGCGGGCCCGCACCCAGGAAAACCCTCGCGTGCGGCGCGCGGTGGCCGCCGCGCTCGGTGAATTCGTGGTGACCCACGCGGCCGGCAACCAGCGTGCGGCTGAGCTTCTCGAAGCCTGGGTGGTCGGGGGCGACGCGAGCTGCTTTGTCGAAGCGGCGGCCGCCTTGGCCCTGGGCCGCACGCGCTCGCCCCGCGCGGTTGCTGTGCTTTCCAGCGTGCTCTCGCGTAGCTCGTTCCAGGATGTGATTCGATCCCGCGCCATCGAAGGGCTGGGCGCCACGGGGGATGAGGCGGCGCTGCCTCTGGTGGAGGCTGCCTTCGCGTCCGGCGCGTCCATCTACGCGCGCCGCGCCGCCGTGGCCGCCCTCGCCCGCTTGGCCGAGGGAACCCTGCACATGAGGCGCGCCCGCGAACGCATCGAAGGCTGGCTTTGCGACCCTGACTTCCGCGTGCGCATGGAGGCGGCCTCGGCGCTGGCCGCCTTGGCCGACGGACGCGCCGTGCCCGCCCTCGAGATCGCCCTTCACGCCGAGCTGGATGGCCGCGCCAAGCGACGCATGCGCGAAGCGATCAGTGAGCTGCGCGAGAAGGGAACCCCGGAGGAGAAGTTGCGCAAGCTTTCCGAGGAGGTCGAACGACTGAGCGGCGAGTCGACCCGTCTGCGGGAGCGCCTCGAGGGAATAGAAAACAAGCGGCAACCGCCTGACCAATCCGCGCCGCCGGCCGCCGAGCCCAGCCCCAGCGGCGGTACGCAACCAGCCCCGCGCGCGAAGCGGCCCCGGCCAGGAAGCCGGCGCAGCAGCAAGCCCCTTGCGCCCCGTCGGCGCCGGTAGCCCCGGCAGAGCGAGGCCGAGCAACCGGCCACCACGACGGTGGATCAAGCCGATAACGCCCAAGGCGCGTGGGGCCTTCCCCCCATAGGCATTAAGCGGCGGAATTGCGCCGGAAGAGCTGGGTAAGGACGATCCCGAAAGGGAGAGGGGTGACCCNNCGAATGGCCGTTTCATTCCGCCATTGATCCGCTTAACGCCTATGGGTTTCCACCCCCCAGTCCATGGCGGCTCCCAGATCCACGAATAGTGCGGACGGTTGCTGGTCACCGTCAGGGGGCTACTTCGTCTTGTCCCTTGCCGCCGCAGCCGCGACCGAGCTGCGAAAGCCGAGAAGGCTCGGCGCCTCTCCCGGACGCACCAAGCGCACACTCACCTTGTCATTCCGATCGGAATAGAGGCGGGTGTGGTAGGGCAGAAAACCCTCGGCGCGAATGTCGAGGTCAAGCGGGCCCATGTTGCGCGGTCGCTGCACTTGGACCGTCCGCGCGCCGGGCACAACGCGCGCGACCTGCTTGCTACCCCACATGACCAACGCCGTGACAGGCGGGCTGACGGACAGGGTCAGGGTCACGTTTTCCGACGAGGGGTTCGCTTCTGGCTCCTCGGACTGCAGATCGTCCTCGGCATTCGCGGTATCGGTGATAGGGACTGCGTCAACCACAGCCTCGATCAAGGTGTCGGCCGACTCCCCCTGGCGCACTGGCGGCTCCGGCAACACTTCCATGGGCAGAGGTGCCACCTCGGTTGGCGAGGCAGGGCCGGTCGCGGGAGTTGTCGTCCGGTCGAAGGGTGACCGGCGACAACTGGGCGCCAGGGCCAGCCACAGCCCCAGGCAGGTCCCGCAAAACACTCGAGCTTTCACGGCGGGCTGCTCTCGGCGCTGGGGTCGGCGCGGTCGCCTTCGCCACCCGCCTTGCTTTCCAGACCGGTGGGTGGCGAGGGCGGCTTGCCACCGGTATAGATCACACCCGGCTTGCGAACGTAGCCCGTCACGGGCTGCTTTGCCTGGCCGACGATGTTGCCCTGCAGGGTTTCGACCGGCAGGGCAGGATCCAGCTCGTAGTAGAAGCCGCGCGTGGGCAGGCGCATCTCGAACACCTCCCCGTCCCAGTAGAAGATGCGTCGGAAATTGAGCGCCACGGGCCCGAGCACCTTGGCGTGCCGGTGTATGAGCACGAATGAGAATAGCCGCACGGCCAGGTTGTTGTACAGGCGATGGCAGCCGTGCGAGAAGCGGCCACGCAGAGACAGGTAGTCGAACGAGCCGTGGGTGCGAATCCCGTTGTCGAAATAGGCCACGCCGGTTTCCCCCCGCTTGGCCTGTTCGTGGATGCCGGCCACCAGGCCATAGGCCGACAGAAACCCTGGCCCGGTTTCATCGTAGTTGACCACGCGGGGGTAGGCGCCCGCGACCCACTTGGTCTTCACCATCGACGCCAAGGGCGAGCTGGCCGGGGGTAGCCACACCGGGGCAGACACGATGTGCCGCCACACCCGCTTGCCCACGTCCGAATCCTTGAAGCGGTAGTACTCTTGGCCGTCGGCGGCGAGCTCGGAGCGCCACCCTCCGATGGTCGTGCGCCAACTGACCAGGGGAACTTTCTCGCCCCGCCAGCGCACATAGAGGTTGAACGTCGGGTAGCGATTGCGCGGCTGCGGTACCCGGTTCCCTTTGTTGTCAAAGGGGAAGTCGTACCAGACATCACCGCGGTCGATCTCCGCGATGAGGTCCATCTTGGCGCCGTAGTATTCGGGCGGGTCGGGGAAACGCACCGCGACCCGCAGCCAGCGAAAGTCGCTTTCTGGGTGGCGGCGGAAGAAGGCGAGAGCGTGCTCGGGCGACGACAGGCCCAGCCGCGCCATCGAGGCGTCGGTAGCTTGCCCCACGAGGTCCGGCACACGCAGTGCCTTCCCGTCGGCGGTGTGGTAGGTCGGAATCGCCCGTGGTTCGCCGCGCTTGGTGGGAGGCATGGCAAGTGGCGCGGTTCCGTCCTCGACGAAGCTGCCCGCGTGGGCCGCCCGCTCGGCCAGGACCCTACGCAAGGTAGCGAAGTCATTGGCCAGAAGGGGCTGGCCCATAGCCTCCAGGGTGGCGCGGGTCAGATCGGCCTGGGCCAACAAGCCGTTCTTCTGCTGGAAATCCAGAACCGCCGAGCGCATGGGCGTGTCGTACTCGCCCGGCTGGTGCTTGGCCACGTCCATCAAACCCTCGCAAGCAAGGCGTTTCTCCACTTCGGCAAAGGCGGCGCGCTCGGCCTCCATCCGCAGGTGGGACTTCACCTCGCCGGCGCGGCGAGGATCAGCAGCCGCCAACTCCTCTAGGGTCGCCACACCGGCCTTGGCACGCGCAACCTCCAGGCGCAGGCCTCGCTGCCGGTGCCTGACCGCTTTCTTCTTCTCCGTGGTACGGCCGAAGGTCTCGATGCTGTCCACCGCGAGCAACCGGGCGTTGTCGACACGAGGCTCGCAGGTGCGGGCAGAGTCCGCGAGGAATCGCGCCCGTAGCACCGAGAGCGAAGGCGGGATGCCGTAGAGCTCGAGGTAGTTCCGCTCGCCGGCGGGCAAGGCTTGCCCATCACCGTCGGTGCGATCGTTGGCCAGCCCGACAAACACGGCCCGGTAGTGGTTGGGCAGAAGGGCGCCGTCGGCCGCCTTGCCGTCCTGGAAGATATAGGGCGCCCATCCGTCGGACAGATCGACCAGGGTCAGACCACGCCGCGCGGCTTGCTCGGCGTCGACCACCCGCTCTTCACCGGCCAAGACCTGGATGGCACGACGTTCAGCGGGTAGTCCCGGAGCGGCTTCGGGCAAGGCATCAGGATCAGGCTTGGGTGGCGCGGCCGGCGTCTTGGCTCGGACGGCGGGAGCAGGAATCGCGGGCGGAGAAGATACCGCCGGCGCTTGGGCAGGTGGGCCCGAAGGCCCGCGCCGACAGGCTGGCAGGCTGCCGGCCAGCAATGAAGACAGCAGCAGAGTAATAGCGACAGAGCGCGGGGGCAAGACGCCCCATGTTTATCCTCTTGACCGACAGGAGGCGAGGTTGGAAATGCGGGGATCGATCGATGCGAAGACGTACTAAGATGCTGCCCCATGAAACGTCTCGCTCTTCTCACATTGGCCGCTGCAGCAATTCTGTCCACCGGCGCAGGCCGCGCCCAGGCAACCGAGGTTGGGACCTCGCGCAGATTTGGCCTGGGCTTCCAGGTTGGCGAGCCAACCGCCATCACGGCCAAGGCCTTTCTTGGGGGCGGCAACGCCTTTGACTTCGGGCTTGGGTTTGGCGGCTGGGGCTACTACGAGTGCAGGGATGTGAACGGGAACACCTACCGCTGCGGCGATTTCCACCACAACATCAGCGTCCATGCGGACTACCTGTACCAAGAAAACATCGTCAACATGACGAACCGTCTCGACTGGTATGTGGGTCTGGGCGGCCGGTTGATCGTGTCACCCTACGGAACCAACGACCTTGGCCACGACGTGGTGGTCCTCGCTCGCATCCCCCTCGGGATCGCGGCCACGTTCCGGCGCCCCAACTTTCTCGAAGCCTACCTGGAAATCGCGCCCGCCATCTGGATCCCGTGGCTGGACTTCACCATCGACCTCGGCCTGGGCGTGCGCGCCTATTTTTGAGCCTAGCACTACTGATTGAAATNNGAATTTCAATCAGTAGTGCTAGGTTTGAGGCTCGTGGTCGCCCAGGGCCGAACCGCTGTTCGTCTGGCTACTTGAAACCTCCCCCGAGTCCAGGCCAGGCTCGGCATTGGCAAGGGCCATCTCGCCTACTACGGCTCCCGAGGCGACCTCCGTGGCCTGCGCGGCCACCTGCCCCCCTTCCCTACGAATCTTCCATTGCGTGAGGGCCCGTTCAAATTCGGCATAAGGAATCATTGCTGCAAGCGTACCGGGAAGACGGCCCGCCTGCAAATGCGGGCGAGCATTCTCGCGCCGGGGTGCGAAATCGCACTGCTGGCGTGCTGAAATGTAGGGGCAGAGACGAAAAGCCCCTCGTCCCTACGAGCCGCGTATCAGCTTTCTGTATCGAATTCGGTGCGGCTGGGCGGCGTCAGCGCCCAAGCGGCGACGTCGGTCGGCCTCGTAGTCCTGGTAGTTGCCTTCGAACCACACAACCTGGCTGTCACTCTCGAAGGCCAGCATGTGGGTGGCGATGCGGTCGAGGAACCAACGGTCGTGGCTGATGACCACCACGCAGCCGGCGAACCCGAGCAGCGCCTCCTCCAGCGCGCGCAGGGTGTCCACGTCCAGATCATTGGTCGGCTCGTCGAGCAGGAGGACATTGCCCCCGCTGCGTAGCAGCTTGGCCAGGTGCACGCGGTTGCGTTCGCCGCCTGACAGGTCCTTGACCCGCTTCTGTTGATCGGTTCCCCTGAAGTTGAAGTCCGCTACGTAGGCCCGCGCATTCACCTGCCGTTTGCCCACCTCCAGGAAGTCCGCGCCCTGCGCGATCTCGTCGTACACGGTGTTGTCACCCTGGAGGGCATCGCGCGACTGATCGACATAGGCCAGCTTGACCGTGTCGCCGATGCGCAGAATGCCGCTGTCGGGCTTCTCCTGGCCGACGATCATGCGGAACAGGGTCGTCTTGCCCGCGCCGTTGGGCCCAATGATGCCCACGATGCCGCCGCGAGGCAGGTTGAACGTCAGATCCTCCATCAGCAATTTGTCGCCGTAGCCCTTGCGCAGGTGCTCGGCCTTGACCACCAGGTCGCCCAGCCGCGGTCCGGCTGGAATGCTGATCTCCGCGGTGTCCTCGCGCTTCTGCGCCTCTTGCGCCAACATCTCTTCGTAGGCCGCCAAGCGGGCCTTGGACTTGGCCTGACGTGCCCGCGGCGAGGCGCGCACCCACTCCAACTCGCGTGCCAGGGTGCGCTGCCTTGCCGACTCGGCCTTCTCCTCTGCCTCCAGACGTTTGCGCTTCTGCTCCAGCCAGGACGAGTAGTTGCCTTTCCACGGGAGGCCCTCGCCCCGGTCCAGCTCCAAGATCCAGCCGGCCACGTTGTCGAGGAAGTAGCGATCGTGGGTGATGGCCACGATGGTTCCGGGGAATTCCTGCAGGTGCTGCTCCAGCCAGGCCACGCT